>JAQUSB010000013.1 GCA_028715345.1 Candidatus Omnitrophota bacterium | reverse complement strand
GTGCTGTAAAATTTCACGGAAAAGGAAATAGCCATGGATAAAAAGGCCGTGTTCGCTATAGGTATATTGGTTTTTATCTTTGCCGTCATAATCATCTACGAATGGACAGGCGCGTGGTCGGGCGTCAAAGTAACTATGGCAGAGAACAAGGTCGTTACAGCGAAACTTCTCGAAGAGAATAACGTACCCATTCCCATGTATATCGTTTTTACGATCGTCGATTACGTAAAACATTCCTGGCTTTGCCTCCTTCTGGCATTCATAGCCGCAGGAGCGCTGCAGGAATTTGCGCCCAGGGATAAAGTGGTCAAGCTCATGGGCTCCGGCAGAGGATTTGCCCCTTATGCCGTAGCAGGGTGCGGCGGGCCGCTATTATCGATGTGTTCCTGCAGCATAATACCTTTATTCGGCGGCCTGTATAAAAGAGGCGCGGGACTTGGCCCCGCGGTGACATTCCTTCTGGCTGCGCCGGCGTTCAATCCGGCGGCGGTTATGCTTACATTGGGGCTATTGGGCTGGAAATTCGCCGCGGCAAGGATTGGCGTAGCCATAGCCGCGGGGATCGTGACCGGGTACGCCACCGAGAAAATTCTAAAGAAAAGACTGCCGCCGCCCGAACCTGTACATATAGAAGCGGAAGCAGAGGGGGTCGTGCAGGAGAGCCAGGGGCTCGGCAAGAGGCTCGTAAACACGGCTCTTTATTCATGGGAATTCGTAAAACTGGTCCTGCCGATGATATTTTTGGGCGTTATATGCGCAGGCCTGGTAAAAGCTTTTTTACCCCCGTCTCTTATAATCAAATACCTCGGTAACGGCGTCCTGCCTATAATGCTGGCATCGGCTATGGGCGTATTCATGTACACCCCGACGCTCGTCGAGGTGCCTCTGGTGCGGGGGCTTTTGGAATCCGGCATGGGCACGGGGGCCGCGATGGCGTTTCTTTTGACAGGGCCCGCGCTCAGCCTGCCGTCGATACTCGGCGTCTGTAAAATAGTGAAACCGAAAGTGCCTGCCGTGTACGCGGCGCTTATGTGGGTGTTCGGCACCATCGCGGGACTTGTATTCTGGTTCCTTGTGCCGAAATTTTAACTGGGAGATAAGAATATGAAAATAGAGATATTCGGGCCGGGATGTCATCGGTGCGGGGAACTGGAAAAGATCGTAAAAAGCGCCGTAGCGGAACTCAACATAGCCGCGGATGTCGAGAAGGTGAAAGACATAAATAGAATAGTGGACGCCGGTATCATGCAGACGCCCGGGCTGTGTATTAACGGCAAGGTCAAAAGCACCGGGCGTATCCCCAAAGCCGAGGAGATAAAAAAATGGATCGCGGAGGAAAAATGACGCGGATAATAACTCTCTTATTTGCGGCGTTCCTTATCATCCCGATCACGTGCAGTTTCGCGGCAGGCGACGGGACGACTCCCGAGAATTTCGTAGCGGTATATTATTTTCACGGGAATTTCCGATGCGCAAATTGCCATAACATCGAACAATATACCAAAGAAACTATCGAAAAAGATTTCAAGAAAGAATTGGCCTCAGGCTCGGTAAAATTTAAAACGATCAATGTAGAAACGAAGGGCAACGAACATTTCACGGACGATTATAAGCTTTACACAAAATCCGTGGTATTGTCCCTGGTGAAAAACGGTAAGGAGGTTAAATTTGACAACCTTACCAAAGTATGGGAACACCTGAGGGATAAAGAAGCCTTTCGCCGGTATATTAAAAACGAAGTGGAAAAATATCTCAAGGAACTTTAGCCGATGATAATCCTAACCGCCCTGTGGCTTGGTATCCTCACTTCGATAAGCCCATGCCCTCTCGCGACCAATGTCGCCGCCGTCTCGTTTTTGTCCAAAAGGATAGCCCATCCCGGGATGGTATTCTTATCGGGAGCGGCATATACCGCCGGGAGGATGCTGGCATACGCTATGCTCGGTTTTCTCATCGTCAAATCAGTATTGAGCGTGCCGTCTGCCGCGAATTTCCTGCAGAAATATATGAACAAAGCTTTAGGCCCGATCCTTATCCTGGCCGGCATATTCCTGCTGGACCTGGTCAAATTCAATATACCGCATCCGGCCATTTCGGAAAAACATCAGAACAAACTCGCCGGTTCGGGGATACCGGGCGCTTTTCTGCTGGGCTTTGTATTCGCGCTCTCTTTTTGCCCCATCTCCGCCGCGATATTTTTCGGGAGCCTTATACCGCTCGCGGTGGATAGCAGTATAGGCCTAAGCCTGCCGTTCATCTATGGCGCAGGGACGGGTCTTCCCGTATTGATATTTGCTCTCGGCATCGCGGCCGGGATCACTTCTTTAAGCCATTGGTTCAATAAGGTAATAAAACTCGAAATATACGCCAGGAAGATCACGGGAGGTATTTTCATCGCGGTCGGCGCGTATTACGTTTTTAATCATATTCTGCGGTTTTAATAAGAAAGGGCAAGAAATGAAAAATAAGGACGTAAAAAAGATGGTCCGGGAAAATTACGCGAAGATCGCCGTGACGGACGGCTCCTGTTGTGCCGGCTCTTCATGCTGTTCGGGCGCAAATTCAGCCGCGGCGATCAGTAAGAACGTAGGTTATAAAGAGGACGAGCTCAAAACCGTACCCGACGGAGCGAACCTCGGGCTCGGATGCGGCAATCCGGTCGCGCTGGCATCGCTGAAAAAAGGCGAAACCGTTCTCGACCTGGGTGCGGGCGCGGGATTCGATTGTTTTCTCGCAGCCAGGAGGGTGGGAGAAAATGGCAAGGTCATAGGCATAGATATGACGCCCGAAATGGTCGAGAAAGCCAGAGCGAACGCTAAAAATGGCAACTACGATAACGTTGAATTCAGGCTCGGAGAGATCGAGGACCTGCCGGTAAAAGATAATTCCGTAGATGTGGTCATATCGAACTGTGTAATAAATCTGTCCCCGGACAAAGAAAAAGTATTTAAAGAAGCCTTCAGGGCGCTTAAGCCCGGAGGGCGGCTAATGGTTTCCGACCTGGTGCTGGTAAAAGACCTGCCGGATAAAATAAAAAAGTCGGTCGAGGCATATGTAGGATGTATAGCCGGAGCGATCGATAAAGACGAATATATGGAGTTCATAAAAACGGCGGGGTTCGAAGAAATCAAGGTGATAGATCAAACAGGTTATCCCGCAGATGCCTTGTTCGAGAGTCTTAAAGACGCCGAAGATGCGATAGCCAGCATAAAAGTATCCGCGGTGAAAAATGCCTGAAAACTATTTCTTCGGCAATGTTATAAGCAGGGCATCGCCTTTTACCTCGGTCTTTACCGCTGATGCATCCGCATCCCGCGGCATGGGGATGGTCTGAGAAAAATAACTCATAGAGGATGTGTTGAAAGAGGCTCCCGCGCGGTCTTGTGTGACCTGTTCCGACCTTTGACCGGATATAGTTATCGAATCGGGCTTTACCGCTATATTTATTTTATTCTTATCGAGCCCCTTTACGTCGAGAGTCAGCAGATAGGCATGTTGCGTCTCTTCCGTGGTGAGTTTCGCGTTGGAATAGACTAAAGCATTGTTCGGAGCGCCCATATCCTGCCCGGCGAAATGGCGGCTCATCGCATTTCGCATCATTTGGTCCATCTTTTCCCGCATCGCCCTCATCTCGGCTTCAATGTTACGGGCCCCGCCCTGCTGCGGCTGCGGCGCAGGCTGGTAGATCGCCTGGACGGGCGCCGACTTGCCTTGGTATTTTATCCCGAGGTTTTTGTTCTTCCTATAGCCTTCAAGCACCTCTTTGACCTTCTCGACGGGGATAGCGAAGCCTATGCCCTGCGAACTCTGGACCATGGCGGTATTTATGGCTATGAGCTCGCCGTTCAGATTCAGTAATGCGCCGCCGGAATTACCTGGGTTTATGGGGGTGTCCGTCTGGATGAGGCCCGTCATCACAGGCCGTCCGTCCGGCGAGTAAAGAGTCCTGTTCTTGCCGCTTATGACGCCTACGCTTAACGAATTTTCGAGCCCGAGAGGATTTCCTATGGCTATCGCGGTCTCTCCGACCATGAGGTCCTTTGTCTGGCCGAGTTTTATTTCTTGTAAAGGCTTGGGCGGGTCTATTTTAATTATTGCCAGGTCGCTTTCAGGGTTTTCATATTGCACTTCGCCCCTTACCTGTGTACCGTCGGTCAATATGACGAAAATATTCGTGGTCATATTGACGACATGCGCGTTGGTCACTATTATGCCTTCTTTATCCAATATGACGCCGGACCCGACGTTCTTCAATTTGAGCGTCTGCGCCGGAGCGGAACTATAATATTGTTTGTGGAATGAGTCGATGTCGTTGCCGAACGCGCCCCAGGCGGGATTTTGCTGAAGAAGGATTATTTTCTCCGTGCTGATATTGACGACGGCGCCGGCATTATCCCTTGCTATTTTGACTACCGGCGTTTCACGGACGTTGTCGGCGCGTGCGCTCACCGATAAAAAAAGCAGAGCTGCCAGTAAATATGCCATGAGCTTTTTCACGTTCATAGCCTTATCTCTCCTTAAAGGATATGGTAAAGCACCGCTTTGCCGTTGTCAACAGGTTTGCCGGATGCGGGCAAAAACTATGAAACTTTTTCACTTCTCCCGCTGTCTAATGTTCGAAAGGCTGATACGGAAAATAAAAACGTAATAACAAAAAAAGGAGGCTGTTATGAAACGTATCGCAGTTATTTGTATAGCTGTGTGCTGTGCGTTGGCGATAGCGTCATCAGGCGCGTTTGCCAATGAGTGCAATATGCGTAAAGGCGGTTTTGCGGACGGGAAAGGGAAAATGTCCTGCGGGATGGGAACGGATAACATGTTTTTCCATAAAGCCCACATGATCCTGGACAATGCCGCGGAATTGGGCCTGACCAATGAACAGATAGAAAAGGTAAAAGCCCTGAAATACAGCGTCGGGAAAAATGTCATAAAGGAAGACGCCGACATCGCAGCCGCGGCCCTGGACATCAAAGAGGCTATGGGAAAGGACGAGATCGACGTTAATGCCGTGAATAAGCTTATAGACCAGAAATACGCTCTAAAGGCACAGAAAGCCAAAGATAATGTCGCGGCATACGTAAACCTCAAAAAAATACTCAGCCCCGACCAGTTCAATAAATTAAAAGCTATGCATAAAAAAGGAATGAAATTCCGGAATAAAGGAGGCAAAGGCGCAAGGTTTGAAGAAAAAGCAGAGCGCGAAAAAAGCGACGAGTAAAAACTTATAAACGATCACCCGGGGCCGGACTTAAACGTCCGGCCCGATTTTTATTGCCATATGACGGCAATATATGGATAATATAACATTATTCCGTATTTGGCTTACGAAGGGGGATCGTATGTCTTTACAGGTAAACATGTTACCCGAATACTGTTTTAAAACAAGCAGTGTCCGGGTTTTTGTTTTTAAGGGAGACTAAAAGTGAAAGATAAAGCGCGGAAAGATAACAACGCCCGGCTCGAAAAGATCGCCGCTGAACACACCGAGAAGATAACCGCCCTGCAGAAGAGGATCGAATTTATTCTTGGAGCCACAAAAACAGGGCTCGATATAATCGATAAAAATTACAATCTTGTGTACATAGATCCGGAGTGGCAGAAAGTCTACGGCGACCCGTCCGGAAAAAAATGCTACGAATATTTCATGGGCAGGAGTACGAAATGCCCTAAATGCGGGATCAGGAAAGCTTTTGCGACGAAAATGCCCGTTGTGACCGAAGAAGTGCTGGTGAGGGAAAAAAATAGGGTGATACAGGTGACGACCATCCCGTACAAAGACGAAAAAGGGAAATGGCTCGTCGCGGAGATCAACGTCGATGTAACCGCGCAGAAAAAGACCGAACAGGCCCTTAAAGACAGCGAAAACAAAATGCGCGAGATCACGAATATGCTGCCCACCGTGGTATACCAATATCAATTCGGCCCGCGCGAAGAACAAAAATTCACTTTTATAAACAGCGCAATACAAAAAATATTCGGTGTTTCTCCGGATGAGGTGCTCAAAGATTTTTCAAAAGCCTGGCGCCTGGTCCTGCCTGAAGACGCAAAACCGCTTTTTGAATCGATCTATAAATCCGCGAAAACGCTTACACCGTGGGCATATGATTTCAGGATAAGGCGGCCCGGCGGGAAGGTGGTATGGATCGCCGGCAGGTCTGTGCCGAAAGGCCGTCAACCCGACGGCAGCGTTATATATTACGGCACGCTTACCGACGTTACGGAACAGAAGAAGAGAAGCATCGAGCTGGATAAATACCGCGGCCGGCTCGAGGCCCTGGTAAAAGAGCGCACAAAAAAATTGGAAGCGTCCCAGGCCCATTATCGCGAACTTTTTAATCTTATAAAAGAGTCAGAAGCAAGATTCAGGGCTATTTTTGACAACGCCAGGGACGGCATGCTTGTAGTGGATCCCGCGACCAGGCGTTTCTATATGGCCAATAAGAATATCTGCCGTATGTTAGGATACAAAGAGATAGAGTTAACGACCCTTTCCGTAGATGATATACATCCGGAAGAAGACCTGCCCGGCGTTTTGGAAAAATTTGCGGAACAGACGCGCGGGAATACCAGTTTGATAGGTGATGTGCCGATTCTGAAAAAAAACGGCGCCGTTTTTTACGCCGATATCAACGCGTCGAGTATCGTTCTGCAGGGCAAGCAATATTTATTGGGAAGTTTCAGGGACATTACCGAGCGCCGGAAAATAGAAGCGGCGCTCCAGATGTCGGAAATCAATTACCGCTCTATATTCGAATTGGCAAGCGACGCAATAATGATACGCGACATCGAGACGTATAAAACCGTCGACGTCAATAAGGCCGCATGCGAGATGTTCGGCTTTTCGAAAGAAGACATAAAAGATCTTTATATCAAGCATTTCATGACGGACGAGCCCGGCTATACATGGAAAGACGCGACACATTTTTACAAGCTTGCCGCGGACGGTGAGCCCCAGCTTTTCGAATGGCTTGCCAAAGACAAGGCCGGCAGGACGTTCTGGGTCGAGGCGAACGTGAAACGGGCTGTGATCGGAGGTAAATACAGGCTGATATCCATGTTGAGAGATGTCACGGAACGCAAGCGGCTCATACATATGAAAGATAATTTTATGAACACCGTCTCCCATGAATTGAGGACCCCGCTTGCCGCCATAAAGGAAGGCATATCGATCGTTTTGGACGGCCTGGAAGGCAGCGTAGGAGCGCAGAATAAAAATATTTTAACCGCTGTGAAGAAGAACGTGGACAGGCTCAACAGGCTTATAAATGATATCCTGGATTTCCAGAAGCTTGAGGCGGGAAAGATGCCTTTCAGGATGAAGGCGCGTAACATAAATGACACGGTCAGGTCTTGCCGCGACATCATGGCCGGCCTGGCACATGAGAAGAAGCTGGAATTCTCCCTGAAGCTCGATGAGACGATACCTAATGTGCAATGCGATGCGGACAAGATCCTGCAGGTCCTTATCAATTTGACCAATAATGCCGTCAAGTTCACAAAGGAAGGCGGCATAACCATATCTACGGGGCTGTATAAAGACGCCGTTAAGGTCTCGGTGGAAGATACCGGCGTCGGCATCAGATCCGAAGACTTTTCGAGGATGTTCAAAAAATTCGAGAGGATAGAACCCGCGAACGGAGGTTCTTCCGGCGGAACGGGCCTGGGGCTTACCATATCCAAAGAGATAATAGATAAACACAAAGGCAAAATATGGGTGGAGTCGGAGCTGGGGCACGGCTCCACTTTCAGTTTTATATTACCGTTGACTAAAAGAGGCGGGAGGGAAGATGCGGAAAAAGATACTCATAGTTGAAGATGAGGAGGACATACTCTACTTCGCGAAGATCAGGCTGCAGAGGTCGGGATATGACACGCTGGAAGCGACGAATACGCAGGATGCCATGAAGCTTATCCTCGAAGAAAAACCGGACCTGATCCTGCTCGATCTCTTATTGAAAGGCGAAAGGGGCGAGGTCCTGTGCAAAAAGATGAAGGCCGACAGCAAGCTGAAAAAAATACCCGTTATACTGTTCACCGCCACCGCGCATAAGGTACCGGAAAAAATACAGGAAACAGGCGCGGATGACGGGATAATGAAGCCGTTCGACCCGGAAGACCTGCTTAAAAAGATAGCAGCGCTCATAAAATAATCCTTTATATAAATTTACCCGCCACGGAACTTTTTTGTGTTTCCCGTTGTCTAACTGTTAAATGAGCCGGATGTGTTAAAGAGAAGGCGCCTATGCAGGATGTATCGAATGAGATCATAAAAAGATCGGCTGAGGGAGATATAAAATCTTTCGAGGCTGTCTACAGGGCAACATCCGGATTCGTTTATAACGTGGCGTACCGCACTGTCCATAATGCCCAGGATGCCGAAGAGATCACGCAGGAGGTTTTTTTGAAGGTCTATCATAATCTGAAATATTTCCGAATGCAGTCATCATTTAAAACGTGGGTGTACAGGATCACGGTCAACTGCGCCATTAACCATTCGAAAAAGGTCAGCAGGGAGAGGGACAGAAGAGAAGAATACGGTAAGCACCTTAACCCCTGGGATGTTTTAAGCGCGCCTAAAGTATCCGATATGGGACATAAGGAGATCGCGGACATTGCCTTAAAAATGCTGAATCCCGACCAGAGGGTGTGCGTAATTTTACGGAACCTGGAGGGATTGAGTTACCGGCAGATCGCCGATACTTTAAAAATAAGTATAAATACGGTCCGTTCCAGGCTTGCCAGGGCCAGGGAAAAATTATTGAGCGCAAGAAAAGAGGTGATGGGAAATGAACTGTAAAAAGGCGAGAGAAGCCATACTCACGGATTATCTGGATAATGAGATAGACGCCGGCCGAAAGGCCCGGCTCGAGGAGCATATGGCCCGGTGCCCGGGGTGTAAAACTTTTTATCTGACCGCCGCAAGAGCGAACAATGAATTATTTTCCAAAACGAACCGGGCGAATCCTCCGGAATATGTCTGGCGCAGGATACGCGAAGCGGTCCTGAATGAAAAAAGGTCCGGGAATAACTTTGCCGCAGGCATCCTGGGAAAATTGCGGAGCCTTTTATATGTTCCGAAGCCGGCATTGGCGATCGCCAGCATTCTCATCCTTTTATTGGCCGTAGGCACATTCGCTAAAATAAAAAGTAATAGCGCGCAGGAACAATTCGAATATTTTACTTATTTGACCGGGGCTTCGGCAAGCGCCGCAAACGGCGATAACGGCAGTTTCGGCACCACGATAGAAAAATACTTTATGTAAAAAATGAGAGGGGGCAGTATGAATAATATTAAGATCGTCGCGTTGATCATTATGGGGGCGCTGGTCTTCTCTGCGCCGGCCCTTTACGCGTATTCTCCGGACCGGGGCGGGCAGCACGGGAAGGACTTCGAAAGCAGGATAGACAAGAGGGAGAAAGAGATATTCAGGGACCTTAACCTGACCGCAGAACAAAAAAAAGCGTTGGAAGATAACAAGAATAAGAATAGAATAGAGATGAAGTCGTCTTTCGAGGCCAAACGCGCTAAAGAGCGCCAGCTGAGGGAAGAGCTGCAGAAGGTCGACATGGACATTAAAAAGGTCAACGAGATCAATAATGAGCTGAAAATGCTGCATGCGAAGATGGCCGACCAGAGGCTCGCCGGCATATTAGAGGTGAGAAAGATACTTACGCCGGAGCAATTCAAAAAATTTAACGAGAAGATGGAAAAGCGGATAATGTGGGAGCATAAAAACAAGGAAAAATGAACCTTAAATATATAAAGATCATCGCGGCGTCCGTCCTTCTTTATTCGGCAAACGCCGCGGCCCTGCAGGCCGAAGAGATAGCTATCTGGGAAAACTGTGTCAAAGAGGCCAAATTCCAAAACCCGGACCTTGCCGCCGCCCGCGATAAGATAGACCAGAATATCGCGGCCAAAGAGGTCACCAGGAGCGCGTATCTTCCGCAGATAAATACGAATTTCTCCGAAAGCAGTAAATGGCAGAGCCATCCCGCCGCCAAGACGATCGCATATGCCTATGACATTACCGGCAAACAGCTCCTGTTCGACGGGTTCAAGGTTTCATATGACCTGTTCACGGCACAAAGGAATATAAACGCCGCGCGGTATAATTACGACGTAACATCCTCGACGGTAAGGCTCAATCTCAGGACAGCTTTTGCAAATCTCCTGAACGCGCAGGAGCTTGTAAACGTGGCCGACGGCATCCTCAAAAGAAGGCAGCAGAATTACGCGCTCGTCAAGCTGCGTTATGAGGGAGGCCTGGAGCATAAAGGGTCGCTTATGAAATCCGAGGCGGACGTGGCGCAGGCCGAATACGAATTGGCGCAGGCGAAGAGGGATATTTATTCTTCGCAGGTTTTGCTTATAAGGACGATCGGCCGCTCGAATTTTCAAGCGACCGATATCATAGCGAACGGTGATTTCGAAGTAAAAGACAAAGAGGCTGTAAGGCCCGACTTCGAAAAACTTGCAGTATCGAACCCGTTCTTAAGCCAATTGATACAGAAAAAAGAGGCGGCTAAGTACGGCTATAAAGCGGCCAACGCCGACTTCTTCCCGCAGATCTACGCGAACGCCGCCGGCGCCAGATCGGATAATGTATGGCCTCCCAAGACGAGCGCCTGGACGGTAGGGACGAGCGCCTCCTTTTCGATATTCGACGGGGGTAAAAAATTCGCCAACGTTGCGCAAACTCTGGCAACCTGGAAGCAAACCCAGGCCGACGAACGCAGCGGCAAGGACAGCATCATATATACCATGGCGAACACATGGGCGACATTGCAGGACGCCATAGCAAATGTTTATGTCCAAAAGAAATATCTGGACGCGGCGCGCGAACGCGCAAAGATCTCCGAGGCGGAATATTCTATAGGGCTTTTAAGTTACGATAACTGGATAATCATCGAAGATAATTATGTAAGCGCGAAGAAAAATTATCTGAGCGCGCAAACGAGCGCGTTAATAGCCGAAGCTAACTGGATCCAGGCAAAGGGAGGAACTCTCGATTATGATAAAACGTAAGAATCTCATTATTTTAGCGATAGTCCTGGTAATTATCGCGGCGGCTTCGATGTTATTATCTAAAACGAAACATAAAGTATCGAAAGATATCGTCAGGGAAATATCGCCCGTTGTCGGCAGTATCAAAAATGTCATAACGGCTACGGCAACGGTGGAGCCTCAGAACAGGCTGGAGATAAAGCCTTCCATCGGCGGGAGGATCGAGGAGATATTGGTCAAAGAGGGTGATACCGTAAAGGACGGGCAGGTGCTTGCCTGGATGAGTTCCACGGAAAGAGCGGCTCTCCTCGACGCCGCGCAGGCAAAAGGTGCAGAAGAGCTTAAATACTGGCAGGATGTATATAAGCCTACACCTTTGATATCTCCGATAGACGGTGAAGTCATCGTATGTAAAGATTATCCGGGTCAGACAGTTGCCACGACCGATGTGGTCATGGTGCTCTCCGATCATCTGATCGTCCAGGCGCAGGTGGATGAGACGGATATAGGCAAAGTTAAGGTAGCTCAGAAAGCCACGATAACCCTGGACGCTTATCCGCAGATAAAAATAACCGGCAAGGTCAACCATATATATTATGAATCAGAAACGGTCAATAACGTCGTCATCTATTACGCCGATATACTTCCAGACAGGGTCCCCGACGTTTTCCGCTCCGGTATGAGCGCTACCGCGGAGATAGTGGAGAACGAAAAACAGGATGTGCTGACCGTCCCGGCGGAAGCTATAACCGGGAATGAAGAAGGACAGCGCATCGCTGTGGTCGCGCGCCCGGGAAATAAGCCGGAAGAACGGATCGTGGAAACGGGGCTTTCCGACGACAAAAATGTAGAAATAGTTTCCGGCCTGTCCGAGTCCGATAAAGTGCTCGTCAGGGTCCAGAAATACGAGGCTGCAAAAGAAGCCAAGTCGGGCGGCAATCCTTTCATGCCCTCCAGAAAAAAGAAATAAAAAAGGCCCGGGGCAAAATGGATGTAATAGCTTTAAAAAATATAAAGAAGACTTACGCTACCGGAGAAGCGGCTGTAGCAGCGCTTCAGGGAGTCTCTTTGGCCATAACTCAGGGAGAGTTCGTGGCTATCATGGGCCCTTCGGGATCCGGGAAATCGACGCTATTGCATTTATTGGGCCTTCTGGACAGGCCCGATTCCGGCGAATATATTTTGTGCGGTAAAAATATAACTCACCTTAAAGATAATCAATTGGCCCTCCTCCGTAATCATCTCATGGGATTCGTATTTCAGCAGTTCCATCTCCTGCCGCGCATAACATCGCTGGAGAACGCGGAGCTTCCTCTCATATATGCCGGCAAAAGGCATCTGAAGGAGAAGGCAATGGAGCGCATAACCGAAGTGGGCCTGGCCAAACGGGCCCTTCATAGGCCGAACGAGCTTTCGGGGGGAGAGCAGCAGCGCGTAGCCATAGCCCGGGCGCTGGTCAATGATCCGCTGATAATTTTCGCAGATGAACCGACAGGCAACCTCGACACTAAAAGCCAGAACGAGATCATGGAACTGATCACGGAACTCAATAAAAAAGGCAAAACTGTCATAATGGTCACTCACGAAGAAGAAGTGGCGGAATATGCGCACAGGATCATACGCATGCGCGACGGCAAGATCATTTCCGACGACAAGAAGGCCGGCAGAACAAAAAAAGACGCGGCAGGGGACGAAAGTATATCCATGAATGCGATATTGTCGGAAACCCAGACGGGCGCAAAGCGCGCCGAACTGCTGGATCATTTCAGGCAGGCTTTTTTTGCGATCGTTTCCCATAAGATGCGCTCCATCCTTTCCATGCTAGGCATATTGATAGGCGTGGCCGCTGTTATAGCCATGCTTGCTCTCGGGACGGGCGCCCAGGCCTCCATACAAAAACAACTTTCTTCTTTAGGATCGAATCTTCTGACCATCCGTCCAGGTTCCCACAGGCTGCACGGGGTATCGCTCGGGGTCGGGACGGTTACGCGGTTTACTTTTCAGGACGTGGACGCCATCGCGAAACTGCCGGGCGTTAAACTGATCACGCCGAGCGTGACCGACAGCGCGCAGTTGGTATACGGCAATAAGAACTGGAATACGCAAGTCCAGGGGACGGGCACAAATTATCCGGCTATGCGCGATTCTGTGCCTGTAGCGGGCCGGTTCTTCCGGGAGGACGAGGTGCGTTCCCGCGCGAGGGTCGCAGTGATCGGGAACACGGTATTGAAGAACCTTTTCGGGGAAGCCAACCCGCTGAACCAATTTATAAGGATAAAGCGTATTTCATTCAAGGTAATAGGCGTCCTGCCTCAGAAAGGAAGCGCCGGCTGGAGAGACCAGGACGACGTAGTTGTCATACCGATCACTACCGCGATGTACCGTCTTTCCGGCAAGCAGTATATAGATTCTATCGACGTGGAAGTTGCCGATATAGCTTTAATGGATGAAGTGCAGGATAATATCTCCGGCCTTCTTATAAAGCGCCACCGCATACCCGCAAATAAGACCGAAGACGCCTTTGAGATAAGAAATATGACGGATATCAAAAAGACGCTGGAGGCGACCACCAGGACGATGTCGCTTCTATTAGGCGCCATCGCCGCGATATCGCTTCTCGTCGGAGGAATAGGTATCATGAATATAATGCTCGTGTCGGTGACCGAGCGCACGAGGGAAATAGGCTTAAGAAAAGCCATAGGCGCGAGAGATTCCGATATCATGGGCCAATTTCTCATAGAAGCGGTCACGATGACGTTTGCCGGCGGCGTGGCGGGCGTGGCTTTCGGCGCGCTGATAGCTTTCCTGATCTCAGTGGTTGCCGGCTGGACGGTGATAATATCCTTGTTCTCTGTTCTTTTGGCCACCATGTTTTCTATATGCGTAGGCCTCATATTCGGCCTGTGGCCCGCGCGCCAGGCGGCCAGGCTTAATCCTATCGAGGCGTTGAGATACGAATAAATTTTAAAACCGGCAGATATTGTTGCCACCTTGCCATTCATAGTATATACTTACCTAATAAAAATTAAGAAAGGGGGAATAGCATGAAGAAGTATTTTATAGTGGCTATAGCGGTATTGGCGCTAGCGGCATTATCTATACCGGCAAGCGCTGAAACGGTATTTAACGAAATGAGTAAGTGCGTAAAGAGCTGGGGCAAGGGGTGTTCCGAGCCTTGCGAGCCGGCTGCGACAAGCGCCGCTACGCCTGCACCTAAGGCTTGCATGAAAAAAGACGTGCTGGGAAATAAAATCCCGGGAGCAACCGATAATTCGGGAAAGACGAAGCTGGGGACGTAAAAGCAATTTATTTAAAAAAGCGCGGGACAGGTTAATTTCAAGATCAGCCTGTTCCGCGTTTTTTATTCTTGGACAACCTTATTGCAAGAGTATATAATAACGAAATATGAGAAAAAAATTTATTTTACTTGTCGCGATAGCGTCCTCGATAGGATTTTTGTCCAACGGAATAGGACTTAATTACCATCAATCACTGGCAATAGCGATATTTTCCGCCTCTATCCTTGGCACCCTCTTCTTCTGGAGTTTCCGCTTAAGTTTCGCTTTCATGGGCACGTTCCTGCTCTTCGTAACGGGGACGCTGGACATAGCGCATTTTGTAAAATTCGCTTCGATAGAGGTGATCTTATTTCTGGCGTGCATGATGGTGCTTGTCGGGCTTTTAAAAGAGAACGGTTTCTTTAATCTGATATCGCATCTGCTCCTGGGGGTAAAGAAGCTTAACTCGAAAAAGTTTATCATAATACTTTCGATAGTTTCCGCGGTGATGGCTTCGCTGGTGGACGAAGTGACGTCTATAATATTCATGATCGTGGCTATACTCGAGATCTGCGACCGGCTCGAGATAGATCCCGTGCCGTTTTTGATCACCTCCGTTCTCGCCACTAACATAGGAAGCGCCGCGACCGTCCTCGGTAATCCCATAGGCATATTGATAGCGACGAAATCCGGGCTGACATTCGAAGATTTTTTGATCAAAGCCGCGCCTCTTGCGGCGCTGTGCCTTATCGTGACCATCTTTATATGTATGGCGTGGTACAGCAGGCAGCTTAAAGAGATGGACGAGAGGTTAAGACATTTCAAGGCCAAACAGATAGAGGCGATGGAAAAGCCCGTCGTATTTACGAAAGACCTGAGGATATCGCTCGGCATATTTATCATTACTCTTATTATAATAGCGCTGCATCACCGCCTT
The DNA here is from genome assembly GCA_028715345.1 of Candidatus Omnitrophota bacterium. GTDB lineage: Bacteria > Omnitrophota > Gorgyraeia > 2-01-FULL-45-10 > 2-01-FULL-45-10 > FEN-1322. The sequence continues at coordinate 29,950 of JAQUSB010000013.1, read as the reverse complement.
GAGACATTATGGAACCTCGCTCCCAGCACGGTACTTCTTGCAGCCCCGCTTCTTTCCTGCAGCTTAGTATTCGTATGGAAACAGCATAATGCCAGAAAGCATATCGAAAGGGACGTAGAATGGTGGACGCTCATGTTCTTTCTCTTTTTGTTCGCTCAGGCCGGCACGCTCCAATATACGGGAGCCACCGACGTCCTGGCGAAGAATCTGGCGACAGTGACCAGCGGCAGCCTTAATGTACTCTCCGGATCGATCCTTTGGATAGCGAGCGCAGGCTCAGCCGTCCTCGACAACGTCGTCCTGGTGGCCGCCTTCATTCCCATAATACAGAGCTTTAAACTGGCCGGAGTCGATCCGCAGGTCCTGTGGTGGGCGCTTCTTTTCGGCGGATGCCTGGGCGGGAACATAACCCTGGTAGGCTCTACGGCAAATATCGTCGCGCTCGGGATACTCGAAAAACAGAAGAATATAAAAATAACCTTCCTGAGGTGGTTCGGGATAGGGCTGGCGGCGGGCCTGATGACCACGGCAGTGGTATGGGCCGCCCTTTCATTCCTTCCTCTATACAGATAAAATCGCATATGAACCGGAATAAGTATGAGCAAACGGAATAAAATATTATTAACGATGGTCATGGCTATACCGCTCGTTTTTGCCGGGATATTCCTATATGATACCTGCCGCGAATCGATAGAGAAGAACTCCGAGGTCATGCAGGCGCGCAAGGCATCATGGGCAAAGCTTAAGGAGTACGTCAAAAAAGCCACGAAAGGTTATAACGGCCGCGCCGCCATTGTCATAAAAGACCTCGACATGAACTGGCAGATAGACGAGAACAGGGATATGCCGATACCGTCGGCAAGCCTCGTGAAGATACCGGTCATGATGGCGTATTTCGCCGCCGCCGAAGAGAGTAAGTTCAGGCTTAGCGATACTATAGTATTGAAGCAATCCGACAAAGCGGACGGATCGGGGCAGCTTAAGAACGCGCGAACCGGGTCGAGGTATAAAATAGAAGACCTCCTTTACGCCATGATCACCGAAAGCGACAATACGGCCGCAAATATGCTCATCGACAGGATGGGGATAGATGAGCTCAACCGGTACTTTTCGAAATTCGGGCTGAAACACACCAACCTCTCCCGCAAGATGATGGACTTTAGGCTCAGGAAGAGAGGGGTGGAGAATTATACCACCGCCGCCGACATGGCTTATCTTCTGGAAAAGCTGTACCGGGGCAGGTTTTTGAACGCAAGGGTGTCGAAAAGATGCCTGGAACTGCTGGCTGAGCAGAAAGTCAACGATCGCATACCAAAAAAATTACCTGCCGATACTACGGTAGCGCACAAAACAGGGCTCGAGAACGGCGTTTGCCACGATGTCGGCATCGTCTACACCGATAAAGGCGATTTTCTGATCTGTGTCCTTACAAAACACGGATATTCTACGGCCCGGCTCACAAAACGGTTCATTTCGCGCCTGTCGCTTTTGACTTATAACTATTACGGCGGCTTTTAACGCCTCCGACGGAAATTTATAGACACCCGCAGCCGCATTGGCATATAATTGAGGCCTACCCCAAAAAATATGAATAAAACGATGCTGGGCAAAATAGCCGGATTTTTTAAACTGATCTACGTAAAATTGGTGAGGATCAACGACAGCCCTCATAAAATAGCGGTCGGCTTCGGCCTGGGCGTATTCGCCGGTATTATGCCTTTCGCCGGCCCGCTCGCGGCTTTATTGCTGGCTTTTATTTTTAAAGTGAACAGGGCGAGCGCGTTATTGGGAGGGTTCGTCACGAATACGTGGATAACGGTGATCGCCTTTTTATTTTCCATAAAAGTGGGGTCGCTGATCTTCGGCATGAACGCCGACGTTATTCGCTCCCGGTGGACGGCGCTCTTAAAAGATTTTCACATTTCCAGTTTTTTTAAATTATCCGCCCTCGAGATCATACTGCCGGTCGTGACGGGGTATCTGGCCATAGCGGCCATCTCGGCTTGCGCGGCTTATGCAGCGATAATAGTCATCATGAAATTTATCCGGATTAGAAAACGGATCAAAAAATGCCAATAAAAGAACTTGATCTGAAAAATATCAAAGGACTGACTGCCGATGAGGCCGCCCAGAGGCTGAAGCGGGACGGTTATAACGAACTGGCCGCCGCTAAGAAGAGAAATATCTTTGTCATAGCGTTCGGGGTTTTTAAAGAGCCGATGTTTCTCCTGCTGGTCGCGTGCGGGTCGATATACCTTATATTGGGCGATATAAAGGAAGCGACAATGCTTTTAGGGTTTGTCTTTGTCGTAATGGGCATTACGATACACCAGGAAGGTAAGGCGGAGCGGGCCATAGATGCTTTAAGGGACCTGTCCAGCCCGAGGGCTCTTGTCATCCGGAACGGGGTACAAAAGAGGATATCGGGCAAAGAGGTCGTCAGGGACGATATCATCATCATCCGCGAAGGCGACAGGGTGCCGGCCGACGCTATCATGCTGTGGGGGATGAACGTTACCGCGGACGAGTCGATCCTGTCGGGCGAGTCGGTGCCGGTCCGCAAGATCGCCGAGCGGCGCGAGGCGGCCGAATTCAGGCGGCCGGGCGGCGACGATACGCCGTTTCTGTATTCCGGCAGCCTTATCGTGCATGGGCAGGGAGTGGCAAAGGTCGCCGCGATCGGCGCGGCCACGGAGATGGGGAAGATCGGCAAGGCACTGGGCGAGATAAAGGAAGAGCCGACGATCCTGCAGAGCGAGACCGGCAAACTGGTAAAGGCGATATTTGCGATAGCGATCCTGCTCTGCGTTATGGTAGTTATTGTCTACGGCCTGACCAGGGGTAATTGGCTGCAGAGTTTTCTCACGGGCATAGCCCTGGCGATGGCGATGCTGCCGGAAGAATTTCCCGTCGTGCTCACCATATTTTTGGCGCTCGGCGCCTGGAGGATCTCCAAAAAAGACGTCCTGACCAGGAAGGCAGCGGCAGTCGAGACACTCGGCTCGGCAACGGTCCTGTGCGTGGATAAAACAGGGACGCTTACGCAGAACAGGATGTCGATAAAAAAACTCTTTAACGGCCGGGATCTTTACACTATCGGCGACGGAGACGACCCGGCACTGCCGGACGGATTCCACGAAGTCGTCGAATACGGCATATTGGCGAGCAAAAAAGACCCGTTCGACCCGATGGAAAAAGCGCTGGAGGAATTGGGCTACACCACCCTTTATAATACCGAACACATCCACAAAGACTGGCCTTTGATAGAAGAATATCCCTTGTCGAAAAACATCATGGCCCTTTCTCACGTCTGGGAAACGCCCGACAAAAAAGGCTTCGTCGTTTCGGCGAAAGGCGCGCCCGAAGCCATCCAGGACCTTTGCCATCTCGCCGACGACGAAAAAAAGAGACTGGCTGTGTATGTAAACGAAATGGCCGGCCAGGGCCTCCGCGTCCTGGGCGTAGCTAAGGCGACCTTTGCCAAAGAGAAGCTGCCTTCATCGCAGCACGATTTCGATTTCAAATTTATCGGGCTTATCGCTCTGGCCGATCCCATCCGCCCCGCCGTCCCTGCCGCGGTGCAGGAATGTTACAATGCGGGGATACGGGTAGTGATGATAACCGGCGATTACCCGATCACCGCCCAGAATATCGCGATGGAGATAGGGCTTAAAAACCCCGCGGAGATCATTACCGGGCCGGAGATCGAGAAGATGGGCCCCGAAGACTGGCAGGAGAAATGCAAACGGGTGAATATCTTTTCCAGGGTACAGCCCGAGCAGAAACTTTTAATAGTGAACGCGCTTAAAGAATGCGGTGAAGTGGTGGCGATGACGGGCGACGGCGTTAACGATGCGCCTGCCCTGAAGAGCGCCCAGATCGGCATAGCGATGGGCGGCCGCGGCACGGACGTGGCCCGCGAGGCGTCGGATATCGTCTTACTCAACGACGATTTCTCATCCATAGTGGAAGCCGTGAAGCTCGGCAGGAGGATATTCGATAATTTAAAGAAAGCGATGGCATATATAATCAGCGTCCACGTCCCGATAGCCGGGGCTACGCTTATACCCGTGATAATGGGCTGGCCCATCATACTTTTCCCGGCGCACATAGTTTTTCTCGAACTCATAATAGATCCGGCGTGTTCGGTCGTCTTCGAGTCCGAGCCGGCGGAAAATAACATAATGACGCGGCCTCCGAGAAAACCGGGCGAGTCGTTATTCGGTAAGAAGCTCCTCGCTTTAAGCTTCTTCCAGGGGCTGTCGTCTCTGGTCGCGGTAATAGCCGTATTTCTCGTCGCGCTCCGTTTCGGGCAGACCGAGGAGGGCGCGAGGACCCTTGCCTTTGTCACGCTTATAATATCGAACCTTTGCCTGATACTTACGAATCGGTCGTGGACAAAAGGGATAATATCCCTCTTTTCCGTATCGAATAAGGCGCTCGTCCATGTCCTTTGGCTGGCGGTCATATTCCTGGCGCTCATAGTATACGTGCCGTTCCTGAGGCAGATGTTCCATTTCGGAGCGGTCCATCCCGATGACATTTTCATATGCCTCGCCGCGGGCATATGGAGCGTGTTATGGTTCGAGATACTGAAAGTTATTTTCGGAAAACTGAAGATAAACCTGATGGAGCAATAAATCATTTTGTTCTTGCATATGGTATAACGCGAAGCATATAATGTAACTCATTACAAAGAACTGATAATAAATTTGACCAAACAAAAGGGAGGGGTTGTAAGATGAAGAAGCTAGCAGTGGTAGTAGTATTGCTCGCGTTCGTAGCGGGTGCGGCATTTGCGGAGACTGTTCCTCCGGCAAATAAAATGATGGACGAGTCGAAGAGAGTGGCCTCTGATACAGCGGCCGCAGTTGGCACTTTAACTAACGTAACGTTAGCTGAGCCTGCAAAAGGCATTGCCAATAGCACTATAACGGTGACGGATCAGACCGGGCAAGCCATGAATTATACGGTTACCCAGAGCACAAAGATCCTCGGGGCCACTTTAGACGTCCTGACTTTGAACCAGCTTAAGATAGGCGACAAGCTGAAGATCAAATCCAAAGCTGGCACAAAAGAAGCATCGGCTATAAAGGTAGTAGAATAATTTAAAAATAGCATTATAATAACAGCCATCCGGCGGCATAGCCTAAGGGTGGCTGTTATTTTTTCACCCATTGTTTGACCTTGTCTACCGGGCCGCGCCGTGTTATTATATGTAAAATATTCGAGAGGATACAATGGCTACATACGAAGAATTCAGGAAGATAGAGCTGAAGATAGCGAAAATAAAAGAAGTGAACGACCATCCTAACGCGGACAAGCTTTATGTTATTATCGTCGAGGTGGGCGATAAGACCAAACAGATAGTAGCGGGCATAAAGAATTCGTATAAAAAAGAGGATCTGATCGGCCGCGAAGTGGTTTTAGTCGATAATCTCGATCCCGCGGTATTGCGCGGCGTCGAGAGTAACGGAATGCTGCTTGCGGCGTCCGATGAAAAAGGGCTGTCGATCGTCACTCCCGACCGCGAAGTTGTTACCGGAAGTATAGTTAAATAGCGATATAGCAGCACCGCTTTTACGATGCGCCTGTAGCTCAGTTGGATAGAGTATCTGGCTACGAACCAGGTGGTCGCAGGTTCGAATCCTGCCAGGCGCGCCATCCCACTTCAGAAAAGTCTGGGATTCGAAGCCGGCGAGCGCCGAGCAAAGCGAGGAAAAGGTCTCCGACCGACAGCGAGACGGCTGGCTACGCAGGCGGCCTCCGGACGCCGAAGTAGCCGAATCCTGCCAGGCGCGCCAATTCAAATTTGGCCTTCGCCAAAAAGATATGTCTTGCTTTTTGGCTTCGGCCGCCTACAGTAAAACCACAGCGGGCTAATCGCCCAAATTTGTTTAAGGAAAACCTAAATCGGTTTTCCTTAATATTCCTTTCCCTTATGTTGAATAGCTATATGCGCCGAGCGACGATTATCTCAGTGCGTCGACCTTGACGGAGAATTTTGTACCGCGGACACCTACCAGGGAGGTAGGGGTTTTCACTTCGAATTTCGAATCGGGCGTGTCGAGCCTTTGGGCTTTTATCACTACCTGGCCTACAGAAAGCTCAAGTAAAGTCCTTTTCATGCCGCTTGCGCGGTCTTTCGTGAGTTTCGCGAATGAAATGAGCGACTTTTCGCTCACATCTACAGTCGCGGTATTGCCGCCGTCCACACCTAAAACAGCCGTGCTCCTCACGCCGGTCTTTATGAATGACCCCTCATTTAAAACGTCCCCGACCTTTGCCTTGGTCCAGGGGTGAAGGCCAGGGTCCTTGACCATTACCTCACCGTTTATCTGAGTAACCGTCGCCGTACGCATTATCTCTTCGGAATATCCCGCAGTTACAGCGAAAACCAATAACGCGGCCATAAATAAAGCAGCGAACATCCTCATAAGTCACCTCGAAGTAAATATACAGTAGAAATATCTAAAAGTCAAGAGAAGCAGGCGTTTTCAATCCTGTTAAATATGAAAAATGTAGATTTATTGCGTTGTATTTCGTTAAATATATGATAAACTTTTGTTGAAAAGATAAGAAGAACGCATCCGATGGTTTCAATAGATCCATTGGATATTTTTTGAGCAGATAGTAAAAAGTTTTAGTAAGCAGGACGGTGAAATATGACAAACAAAAAGATCGCCAGGTTTATTTTGACCGCGCTTATTATTGCCGGCCTCGCTGCCGCGGACAGGCCGCTGGCTACCGCCATCGTCAGTCACGACGGAGTAAGGCTCGTTACTAAAGAAGGCGTGGCCAGTTACTATGCTTATGAATGCGCCGACCTGCCTATGGCTAACGGCAAGCCTTTCGATCCCGAGAAGAGGACCTGCGCGAGCTGGTTCTATAAATTCGGCACCGTTTTAATAGTAAGGAGCCTCGATACCGGGCGCGTCACGGAGGTAGTCGTTACCGACCGCGGACCCAATAAGAGGCTGGTAAAAGAAGGAAGGATAATAGACCTCTCCAAAAGGGCATTCCAGGATATCTGCGATCTCAAGCAAGGCCTCACCAGGGTAGCGATAGCCGTCAAGAGCCGGGGATAATTTTACTTTGACTTCCGATCGATATTTGGTGTAAAATGCCATATTACGCCATTAAATCGGAGGGTTAATATGTTAGATTCAGGCCTCGCCAATGTCACGATGTTCTTCGTAATAATAGGTATCTCCTTGATTTTCGTAGTTACCTGGATACTCAAATCCGAATCGAGGGTCAATGTCTGTAAAGACGAAATAAAGAAACTGAAGAACGACCTCGACGCTTCCGAGCGGGAACGCTTCGTCCTGTCGGAAAAAGTCGCCAATCTCGGCGCGGGAAATATGATGGACGGAGTTGCCTCGCAGGACAAGAATACGGCTAAATTAGAGAGCCGCCTCGAAGAAGCCATTTCCAAGAATAACGCCCTTAAAGACGAAAATAAGAAGCTGAAAAAAGAACTCTCCGAAGCGAAGGCTTCCCTGGAAGAGGTCTATAAAGCGCTCAAATAGAAACTCAAAACATGGAAATAAGCGAAATAAAACAGAAGATAATGCAGAAGATCGAAGGCGGGAAGTCTAAAGCCTCCGGAAAGAAGAAGCGCGTTTCTCTTTCCGCATTATCGAAGAAGATGGGTAAGCCGGAAGAAGAAGTATTGAAGATCTTCACCAAAGTCCTCGAAAAAGATACCACAAGCACCGCATCCCCCGAAGAATATACCGCAGAAGAAAAAGATACGATCTCCGTCGATAGGCTGGCCGAGCTCGAGTCGGAAAACGCCCTGTTGAAAAGATCGCAGGAAGATGCCCGGTTACAGAGAGAAGCTTTTCAGGGCCAACTGGAAGAAAAGAACAGGATAATAGCGGAGCTGCAGGGTAAATTTGTCGAAGGTTCGACCGGAGCGGCGAAAAAAATAGAGAAAGAAAAGAATATGCTGAGCGATGCGTTCAAGAAATCGCTCGCCGAATATCGTGAAAAGATAGCCGCTTTGGAAAATGAGATAAACGAACTGAAGAGCGTCCATAGCGAGGCGGTTAAACAGGGCGAAAAGATACGCGCTCATAAAGAAGAGGCGCTCACTCGCAATGAAGAGATCATCGCGCAGAACGAAAAGATGCGTGCGCAGAACGAAGAGATGCGCTCCCGCGGCGAAGAGATGCTCGCGCGCATAAAGGAACAGGACGTCGAAATAAGCGAACTTAAAGAAAAATTGCAGGATCCGGCGCTCGAGAACGAGAATAAGAAATTGAAAAAACTGCACGAGGATTCCCTTAAACAGAACGACAGCCTGCTGATACGGATAGAAGAAAAGGATGAAGAGATAAGGGATATCCAGAAGAAGCTGGAAGAATCGCTTGAGTACGCCAAGAAGATAAAAGAGCATGAAAAAGCCGTCGAAGAGCACCGCACGGAAAAAGAAAAAGCGGTCTCCAATATGGAGGGCTTAAGGTCCAAACTTTACGCCGCCACTAAAGAAGTGAAAGAACAGGCCGGCCGTATCGGCCAGCTGGAAGATACCGTAAAGCACAGGGATAAACGGCTTGCCGACAGCGAAAAGGCCTATAAGAACCTCGAGAAAGACAGATCGGAACTCGCCGCGCGCCTACAGGCTTCCGAGGATGCGGTAAAATCGCTTCAGGTCAAGGTTAAGGAACTCACCGCCGAAGGCGAGGCAAGAAATAAGAAGATAGCCGAGGCCGAAAAGATATGCAATAAAAATATCGAGAACGCCAGAAAAGAGATGAACCTCGAGATACAGGCGATTGAGAGGAGCAAAAAGGCACTCGAAGGCAAGATCGCGCAGCTTAACATAGAGCTCGACGCTAAAAATAAACGCATAAAAGAGACGGAAGACGCGAATCTGGAACTCGACAATCTTGTGAAAGAGTCGTCATTCAAAGTGCAGGAAGCGGAGAACGCGAAATCCGATATGGAAGAAAAGATCAGGCACGTCGAGAGCGAGCAGGCCAAGGCCTTCAAGGACCTGGAAGCGGAAAAGGCGGCGGTCGAGGAGAAGATAGCGGCTTTCAGGACAGAGATAGAGGCATTGCAGGAAGAGATAAAAGCGAAAGATAAGGCCGAAGAGGAATTGAACGAGAATATCCAGCGTTTAGAAGGAGAGATCGAATCGCGCGATAAAAAGATACAGATCGACCTGAAATATTGCGAAGAGATATCGAGAGAAGTTAACGATCTAAGGCAAAAAATAAAGGCTTATCGCCTTAAAGTGAAATAGTGACGACATTCTCTGCCAAGAAACAATTATTCCTTAACTATAAAGGCGGTACGGGCAAGACGAGCATATCCTCCGCTTACGGTTATTGCCTGGCGAACATGGGTAAACGCGTCCTGATGATCGATCTCGACGCCCAGGCGCACCTGACGGCCTGTTTAAATCAGGAAAATCTTCCGCATCCGGAAAAGAGCCTCTACACCGTAATGTTATCGGACGGCAAGATAAGCGACATCATCATCCCCACCGCTCTTCCCGAATTGAAACTGATCCCATCATCCCTTTCGCTTTCGGCCCTCGAGGTGCCGCTATTCAAAATGCATCTTAGGGAATTCAGGCTGCGGCAGGTATTGAAGGAAGTGGAGCGGGATTTCGATTTCATCATCATAGATTCCGCGCCGAACATAAACCTATTGAGCCTTAACGCGATCATTGCCTCCGACGAGATATTGATACCGCTCCTGGCGGATTTCCTTTCGTTCCACGGTTTGAAGATACTCATGGAAACCCTCGCGTCGATCGAAACGGATTTCAATTTCTACCTGGGGAAGATACACATATTCTTAAACCGGTTCAATCCGCAGTATCCTATCTGCGGCGAATGCAAAGAAGCGGTGCATAAATTTTATCCGGAATACGCGCTCAAGACAGTCATAAACGAATCTCACGAGATAATCGACGCCTCGAGCATGGGCAAGTCCGTGTTCGAACTGTACCCGGACTCTAAGGTGGCCTCGGATATAAGGAGCTTAGTCGAGGAAGTTAACAAGGTGCCGGAAAATGTCCCGGTCCCGGCCTAAAAAATTCAGGGGGAATAGATAATGAAGAAAAAATTCGAATCCAACGTAGCGACAGAGATACCGAAAACGAAACTGCACGAGCCGGCGCTGCCATGGAAATTGACGGCCGAGGACGTAGGTGAGATAGGCGCTAAAGACGATGAGTTCGCTTCCGTCATAAGCGGCACGCCGCCGCTGAAAACACGGGCGTCTTTTTTGATATTGCTCGTCATTACCATATTCGGTATTACAGCATACTTAGTGTCGAACGCCGTGGTAGAGAACGAAAAGATGCGCAAGAACGTCGCTACTAAAGAAGGCGAGATATCTTTAATACAGATGAACCTCGTGAGAGCGGCTGCCGAGAAAGAAGCGATAAACAAGAATGCCGCGCAGCTCGAGAAGAAGATCAGCGACCTGACGGCGCAGAAAGAGCTTTTTACCAGTGTTATAGAAAGCCTGACCAAAAAAGGCGATGATCTTGACGCGACGCAGGCTCAGGCAGTGCCCATTCTGACCGGTTCGACAAATTAAATATGCAAAAGTATTATCACAGATCGATCCTCCGGATCCCGCTATCCTTATTTTTTCTCGTCTATTTTGCATCTTCCGCCTCCGCCCAGGATAAGGCGGTATCCCTGACCAATGCCGCCGAAATATATGCATCCCAAGGGCAGTATCCGAAAGCCGAGCTTGCGCTGAAAAGAGCCCTGGCCGTGCGCACCCTGGCGGTCGGCGAAGCGATAAGCGGCAAAAATTATTCCGACATAGCCGCCGCGATGCGAAACCTTGCAAGGTTTTACGCAGCGGCGAATAAGCCTAAAAGGAGCGAAGTTCTTATCAAGCGTGCCATTGCCATCGACAGGCGCTCGCACGGCGAAAATTATCCGGACAAGGTCCCTGACCTTAATCTCCTGATAAATTTATACGAGGAAGCCGGCAGGGGCGACGCGGCCGGGCCATTTTATGAAGAGCTTATAAAGGAATATGAAAAATCGGGCGCCAGCTCTAGCAAATCCTCGGCGGTGGCCGCGAACAACCTTGCAAAAATATATATAGCGAATAAGAAATACCGCGACGCCGAAGTCCTGCTTAAAAAAGCCCTGGAGATAAACGAGCGCAATTTCGGGCCGGAAGAACATGCCGTGGCGATATCGCTCAATAACCTCGCCGCTGTTTATATAGGCGAAGCAAAATATTCCGAAGCGGAGCCGCTTCTTATAAGGGCCGTAAAGATAGACGAGAAGGCTTTAGGCAAAGATTCCCCAGGCCTTGTTACCGATCTGAACAACCTTGCCGCGGTTTATTCATATATGAATAAATACCCGGAAGCGGAAACTCTTTACAAAAGGGCCATTACCATAATGGAGAATAACCCGGGACATGACCAGGGAGAACTGGCCAGGACATTGAGCAGCCTTGCCGTGACATATTCTTACCAGAAGAAATACGCCGAATCGGAGCCGCTCCTGGAAAGCGTGATCCAGCTGAACGGAAAGATGTACGGGCCGAACCACCCGGCCACGGCGGCGGCTTTCAATAACCTGGGCATCGCCTATCTTTCCCAGGCGAAGAACGATGCCGCGGAGCCGTTGTTAAGGCGCGCTCTTTCTATAGTGGAGGATGAGCCAAAAAAGAATTACGCTATAGCGGCGGACAGCCTGCGTTCATTGGGCTCGATATACGAATCCCAGGGCAAGTACTCCGAAGCAGAGGTCTTTTACACTAAAATGGTCGATCTCTACAATAACGTCTTCGATAAGTATTCACCCGAAATAGCCGCCGCGTCGAATGACCTGGCGAGGATATACGCCGCCCAGAAAAAATTCCCCGAAGCGGAAGCCCTTTTAAGAAAAGCGCTGGAGATAAACGAGCACAATCTTGGCTCGGACAATAGAGGTGTCGCCGTAAGCCTTAACAACCTGGCCACCGTCTATACCAATGAAGCAAAATACTCGGAAGCGGAGCCGCTTCTCGTAAGGGCCCTCGCGATAGACGAAAAAGCCTTCGGTAAAGATTCCCCTGCTCTCGTCACAGACCTTAACAATCTCGCTACGGTCTACTCATACATGAATAAATACCAGGAATCCGAAGCCCTCTACAAGAGAGCTCTCGATATCACCGAAAGATCGTTCGGTCAGGAGCACCCGAACGCCGCAAAATATCTCAATAGCCTTGCAACGGTCTATTCGTATCAAAAGAAATATCCCGAGGCGATGACCGTTCTTAAAAAAGCTATCGATATAAACGAGACGAATTTCGGCCCCATGAACCGCGCCGCGGCGGCTTATATGAATAACCTGGCCGCCATATATTCGAACCAGGGAAGATACGCGGAAGCCGAACCCCTTATCCTCAAAGCCCTCAGTATAGATAAGTCGGCATGCGGGGAAGAGTCGATCGAAGTTTCGAACGACCTTAATAATCTCGCGACCGTATATTCCAACCAGGGTAGGTATCCGGAAGCGGAGGGCGTCCTGGTCGGTGCGCTCGAGATGGATGAGAAAAAATTGGGTGTGCTCCACCCGCATACGATCGCTACGCTCAAGAACCTTATAAACCTGTACGAATCCCAGGGCAAGTACTCCGAAGCAGAGGTCTTTTACACTAAAATGGTCGATCTCTACAATAACGTCTTCGATAAGTATTCACCCGAAATAGCCGCCGCGTCGAATGACCTGGCGAGGATATACGCCGCCCAGAAAAAATTCCCCGAAGCGGAAGCCCTTTTAAGAAAAGCGCTGGAGATAAACGAGCACAATCTTGGCTCGGACAATAGAGGTGTCGCCGTAAGCCTTAACAACCTGGCCACCGTCTATACCAATGAAGCAAAATACTCGGAAGCGGAGCCGCTTCTCGTAAGGGCCCTCGCGATAGATGAAAAAGCCTTCGGTAAAGATTCCCCTGCTCTCGTCACAGACCTTAACAATCTCGCTACGGTCTACTCATACATGAATAAATATCAGGAATCCGAAGCCCTCTACAAGAGAGCTCTCGATATCACCGAAAGATCGTTCGGTCAGGAGCACCCCGATCTTGTCATGACACTATCCAACATGTCCGCCCTTTATGAAAAGCTTGGCAGGAGCGAAGAGGCTAAAGCTTTACGGGAGCGCGCCAAGAAGATATACGAAAGCCGGCTGCCTTGACTTTTCCAAACACATAATGTATACTTTAAAAAGTTAGTTACTAACTATTTATAGTTATAATTGCTATTATGTTTTTATGGAGTTAAGAAAATGAAAACAAAGGAAATCCACCAATTCACCTTTCATGAACTTTCCGAAAAAGATCTAAAGAGCCTCAAGATATTGGACCTCGTAACTAAAAAAGGCATAATCTCCAGGACGGAAATTTCAAAGATCACGGGTATCAATATAGTATCTGTATCAAATTACATCAAAAAATATATCGACGAGAAACTTATAATGGAAAAAGGATTCGATGTATCGACCGGCGGCAGGAAGCCGGAGCTCGTCGAGCTTAATAAGGAGACTAACCGCGTTGTCGGGGTGGAGATCGGCTCCGACACTATCCGCGCCGTATTGACCGACATAGGGTTGGCGGTGGCCGGGAAAGCCCAGGCGCCTAAAAAAGGACGCACCCTTAAAGAAGTGATGGGTGAGGTATGTTCTTTGATAGACGATATGATGAAAAAGGCGGCCTTAAACGAAGGCGAACTCAGGACTATCGGTGTCGGGACGAGCGCTTATGATAACGCGAGTGTGAGCAGCCAGATCAGAGAGAAGTTCAACGTGGAGGTCTTTGTGGCGGACGAAGCCTCCTGTGCTGCATTCGGGGAAAAAGACCTTAACAAAGAAATACCCGGAGGGGATCTTTTGTATATGTATTCCGATATAGGGTGCGGGGTGGTGGTAAAGGAGACGGGCGAGAGGATATCGGGCGCCGATTCGAAATATCTTACCCCGTGGGACGAAGCATTGGGCGCGGTAACCCTGGCGAAAAGCGATGTTGCCAGGGGCGTGGGCACTTCTATGGTAGAGCTTGCGAAAGCGCAGATGGAGAACATAACGGTAGAGATAATCGCCCAGGCCGCAATAGATAAAGACGAAGTCGCTATGAGCATAATGCGCAGCGTCGGCGTAAGCCTCGGCCTCAGGACGGCTTACCTTATAAATTTATTCGATCCGAAAAGCGTCGTTATCGGCGGTGGGATAGAAAAAGCCGGGAGTCTTATCCTCGATCCGATGAAAAAGACGGTAAAAAAATTATCACTGAAAGATCGTTCGGATAATATCCAGATAATACCCGGGTCACTTGGTGACGAAGCGGTCAGTTTGGGGGCGGCATTTCTGGCTGCCCGGGAAATATTCCTAAAAGCATAAAAGCGAGGTACATTATGGCAGAAGAGAAGACCTGCAGTATATGCGGCAAACCATTCCTTCCGAATAAATACCGTCCCAACCAGTCGATATGTTCTTCACTTGAGTGCCAATACCAGCGCCAGCTGGAAAATATGAAGAAATGGCGCGACAGGAACCCGCATTATTTCAAGTATAAAGAAACGCAGGATTCTTCCTGGAAAGAGACGTGCCGCCAGCGTTCGTTGGATTGGCGCAAGAAACACCAGGAATACCTTAAGCTTTACCGCGAAGAACACAGAGAACGCCATCGTTCGTATATGAGAGAGTATATGCGCGAATACAGGAAGCAGCAGAGCTCCGGCAAAAAAGATAACGCAAAGACATAACGAAATAAATGAAAATCAAGAATATATTTTTACTCCATATATATTTACTGCTCGCCGCCGTTTTATTTGTCGATAGTGCGGCCTTCGCTTTTACGCTGAATTTCAGCCCCAGGAATAAACAATCCTCACAGACCGCCGCGGCTAAACCGGCCCGCTCCGCGCCGAAGGCGGCGGAACCCATGAAGAAACGGGCGGCGCCTTCTTTGACCGAAATGGCGCAGGCCGACAAGAGGATAGCTTTAAATATCTCGAGGGGCGCGGGCGAGGGCGAAAAATTCACGATAGGCGCAAAGCCCGAATTCGTTAAAACGGAGATCGGTAAAACGGCCCAAGGCGCGCAGGTTTTCGCCAAAGATATAGGGCCCGTCAGCAATATAACGGATACGAAAGGCGGCGGGTATGTCTACGGCCTGAGAGAATGCATAGACACAGCCGTGAAAAATCACCTGCCTCTGCAGATAGCCAAAAAGAGCGTTAAGCTCGCCGAGATGAGGGTATTCGAGGCGAGAAGGAATATGCTGCCGTCGGCGTCGATCGATTACCAGGAATATCACGGCAGGGTCAACGGCCTGGCATATACGGGAAGAAAACAGATCATAGAAGGACAGCAGCCCATATTCCACGGCGGCGAATTGGTATTCACGATGAAACAGACGGAGA
The DNA here is from genome assembly GCA_028715345.1 of Candidatus Omnitrophota bacterium. Classification (GTDB taxonomy): domain Bacteria; phylum Omnitrophota; class Gorgyraeia; order 2-01-FULL-45-10; family 2-01-FULL-45-10; genus FEN-1322. The sequence goes on along the minus strand of JAQUSB010000013.1, from coordinate 14,547 downwards.
CAAACCTATCCGTGGCAAAAAACGATTATAACAGGATCAAGAATGAGCTCGTCCTGCAGGTGAAAAAAGCATATTATACGTTTGCCAAAGCCAAGGGCAACATCAAGATACAAGAGAACCTTTCCGCCGAAGTCGACAAGATAGTCGATATGGTCACCAAACAATCTGCGGCGGGGATAGCTTCCAAGATAGAGGTTATGAACGTAGCATCTCAGGCCGGCCAGATAAAATACCAGCTTGCTTCCGCCGAAGGCGACCTGGCGATAGCGTCCCTTATCTTAAAACAGGCCATGAATGTCGACCCGAAAGAGGAGGTCGACGTAAAAGATGACCTGGAATTCCGGAAGGTAGAAGTGAACTATGAAAAAGCCCTGGCTATAGCAATGGTCAACAGGCCGGAGATCAAAATAAATTCGCTCATGATAGATTATTACAATTACGGTAAGGGTATAGCCAAGGCAAAATTATGGCCGAAAGTGGATCTATTGGGTTCGTGGGGCCTGGCAAAGGAAGAGTATGCTTCCGAGGACGAGGTCGGCGGCGCGGGTCAACTTAACGGCGACGCCAACAGGAAGATGGAACAGCAATGGTATGCCGGGCTTAAGGTGGGCGTGCCTTTCTGGGGGTCGACGGCGGAGTATTCCCTCACTAAAGAACAGTGGGTACCGGTGGTCAGCGCGTACCAGGGCACCGAAGCGACGACCATGGAATTTAAATTTAAGATCCTGGATAATCTGGAAAGCCTTTCCGGCCGCCAGCTCGCCGAAGTCGATTTCGACAGGGCAAGGCAGGAGTTCACGAAAGTCCGGCAGGATATAGTCCTCGAAGTAAGGGAAGGGTGCTTCAATTATCAGAAGGCCCTGATACAGACGGAGACCGCCGCCAATAAAGTGAAGTTCCAAACCAGCGACCTGGAGTTCATGAAGCTCAAAAGAGGGATGGATGAAGTGCCTGACTCCAGCGTCATAGAGAGCATGATAAAACTCGGCCAGGAAAAATTCGGCCTCTTGCAGGCGCTGACCGATTGCCATATATCGCTGGCCAGCATCAACAAGGCGATAGGCATAGAAGACTATTATAAGGACGAGTAATTTTTCAGGTGAGCTAAAACCTATACCACAAGGAGAGATCATGGGAAAGCCCGATGAGAAAATAACCGAAAACCCGGGAACGGGCAACAGGAAAAATAAAAAGAAGCTGATATTCACACTGCTCGCTATAGTCGTAGGCATCATCGTCTTTGCCCGCCTGACAGGAAATATCCATAACGCCATATTCAGGAAGAAAGCCATGAAGGAAAAAACGGCGGCGTTGAAATTCGAAGAAGAAGCTACGCCGGTAAAGGCTTTCAAGGTTCATAGAACGGAGCTTAAAGATACCCTGCCGGCGATAGGCAACGTCAAAGGTTTTAAGGAGATCGACCTTAAATTCCAGGTTGCGGGCGTGATAGAAAGTTTCAATTTCGAGGAAGGCGAAAAGATACAGGAAGGCGATATCATAGCTTCGCTCGTCCAGAAAGAAGCCCTGATTAAACTGAAATACGCGGAGACGGAACTTAACAAGGACCAGAAATTATTCGACATAGGAGCCATAAATTCCATAAAACTCGAACAGGGAAAGCTCGAATACGAATCGGCTAAGACCGAGCTCGACAAGACCAATATATACGCCATGTCCAACGGGCTTTTAGGTTCCAGGCTCATTGACACGGGCAGCTATGTCACGCCGAACGACAGGGTCGGCATTTTTGTGGACATAGATAAGGTCTACGCGGAATTCAATATAATCGAGCGGGACGTTCCCAAAGTAGCGCTTGGGCAGAAGGCGGAGGTGTTCATCGACGCTTATCCGACGAAAGTATTTAACGGCTCGGTGGACAGGATGTCCCCGATCATAGAAGGGCGCTCGCGTACCGAGAACATAAAGATAGAACTGGATAACAAGGAAGGATTGTTGAAGCCCGGCATGTTCGTAAGAGCATCGATAGCTACTTATGACAAGAAGGACGTGCTGGTCATACCGCTTTCGGCCCTGAAGAAGAAAGAGAACGATTACGTGGCCTATGTCATCCATAAAGAGGAAATAAAAGGCGCGGACGATCCGACTAAGGCGAAAGCAAAAGAGAAAAAAGGGTTCTGGATATTCGGAAAAGCAAAAGTAAAAGAAGAAGCGAAGCCGCCTATAGAAAAAGCGCCGGAATACGGGACCATAGAAGTGAAGCCCGTCAAGATCGGCTATATGACCCAGGACCTCGTCCAGGTCGATGAAGGTCTTTCAGAAGATGCTCTTATCGTGACGGAGATACAGGAAGAATTCAAAGATAAGGCCAAAGTAGAGGTATCCGAAGTCCAGGAAGGGCTTATATAGCAAAATGAATTTAGCCAGATTTTCTATAGAACGGCCCGTGACGCTCATAATGATCATCTCGGGCATCCTGATATTCGGCGTCGTTTCGCTGAACCTGCTTCCTCAGGAGCTTTTCCCTCAGATAGTATATCCGCAATTGACGGTAGTCACGCCTTATGAGAACGCGGCCCCGGAAGAGATCGAGACATTAATAACAAAACCCATAGAAGAGGCGATAGGTACGGTAGCGGGCGTTAAAAGGATCAACTCGATATCCAAGGAAGGATTGTCTTTAGTCATCGCGGAATTCGGGTGGAGCCAGAATATAAATTTCGCTGCGCTGGGTATGCGGGAAAAGATCGACCTGATAAAAGAAAGGCTTCCCAGAGAAGCGGAAGAGCCGATAGTCCTGCCTTATAACCCGTTCGATAAACCTATACTCATATTAAGCGTGACGAGCTCGAGGGAAGATCGCTCGTCTGTCGCCTTAAGAGAACTCGCCAAGAAGATGATAAACGACGAACTGGAAAAGGTGGAAGGGGTAGCGTCGGCGGCGATATCGGGAGGACTCGAGAGGGAGATCCAGGTCGAAGTGAACAGGGATAAGCTCGAGTCGCGGCGCATACCTATAGTGGACATTTCGAAAGCCGTGAGCAGCGCGAATTTGAACTATCCCGCAGGCACTATAAAAGAGAGCTTTTACGAATATCTCATAAGGACGCTGGGAGAATTCGAACACGTCGGCGATATAGATAACGTAGCCGTAGGTTCAAGCGCCTACGACCAGGAAGAACCTTATCCTTACGGCAATATGCAGGCAAAACAAGAGAAAGACCAGATAACAAAAAATAAAAGACTGATATATATAAAGGACGTAGCGACGGTCATCGACGGGATAAAGGAAAGGACAAGCTACTCGAGGTATAACGGGAAAGAGAATATATCGATATCGATACAAAAACAGGCTCTCGGTAATACCGTAAAGACGATCGACAAAGTAAAGAAAAAGTTGCAGGAATTGCGCTCTGACCTGCCCAAAGATGTGGGTGTCGCGGTAGTATACGACCAATCCGTTTTCATAAAGAGCTCGATAACCGGGGTCTGGGATGCGGCGTGGCAGGGCGGGGTGATAGTATTTTTCATCCTGCTTTATTTTTTAAGGAATACGTGGAGTTCTGTCATCGTTACGCTCACCATTCCCATATCGGTCATGGCAACGTTCGCCCTCATGTTCTTTTCCGGCATATCCATAAATATGATGTCGCTGGGCGGGCTGGCGTTCGGCGTAGGAAGCTTGGTAGACGCGGCGATAGTAGTTATAGAGAACATATTCCGGCATATGCAGTCCGGCAAAAAAAATAAAGATGCGGCTATCGTCGGAGCCGACGAGGTGGCCGTGGCCGTAGCCGGATCGGTATTGACCACCGTGGTCGTTTTTTTGCCGCTCATATTTGTTATAGGCATAATAGGGCAGATATCGAAAGACTTTGCTCTCACGGTAACATTCTCGCTTCTTGCCTCCTGGGTCGCGTCCGTGACGATCATTCCTCTTCTTGCTTCTAAAGGAGTTTCCCTCGGTAAAGGCATTGCCACAGAGAACGCGGAAGACACCTCGAAGCTGGATAAAACGGGCGCCATCGCCAAAACCAGAAAATTTTTCGAAACGATGCTACAGCGGTTCATCGAACATAAGGGCAGATATCTTTTTTATACATTCGTCCTTTTCATATTATCCTTAAGCCTTTTCATATTCATGGATAAAGAACTGATGCCCAAGGTCGACCAGGGCCAATTTACTATAAAGATAGATATGCCCGCCGGTACCACGCTCGGCCTGACCAACAAAGTTTCCGAACGGATAGAGAAATTCATTTTATCCATCCCCGAAGTTGCGGCGGTGAGCACGACGGTCGGGTCGACAAAAGAGTCTACGGCCCGGAACATAATAGAGCGCCTGAACTATAACCAGGCGGAGATAGTCGTTACATTGAAACAGAAACGTAAATTGAGATCTTCCGACGTCGTGCAGATAATACAGAACCGCCTTTCTTCCATGAGGCTCGAGGGCGCCAGGACGGAATATATATTACAGGAGAACGTTCTCTCGACGGGCCTGGCCGCTCAGGCGCCCGTAACGGTAGAGCTTAAAGGCAACGACCTGAAGACGCTGGAGCGGCTTACCTACGAAGTCCAGAAAGGCCTGGGCGATGTAAAAGGCGTTTACGGGATAAAGAATAATTTGTCCGAGCCTTCGCCGGAAACGAAAGTATTTATCGATAAAGATAAAGCTGCCATGTACGGCCTTTCCGTCACCGACATAGCCCAGACGGCGCTTATAAGCATCAAGGGTTATGTTGCTACCAAATTCAAGGAAAAGGGCGAAGAGATCAATATAAGGGTGCGCCTTAGAGAGCGCGACAGGGACGATTTTAAAAAACTCTCGAGTCTGGAGCTGCAGTCACCTACGGGCGTCAGGGTGCAGCTGGGAAGCGTGTCCCGTTTCGGTAAAGGCAAAGGGCCGAGCGAGATACGGAGGACCAACCAGGAGAGGGTGGTGCTCGTGTACGCCAATATATACGAAAGGCAGTTAAAAGACGTGGTCACGGACGTCGGCAGAGTGATAGGCAGGATAAACATCCCGAAAGGATATATAGTCAAGCTCGCCGGAGAATCGGAAGATATGAAAGCGTCTTACGACAGCATGAGAAACGCCATAATCGCCGCGTTCCTATTGGTTTATATGATAATGGCCGCTTTGTTCGAATCGCTGTGGCAACCGATCATAATAATGTTCACGATACCGCTCGGCCTTATAGGGGTCGCCTGGGCGCTTTTTATTACGCGCACGAACGTGAGCGTCTATGTGCTAATGGGTGTGGGCATACTGGGCGGTATAGTCGTCGATAACGCGATAGTGTTGATTGACTGTATCAATCTTTTCCGGTCGAAAGGCGTGAAGATCGAGAAAGCGGTAGTTTCGGCAACGTCCGTCAGGTTCAGGCCCATCATGATGACCGCGCTCGCCACAGCGCTGGGGCTTTTGCCCATGGCGCTTCTCGGCGGAGAAGGCGCGGAACTGCGCTCTCCGATGGCGATAACCGTCATGGGCGGGTTATTGATAGGGACTTTCCTCACCCTTGTGGTCATACCTACTATATATATCGTCGTGGCGCAATGGCTGGAAAAAATTTCCAAGAAGAAAAAATGAGTTTTATATGAGCCTTCCAACTTTTTCTATAAAACGCCCCATCACGATGCTCATGATATACACCACCCTCATCCTCCTGGGCATCATCTCCCTGACCTTGCTGCCGGTAGAATTATACCCCAACATAAGTTTCGGCGAAATAAGCATAATTATCGAAGTGCGCGGCGGCATTCCTCCGACGGAAGTCGAGGCGCTGGTCTCTAAACCCGTCGAGGAGGCGGTGGGGACGGTAAGCCACCTGGAAGAGATGCTGTCGATCTCCAAGGAAGGCGAATCGACGGTGGTATTGAGTTTCGAACCCGGCATAAACATGGAATTTGCCGCCCTCGAAGTGAGAGAAAAATTTGCCAGGGTAAAGAACAAGCTGCCCAAAGAGATCGAGAAACCTATCATAGCGCAATTCAAACGCTCCGACGTTCCCATAGTTATCATAGCTGCTACGAGCCTGAGGAGATCGACCGAAGAGATACGTAAGATCGTCGATGAAAATGTCCGTGAAGTTATGAAACGCATAAGCGGCGTCGCCGATGCCGAGGTCGCGGGCGGCCGCGAGCGCAAGATATTGATAGAAGCCGACCAGAGAAAGATGGCCGCGTACGGCTTGTCATTGGAAAAGGTCATAAGCGCCGTTTCGCAGAATAACCTTAACCTGCTTTCCGGCGACATAGAGAAAAACAGAGAAAAATATATCATAAGGACGATAGGCCTTTACGCGACCATAGACGATATAAAGAACGTACCCGTTTCCGCGCTTCCCGACGGGACGATGGTGAGATTAAAGGATGTCGCCAATGTCCTCGATTCCTACCTGGATCCTACCGGTTACGCCAGGGTGAATGTCCGGCCGGTAGTTTCAATATATATCCAGAAAGAATCTACCGCCAATACCATAAAAGTCGCCGCCGAGATCGAAAAGGAAGTCGAAAGGCTGAAATGGGTCATACCGAAAGACATACAACTTGTCATTACCTCGAACCAGGCGAATTTCATAAAAAGCGCAATAGACAACCTGAGGGACGCGCTGCTCAGGGGCGCGGCCCTGGTAATGCTCGTCCTTACGATATTTTTGATGCCCCTGGGCAAGAAGATGCTCATAGGTGTGGCGGCGCTTCTTTGCGCGGTAGTTGTTATGCCGGTCATTTTGCTCTATCCGGTCATATTCGCTATGTGCGTGGCATTTGTTGCCATCGGGAGGGTGCGTCCCGTCGCCATAGTGTCATCCGCCATACCGGTATCGGTCATCATCACGTTCATACTCATGTGGGCGATGAAGCTTTCGCTCAACTTTATGACATTGTTCGGCCTGGCGCTGGGCGTCGGAATGCTCGTCGATAACGCGATAGTCGTATTCGAGAACATCGTGCATAAGCACGAGACAGGCTTACAGGGCATACCGGCGGCGATAGAAGGAACGGAAGAAGTATGGATAGCGATACTTGCAGGCACCCTTACCCACGTTTCCGTATTTTTGCCGATGGTCTTTGTAGGGCAGGAGATAAAACTGCTTTACGGCGGCGTCGCGTGGACCGTTACGTTCTCGCTTCTAATATCTCTTTTTGTGGCCATCACCGTAGTACCGCTTCTTGTCTCCCGCACGCGTATACATCCCGAAAAAACGGTTTTCCTGAAAAACGTGTATCATATTCAGCGAAAAGGAGTTATGTACTTTATGAAGCACAGGTATAAAGTGATGTTGTATGCCGCGCTTCTATTTCTGGTATCGCTATTTTTATTTACCCGGCTCGGGATGGAATTTTTAGGGACTACGGAACAGAATAAATTCACGATATTTATAGAACTGCCCACAGGAGCGAAGCTCGCTGTTACCGATAAGATAGTGAAAAAGGTGGAAAGTCTCGTCAAAGAGATCCCGGAGGTCAAAACTTTTTCATCTAGGGTCGAGCCGTGGTCGAGCAAAGTGTACGTAGAGCTCGTAGGCCTTACGCACAGGAAAAGGTCCGTGGCCGAGGTCATCGAAAGCCTGCGCCCTAAAGTGGAAAAAATAAAACCGGCATTCATTTATTTCGAGGAGGAGCAGGAGGTCGGCACAAAAGAGGTCATAATCGAATTGTTCGGATACGATTACACGAAACTCCGGGAGATAGCGATCTCTATAGCGACGCGCCTGGGCACCGTCAAAGGATTCACCGATACAAAGATAAGGATGCGCGAGGGGCGCCCGGAACTGGGCCTGAAAGTCGACAGGATAAAGACGAGCCTCTTCGACATGACGGTTACGGAAGTGGCCGATTCCGTCCACGCGCAGATGCGTGGCCTGCGGGCGACGCTATTCCATACGTCGTCGAGCGAAGTAGAGACGATCGCCCGCCTCGACGAGAAATACCGCAAGACGTTCAAGGACGTGCATAAACTCATACTGAATAACAAAGAGGACGACAACATATATCTCGAGCAGGTCGCTGATTTTAAATACGGCCTGGGGCCGAGCGAGGTATGGCGGAAGAACAAGACGCGTATGATACAGGTCAGCGCCAACATAGGCAAAATGCCTTTGAGCAAGGCCGCGACCATGACGAATACGGTATTGGCGGACCTGCGCCTTCCGGAAAGTTATTTCTGGCGCCTTGGCGGGAATTATCCGACGATGATAGCGACGCAGAAACAGGTCGCGCCGATATTGATACTCACCATAGTGCTGATATATCTTGTCCTCGCGTCGTTATTCGAATCGTACAGCCAGCCGCTGATTATCATGCTGGCGGTGCCTCTGGCGCTTATAGGCGTGGTAATCTCGCTGTATGCCACAAGCAAATCCGTAGGCATGGGTGTTTTTGTGGGTATGATAATGCTGGGGGGCATAGTGGTCAATAATTCGATCCTTCTCATAGACCACGCGAATAATTTGAGGAAAAAAAAGATGAATCGCATAAAAGCGATCGTTCTGGCATCGCGTGACAGGCTCAGGCCGATACTTATGACGACCTCCACAACACTTTTGGGCCTTTTACCTATGGCTATAAGCAAACAGGAAGGTTCGAATTTGTGGAGCCCGCTGGCAATAACCGTCATGGGCGGACTTACTTCATCCACCATTCTTACCCTTCTAATCGTTCCAAATGCGTACATAATGGCAGAAGAAATCGGTGCTTGGGTCAATAGGAAATTAAGATATAAAAAAGTCTGATATTTGCTATTGACGCTGTGCATATTATATGATATATATTATACTGTAAGTGCTCTTAAGTTGTTCAATAGGCGAACCGTCTGTTGTACAGCTGTTTTTTTCGATACATACTTTAACTTTAAAAAAAGTATTAAAAAAGGTTAAAATAAGATGATCGAACTGCGGGATCCAAAAAAGAGAATCTGGCTCAAAGTCATCGCGAGCTTCCTTGTCGTGACTTTTGTCTGGTACGACATAGCCTGGTCCGCGGATCTCTTCTACACATTCGGTAAACCAGCTGTGGAAAGCGTTCAAAACCTGCCCCAACCAAAAGAAACCAAAGTTACGAATTATGATGTTTTAGAATATAATAAAAAGCAATCGGCAGCACAAGCGCTCCTTCCGACCACCCGCGACAGAGAACAGACCGGTTCATTCGCCCCGGGTTACATCCAGGAACAGCAGGCAAAACACGAAGAGATTATAGGCCAGAAACAGGCCGAAGAGGACCTGTCGTGGATGCTCCGCAATAACCTTAAGCGCGAAGACGAAGATATCGAGCTGAAAAAGAAACAGTCCGGAGCGGGCGGCGTTTCATACACCCTTGAAGACCCGGACCAGACCGAAGATGCCCACACTGCGACAACGCCTACCAACGACTCGTGGTCGGAGACCGTCAAATACAATATCACAAAAATGAACATAGACGCGTTAATGGCTAACGCCACGAAGAAAGAGGACAAGAACGGCGTTTCATACTGGCTCGGCCACGGCGGCGCCGCCGATGACATAGACCCCGAGCGGTTGATAATGACGGTAGTCTATGACGGCACCGGTGATAATAAGCTTATTAAGACAATATATACAGGCTATCGTAACAATGCGGAAGGCAAATACGAGGCCAAGTATCGGATAGATTATGTCTATTCGGGCAAAGACATATCCGTGACCAAGAAGTACGATGTCTCCGGCGGCACCGATAAGCTTGTCGAAAAGAGCGTCTACGAAGGGACGGGTGACGATAACCATATAAAAACGACCGTCTATTACGGCGAAGACGGAGCGGTCAGCAAGAGGCGCGATTTTAAGTACACCGACAACATCCTCAAAGAGACCCTTTACTACGAAACGAATTCCGAGACCGAAGGCGAGGGCGAACTCACGCAGCGCACCGTGTTTACGGGCGAAAAAAATAAAGAGATCGCCGATTATACCAAAAATTATTATACCGACAAGACTACGGGCACGCAGTATACGACGGATACGACGGTCTATTACTATGCGAACGGCAAGCGCGCCAACGAGACTTCCGGGGAGGAATACCGGTATTCGAAATCGAAACAGGTAACTTTCAGGGGCAACCCCGATACAAACAGTGACGGCGTTCTTTCGGACGAAGAGCTCAGTTCCGCCAGGAAGACGTCGATGCTCGTTTATGACGATACGAACAGGCTGGCTAACGAAGAGACGGCCGATTACATGGTCATATTTTCCAAATCGGGAACGGTAACAAAGACCACGGTATATCTTTACAAGAACGGGAAGAGGGCGACGGATGCCAATTATACCGAATGCATGGAAAGCGCCGTGACGTATTACGGCACCCTCGATAAAAATAATGACGGCGAAATAGATGCCGGCGAATTGGCCGCGGGCGTCATAGAGTCCAAGACGGTTTATGATACAAAAAGCCGCCTTAAGGGTGAAGAGGTCCAGGACTACACGCTTGTATTCACGGCGGACGGCAAGACCGTGAACGAAACGACGGTGTATGTCTACGAAGGCGAAAAACGCGCCAGCGAGGTCGATAACGAAGCGAGGATGGAAAGGTCCGTAACCTACTGGGGCGAGGCCCTTAATGAGGACGGGACCCTTAAGGGCGATGCCAGGAAGAAGTCCGAAACGCTGTATCAATTTAGTTCATCCGCGAAGAGGGGCGAGGAAGTGGCGGATGTGACGCTGTCGTATTACAGCGATGGCAAGACAGTAAGAGATACGACGGTCTATTTTTATAAAGGCAACAAGCGCGCCGCCGATTCGACCGTAAGGGACGGCCTGGAAAGGAGCGCTACCTACTGGGGAGACGCGCTGGTCGCAGTCGATCTTTTGGACGGAAGCGGGAATTATGATATGGCGAAGGTGGCGGAATTCATAAAGGCGCGCCTTGGCATCGATCTGGCCTCCGCCGCTTCGGCGCAGGAAGCCCTGGACGCGTTCCTTGAGTTCATTTCCGGAGGCAACGCGGAGCTTAAGAGCGTATTAGAAGCTTTGTTGGCGATGGATCCTGCCGAACTGGCAGACAAAGAGAAACTCGTTTCCAGCCTGTTGGCGCTTACCGGGGCCAACACGGAGCTTATGGAAATACTGTTGTCGATCGATATGGCTTCGGTTACTTCGAAAGAAGACCTGATCGCGAAGCTCCTTGCGGCAGCGGGCCTGGATGAGATATCTGCGGCGGTTATAGCCATGATCCTTTCGGTAAAGATAACTGCCGGCATGACGAAAGAAGAATATATAGACGCTCTCGCGCTCAAGATCTCCGGTACGGCCCTGACATCGCTTTTCATGAAAGCGATTTCCAAGCTCACCAAGAAGATATCCGAATACACATCGATAGACGGCGAAGGCGGCATAAGGACGGAGCTTTTATCTTACATAACGGATGACGAACTGAAAGCGCTGATAGAAAGCATAGACGCTACTGGCATGACAGCCCAGGAATTTATCGATGCAGTGATAGCTAAGCTATCCACGACAGCCGGCGCCGCATCGCTTTTCATGAAAGCCGTTTCCAAGCTCACCAAGAAGATATCCGAATACACATCGATAGACGGCGAAGGCGGCATAAGGACGGAGCTTTTATCTTACATAACGGATGACGAACTGAAAGCGCTGATAGAAAGCATAGACGCTACTGGCATGACAGCCCAGGAATTTATCGATGCGGTGATAGCTAAGATGGGATTGACCGAAGCAGGAGAAGAGCTATTGGCATTATTGGTGTCCGTGGATGTCAATACCGTCGATACGGCCGAAGAGCTTATGCTTTTATTGATCAAAGCAAGATCCGGCGACAAGGCTGCGGTGAAAGCATTGATAAATATGCTGCTCGGCCTTGACTTGGAAAGCTTCGAAAGCCCGGAAGACCTTCTCAATATGCTCATATTGCTTATCGGCGGGCCGGCGTTGACCGAGTTAAAAGATAAGCTGACGGCGATGGGGACTGCTATCGATACGTATCCTACAGCGGTGGGCCTATTGAGCGCTTTGACGGATACATCGGCTACGCTCGGCGGATTCATAGACAATGTCAAATCTCTTATTGCAGACGGTACACTTGCGGATGCCGATGTCCTTAGCGCATTGAAGAAACTCGCAAGCGGAGACGGGCCCGCGGCCCTGGTGCGCCTTATACTGGCTCAGGTGCCCGATACCGCGATACGCGATGCGCTTATAAGCGTGATAGCGGGCGACAACGCAGAACTTTTGAACCTGCTTGCCGGGATAGACATGACAGGCGTAACTACGACCGAGGATTTCGTCAGGGCATTAATGGCCGTGGATACGGACGGCGACACTTACCCGGATCTCATCGAAATAATGCTCGGGACGGAAGCCGACAACCCCGAAGATATGCCCGCGTCTTTGGTTTACAGATATGAGTTGAGAGCCGACGCCCGGCTGAAGTCCGAAACTTTTTATGTTATAGATATAGTCGGCAGTCAGCTGCCGCAATCCATAGCGAACTACACTTTGAATTATGCATATGACGGCCGGACTATCCGCGAAACGAGCGTTTATTATTATGAAGACCCGGACGGCGTAACCGCAGATGTCCGGGCATCTTACACTTGCGTAGACCCGAATAATTCAATAAGAGACTCGAGAAAAACGAGAGTCCTTACCTACAGGGACGATGCCCGCACGGGAGAGGACGGTAACGTTATAAGAAGCGGCGCCGTAAGGAAGAGCGAAACATTTTACGCGTTCCGTCCGGATACGGCGGTCGGGAGCGAAGTAGCAAACTACACATATTCGTATTCATATACCGGCACTGCCGTTAGGGACATAAGCGTATATATTTATGAAGGCGGTAATAGGGCCACCGAACCGGGCGCTACCATTAAATCGCGCAAAGAATGGGTTGTTACTTATATAACCACAGCCACGGTAGCCGACATAACGGGCCTTGTCGACCCCGCCGAATATGATGCCGAGGGCGCGATATTGCCGGGCAAAGACGGGATAAAAGACGACGCGAATAAGAAAACGGAGACGAAGTATTTCTTTGATGCGACCACTTCGGCAGGCGATGAAATATCGGATTACACATACAACTATGTTCTCGGAACCCCCAACATTAAAGAGACCACTATATACAAATACGGCGCCGGCGATATAAGGGCCGATGCCGTGACATCCCAGCCGAATTCCGATTTTATAACGATGTCAAAGAGCATCACATACGCCGGCGAGGCCATAATCGATGCTTCCAATGACATGATAAAGAGCGAGACGTTCTATTATTCCAAGACGAATTCCATGAGAGGCGAAGAGATATCCCTGAAGACATTTACGTATAATGCCTTGCATCACCTGGCGCAGACAACTTATTACTATTACGGCGATTCTTATGCTGAACCCGATTCCGCTATGTTGTCGGACGAGCCTCTCACCAAGTCAAAAACATTCAACCATGAAAACATACTTACCAGCGAATCTTTATACAGCGGGTTCAAAGGAGAGGAGCTGGTCCAGAAAACATATTCATACGGCTACAACGCGGAAACTATGAGCACGTATGCGGTCAGCAGGACCGATTATTCATATTTGGACAATACGCGGATAAAGCAGACCAGGACATACGACATAAATAACAGGTTCGGCGTGATCACGGATCCGGAAAGCACCGCGCTATTGATACAGGTCACGGACTATAATTACATGACGAAGGATGAATTTTTATCTGCTATACGGGCGGCAGCGGTTTCCGCCGGGTCGAGTGCAGAGTTGGAGGCGCTATTGGCCGGTGTGAACCTGGAAGGCGCTCAAACGGAACAGGACGCGAAAGATCTATTGCTTGCAGCGGCTACGGCCGGGTCGGGATTATATACTTTGATCGATGGCATAGATGCGGCCGTCAATAAATACAGGCTCGTGAATACGGTAACAAAAGGAACCCAGTATAATAAACAGGTCGCGACACAGATTTCCGGCACATATAAGACGGTTTCGCAGTATAACGACTACGATGTAATGTATTCAAGCGTGACTACGGGAGTTACCAATAATTTGTCCCAGGGAACCGTTTCAGGGGCATATACCACGACATCCGTATACGATGAGAACTTTGGCATACTTGAATCGCAAGTCACGGATGGCGAAAGCTATACTTATGCAGATGCGAACGGCGATGGGGAGGCGGAGCAACTCGTAGTCGGTAAATACGCGACCGGCTCACGGCATGATGTTGATTCGACGATATCGGATGGCACCGGCGCTTTCATAAAACAAGTAGATGAATACGGGACGATAAGGGAATCTGTGACTAACGGAGAGACCGGCAAGTACTATGACAGCGCGGCCGGTATTTTTGATATAAAGACCGGAGCGTATACAACCACCAGTTTAAACAATAGTTACGGTACGTTATATTCACAGCAGACTATAGGAGAGTCCTACAACAAGATAGCCGACGGCACGACAGGCGAAGACGGTAAACCCAACTACGTGCAGTTCACCGTCGGTAGCTATACGACAAACGCTACGGTAATAGACGCATTCGGTACGGTCTTAACCTCCGTAACGAATGGCGCTAGCCAAAAACTCGATCTCGACGGCACAACGACTATCAAGACCGGTAGCTATA
>JAQUSB010000033.1 GCA_028715345.1 Candidatus Omnitrophota bacterium | reverse complement strand
GTAGCGAAATTCCTTGTCGGGTAAGTTCCGACCTGCACGAATGGTATAACACTGGAACCGCTGTCTCAACGAGAGAGTCGGCGAAATTGTAGCATCGGTGAAGATGCCGGTTACCTGCATCAAGACGAAAAGACCCCGGAACCTTTACTGTATCCTGGTACTGGATTTTGATTTTGTATGTGTAGCATAGGTGGGACGCTTTGAAGCTTTGGCGCTAGCCAGAGTGGAGCGGAAATGTGAAATACCACCCTTACCAAATTAGGATTCTAACCTACGGCCGTGAAACCGGCCGAGGGACAATGCCAGGCGGGCAGTTTGACTGGGGCGGTTACCTCCTAAATTGTAACGGAGGCGTACAAAGGTTCTCTCAGTGCGGACGGCAATCGCACGGCGAGTGTAAAGGCAGAAGAGAGCTTAACTGTGAGACATACAAGTCGAACAGATACGAAAGTAGGTCTTAGTGATCCGGTGGTGGCGTGTGGAAGCGCCATCGCTCAACGGATAAAAGGTACTCCGGGGATAACAGGCTGATCGGGTCCAAGAGTTCACATCGACGACCCGGTTTGGCACCTCGATGTCGGCTCATCACATCCTGGGGGTGGAGAAGCTCCCAAGGGTCCGGCTGTTCGCCGGTTAAAGTGGTACGTGAGCTGGGTTCAGAACGTCGTAAGACAGTTCGGTCTCTATCTGATGCAGGCGTAGGATATTTGAGGAGAGCCGTTTCTAGTACGAGAGGACCGAAACGGACGAACCGACGGTGTTCCAGTTGTCGCGCCAGCGGCAATGGCTGGGTAGCCGCGTTCGGAAAGGATAAGTGCTGAATGCATCTAAGCACGAAGCCCGCTCCAAGAATAGATATCCCTGAAGACGCCTTGTAGACTACAAGGTTGATAGGAGCTATGTGTAAGAGCCGCGAGGCTTTAAGCTTAAGCTTACTAATCCGTCGTCTGGCTTGACCTTTTTTAATATCATGTCAGATGCTTTAGGTTTGCCTGACTTATTATTGTTATGTGTTGTTTAAGGTATTGATGCGCCGATAAGGCGCATAGGCGAATAATCTCGGTGCTATAAGCGGAGGGGCCACACCCGTTCCCATTCCGAATACGGAAGTTAAGCCCTCCAGCGTCGATGGTACTTACTGGGCAACTAGTTGGGAGAGTAGACCAGTGCCGGGTTAAATTAGAAGAGCCCTGTAATTAATTTTACAGGGCTCTTTTTTAATGGCGCTGAACCTGACTATTTTTTATATTTCCGGTAGATATCTTTGCGGACAGGGCAATTGCAGAAACCGTTATAGCCGAAATGGACGTGATGCTCGCATTTTTCGGGGCTCCTCTTCAGTACTACCAGCATCCCGTTCGCGACTTCGCAAAGCACCGGGCAGAGATTTTCGGGCTTTTTAAGGCAGACTTTATTTTTAACGCAGTGAGTTGCGTTTTTCGACGTTTGTAAGTTTATTTCCATATCTTTTTTGGCCGACATAGTAGTATTTATTATGCCTCTTCGTCGCTTCTTCCAGGACTGTTTTGCAGGCGCTGTCGATAAATTTTTTACGCAGGCCCGGGTTCGAAGCTAATGAAACCCAGAACGCCCTTGACAACTTGCCAAGAGACAGCTTTAGACCCGTCTCCTTCCGGATGTCCCTTATGGTCGTGTTAATAATATTTTTTATGCGGTTGTTTATTCTGTAAGATGCTTTATGTGTGTATTTTACGTCTGTATTCATATAAACTATTGTAGAAAAAGTCAGTTTTTTAAGCAATAACTATTTTGTCGGACATTTCGCGGCTAAATTATGCTTGAAATCATCGGGTTTATGTAATATCTTATACAGAAGACATATGCCAAACAAGAGGAGGAGCGTATGAAATTATCGAGGAACAAGGTCAAGATATTTAAGATAAAGAACCGCAAGGGGTACGCTGCGATCTACGCCAATAATCTAACGGAAGGCAGGACCGCCGAACAGGCCTTCGCAAGAATGGCAAAGGCGGCGAAGCGCAGGGCAAAGAGATGACGATAGCCCTGTATCAAGCAGTAGCGGTTGTAGGGTCGCTTCTTCTTTTGACTTCCGGGTTTTTGAGGTTTACGCAATCCGGCAGCCCTAAAGAGCTCTTCATAGGCGCCCTCTACTTTTTAGCTAATCTGATAATATTTTGCATGTGAAAGATCGGTTTGTCCAAGGAGACCCGATGCGCAGGAAGTTTGTCTTGTCATTTCTTATTTTTACCATTATCGCGGTTTCGGACGTTATCCCCGCCTTTACGGAGCAGTTTACCGAGGACGATGCCGGCAGGATAGAGAACGCCCAATTCAAAGCAGCCTCGGTTCATTTCTTTTCGGCCAAGAAATTTTATATGGCGCTGAAAGACGAAAAGGCAGTATCCGAATTCGCGGCATTCCGCGAAAAGATGGACGCGGTATCCGGATTGGGCAATGCGGATGAAGGACTATACGTAAAAGCGCTGGAATACATGGGTGAGATATATTTCAATCTAAAGATGTACGAGGAATTTTATGCCGTGATCCAGAAGATATTGAAGATATTGCCGGAAGACCAGGCGGCGCTTTACAACCTGGGCGTATATAATTATGTTCACGCGCATAATAACTCGAAGGCATATCAGTTATTCAATAAAGTGATCGCCCTGGACCCAGACTCATATTTTGCTAAGAAAGCTCGGTACGCCATCGAGTTCATGCGCGCCAATCCGGACTCCCGCATGGCGCCGAATTTTGATTTTATCGACAAACTTTAGATGCATAAAACCGCAGGAGTGAGGCATGCCTAAGCAGGACAGGCTGGCGGTCGTTAGTGCGGTGTTGGGCCTGGCGAGTTTCCTCGTATTTATATTGGCGCCTTTCGCGATCGCGGCGGGGCTGTACGCGTTGCGCAGGATAGGGCGGTCTTCCGGCTCTCTAAAGGGCAGAGGGATGGCGATCTCCGGGATAATTATCGGTGCCGCCGCTTTAGTCTTTATCTTTTTTGCAATGCTGGGCCATGAAGCGTACAGGTCTTTCAGGGTGCCCACGGCTTCCATGCAGCCGACGATAAAATCGAAAGAGCGGATAGTCGCAGACCTGAAGGCCTATAAAGCAAAATATCCAGTCAGGGGCGATATAGTAATTTACGAGATCATAGATAAGGGTAAGAGGCGGATGATGTGTAAGAGGATCATAGGCCTTCCCGGGGAAGATGTGGAAATAAAGTCCGGAGGGATATATATAAACGGCGTTTTGACGGTAATACCGGGGCTGCCCGGGGAAGTGTCATATATAAACTCGGGTGAATTCGGCAAGGAGGGCCGACCCGTTAAAGTGCCGGAGGCCTCGTACTATCTTCTGGGCGATAATCCTTCCAGGAGTTTTGACAGCAGGCAGCACGGCCCTGTCAGCAAAAAAGATATAATGGGAAAATATGTGTTTGCATATAAGTGGTTCGATAGTACCATAAAGTAACGATAAAAAAAGGGGGTAGCGTCATGAGCTTTATTATTTTTTTGGTCATAGCGGGTATGATCATGATATTCCTTTCCGGCATAAGGATCATCCGCCCGACGCATCGCGGACTGATCGAGCGGTTCGGTAAATATAACAGGTTTGCCAATCCCGGGTTCCATTGGATAATACCCGTAGTCGAGAATATGTACCAGGTCAATGTTACCGAGCAAATGGTCGACGCCGAGCCTCAGGAGATAATCACCAACGATAACCTGAATGCCAAGGTGGACGCGCAGGTCTATTTCAAAGTAAAGGCTGACGAAGAGAACGTGAAACGCTCGCAGTATAGTGTCAATAATTATTTATACCAGATAGTCAACCTGGCCAGGACGACTTTGCGTAATATAATCGGGACGCTGACATTGAAGTCCGCCAACAGCGAGCGCGGCAAGATAAACGACGAACTGCATAAGACACTTATGTCGGAGACGGCGAACTGGGGACTTGAGATAGTCAGGACCGAATTAAAAGAGATAGACCCGCCCAAGGATGTGCAGGAGACGATGAACAAGGTCGTAAAAGCCGAGAACGAGAAGATAGCGGCGATAGATTTCGCGACCGCGACGGAAACGACTGCCGACGGAGAAAGGCGCGCGCAGATAAAAAAGGCCGAAGGATTGAAACAGGCGAAGATACTGCAGGCGCAGGGCGAAGCGGAGGCGATAAAGCTTGTCAACGATGCGGCGGATAAATATTTCGTCGGGAACGCCCAACTCTTACGGCGGCTCGAGACCGTGGAGAAGTCGCTTTCTAGCAATGTTAAAGTGGTGGTGCCCGCGGATACTCAGCTTATCAATGTCATAGGCGATCTTGCCGGCGTGGTCCCGATAAAAAAAGACGAGGCTGCAAAAAAATAAGCAAAGGGTCCGTAGGATGCGCACTGTAAGGATATGGGTTATCTTTTATGCAGCCTTGCTGTTCCTTGTCCCGCATTGCGGCGCTGAGGGCGAAGTCAAAAGCCTAAGGCAATATGAGCATTGGGATAACGGGACCATTAAATCCTGCGCGCTATTCGATACAAATGGCCTCCTGAAAGCGAAAGCGTACTGCCGCAACGACGGAACCGTCGAAAAGGTCGAGAAGTTCGACCCTGCCGGAAATAAGACGGAAGTAGCTTTTTACGACGAAAAAGGCAAACTCAGGATAGGTATCGACGGCTGGGCCGCGATGAGATGGTGGTATACCGGCCCGCATATAGACTCTCAAATATCATATGATGAGACCGGTACGCCGATGGAGCGCAGGGTTTACAGCGAATCGGGCAGGCTAATGTACAGGCAGTACAGGCATGACATAGAATTTAATCCGTACGAAGAGGCGAATATGGCCCTGCTCCTGGGCGGGAATAATGTTCCTTGCACGGTAGACAAGAAGACGAGAGAGGCGCCGGGTGAATAAGAATGAGGCTTAACGCTTTCATATCCCACGCCGGTTTCTCGTCGAGAAGAAAGGCTACGGAGCTTGTAAAAGAAGGTAAGGTCAAAGTTTGCGGTAAGGTGGTCAATGAACCGTGGTATGTCGTGAAAGACGACGATGCCGTAACAGTATGCGGCAGGCTTATACATACCGAAAAAAATCTTTACTTTATAATCAATAAACCTAAAGGCGTGACAGCGACCGTCGATGATCCTCACGCGCTTAAAAAAGTCACAGAGATATTACCCAAGAAACACGCCCGTCTCTATCCGATCGGAAGGCTCGATAAAGATTCCAGGGGCCTCATAATACTTACCAATGACGGCGACCTGTGTTACAAATTGACACACCCGAAATTCGAGGTCGAGAAAGAGTATGTAGTTACCGTAAAAGGTTTGCTTGATGAAAGCGACCTGGCGCAGCTCAAAAAAGGTGTCTTCAGTGAAGGCGATATGCTGAAAGTCAAGGCCTATTCGGGGGTTAAGAAGCTGGGCGACCGCACGACTTTGCATGTGGTCATAGCCGAGGGCAAGAAGAGGCACCTGCGCAGGCTCTTCAACGCTATGGGCAACCCGGTCATTGACTTAAAACGCATCCGGATAGGCAGCCTGGGGCTGGGCGAGCTCAAGGAGGGCGGCTTTAAAAAGATGGACCGGGATGTTATCTATAGGTTAGCCCTAAAAGGTGTTAAAGACACTAAAGCTTAATAGGTTGACTTTTATTATATTTTGGATATAATAGTAATATTTAACCTAAGGAGAGCGTGAAAGATGGCTACTTTTGAGGCGAAAGACATAAGGAATATCATTCTTTTGGGCCATTCCGGCAGTGGAAAGACCTCTTTAGTCGAGTCGATGCTTTACAAAGCAGGCGCGATACCCAGGATGGGCAAAGTGGCCGACGGGACTACGGTTTCCGACTATAACGAAGATGAGAAAGATAAGAAGCATTCCGCCAGCTCGTCCCTTTTGAGCTTTACGTATAATTCCAAAAAAATAAACGTAATAGACATACCGGGATATACCGATTTTGTAGGAGAGATGATAGGCGGCCTAAGGGCGGCCGATGCCTGTATCGTGGTGGTGAACGCTACCGGCGGGATCGAGATAGGCACGGAACGTTCATACAGGATGGCTATGGAAAAGGGCGTGCCCTGCATATTCTTCATAAATATGCTCGATAAAGAATATGCCGATTACGACAAGTGTTTTGATGATATAAAAAAGAAATTCAGGAAGCATTGCGTGGCCGTAGACGTTCCGGTGGGAAAAGAATCCGACCTGAAGGATGTGGTAAATATAGTCAGCCGTAAGGGGCTGGACACCCTTTCGGATGACGACAAGGCTCACGCAAAGATGCTCGGAGACGAGCTGGCGGAAGCTGTAGCCGAAACCGATGACGCGCTCCTCGAAAAGTATCTCGATAAAGGCGAGCTGTCCGCGGAGGAGCTCGATAAGGCTTTCAAGAAAGCCGTTGTTAAGGGAGACGTTACGCCCATACTTTGCGGCTCGGCGGCTAAAGGCGTAGGGATCAAAGAATTGCTCGACATGATCGTAAATTATTTACCGTCTCCCGCGGACAGGCCGGCGGTAGAGGCAACAAAGCAGGACACGTCGGATAAAACAAGCGTTGCCGTGAAAGAGAACGGGCCTTTTGCGGGGCTCGTATTCAAGACATTGTCCGACCCGTTCCTCGGGCAGATATCGATATTCAAGGTCTTTTCCGGTAAGCTCCCGGCTAACGGCGGATTTTATAACGTAAATAAAGGCTCCAGGGAAAAGGTAGGCGCGATATTCAGCCTGATGGGCAAAACGCAGATCCCCATGGATTCGGCCCGCGCAGGCGACATAGCTTGCGTCGCTAAATTGAAGGATACGCAGACCGGCGATTCTATAGGCGACGAAAAGAGCCCTCTGAAATTCGAGGATATACAGTTCCCGGAACCTGCGATCTCATTCTCTCTTAAGCCGAAGACGAGGGCGGACGAAGATAAGATATCGAACGCTATCCATAAGATAAGCGCGGAAGACCCGACCTTTAAAGTTACGCGCGACGAGCAGACTAAAGAGATGATCGTCTCGGGCATGGGCGACATGCATATAGCGATGCTCCTGAACAGGATGAAGATGCGTTACGGGGTTCAGGTCGAGGTGGGCACTCCGAAGGTGGCGTATAAAGAGACTATAATGAGTAAGGGCGACGCCCAGTACCGCCATAAGAAACAGTCGGGCGGCGCGGGGCAATTTGCGGAAGTCTGGATGCGCATCGAGCCTTTGCAGAGAGGCACAGGCTTTGAGTTCGTGAATGAGGTCGTAGGCGGCGCCATACCCCGGCCTTTCATCGTGAGCTGTGAGAAAGGTATTAAGACCGCTCTCGGGTCGGGTCCGTTGGCAGGTTTCCCGGTAGTCGACGTCAAAGCCATAGTGTATGACGGCAAGACCCATCCGGTCGATTCGAAGGATATCGCGTTCCAGACCGCCGCGCGGCACGCGTTCAAAGATTCGATGCTTAAAGCGAAACCGGTGCTCCTGGAGCCGATAATGGACGTTGACCTGGTCGTCCCCGACGAATGCATGGGAGATATTACCGGCAGCTTGAATTCACGGCGCGGCAGAGTAATGGGGATGGAACCTGCGGACGGATCGCAGGTCATAAAAGCAAAAGTGCCGCTCGAAGAGATGTATAAATATGTTAACGAGCTTAAATCGATAACAGGCGGCAGGGGCACTTATACGATGAGCTTTTCGCATTATGAAATGGTGCCGCCGAACTTGGCGCAGGCCATAACGGAGAAAGCTAAACAAAACAAGAAAGTGGAAGAGGAAGATTAACAATAAGAGAGGAAGGTTATGAGCGGACATTCAAAATGGGCGACGATCAAACATAAAAAGGCTGCAACCGACGCCAAGAGAGGGTCATTATTCACAAAGCTGATAAAAGAAATAACCGTTGCCGCAAGAAGCGGCGGCAAGCCCGATACAAATCCCAGGTTGAGGGTAGCTATCGAACGCGCGAAAGAAGCGTCGATGCCGGCGGACAACATTGAACGCGCGATAAAGAAAGGTACGGGGGAACTGGAAGGCGTAAGCTACGAAGACATAGCGCTGGAAGGCTACGGGCCGGGCGGCGTTGCGATATTCGTAGAAGGAGTAAGCGACAACAGGAACAGGACTACGAGTGAGGTCAGGACCATATTTACCAAAAAAGGCGGTAATATGGCCGGCGCAGGTTCTGTAAGCTGGATGTTCGAGAAGAAAGGCTATTTCGTTGTCAGCAAAAAAACCATAGATGAAGATAAGCTGATGGGCATAGTCCTTGATGCCGGCGCCGAAGACCTGATCGTAGAAGACGAGAATTACGCCGTGAAGACCGCGCCCGCGGATTTCTTCAAAGTAAAGAAAGCGCTGGACGATAACAAGATACCGACCGAAGACGCGGAGATAACTTTGCTGCCGAAATCTACGGTCAAGGTTGTCGGTGAAGAGGCAAAAAAGGTCCTCGATCTCGTAGAAGGCCTTGAAGAACACGAAGACGTTCAGCATGTCTACGCGAATTTCGACATACCGGATGATCTATTGAAGGAATAATGCGGATACTCGGGATAGACCCCGGTCTTCAGATAACCGGATACGGCATAATCGAAGACCCCTCGGCTTCGCTCAGGGCAGGTAACAAGTTTAAACTTATAGAGGCCGGTGTTATCAGGACAAAGACAGGAGAGCCGGTCCAGGCCAGGATCGCCGGGATATTCGACGAGATATCGAAGATCGTAATGGAGCACAAGCCGGGAGTTCTCGTCCTGGAAAAGATATATTCCCACTATAAGCATCCGACTACCGCGATACTTATGGGCCATGCCCGGGCAATGGCGTGCCTGGTTTGCGGCAAGTTCGATGTTGAACTGAAGAATTACCCGTCGACACGCATCAAGAAAGCGGTTACCGGCAACGGCCACGCGTCGAAACAGCAGGTGCAGAGGATTGTCCAGAGTCTGCTTAAATTAAAAACTCCTCCGGAGCCTGTTGACGTTAGCGACGCGCTTGCCATGGCAATAAGCTATTGTTATATCGAGAAAAAATATGATCTCCCAAATATCGGGTAAGATAAAGAAGCGAAGGCCCTCCAGTCTCGAAATAGACGTGAACGGCATATCCTACGAAGTGATGATCCCGCCCGCGGTGATGAAAGGCGTAGATAAAGCGAAGGCTGCCGATGAAACGATAGCGCTCATCACTTACCATTACTACCAGATGGATCAGTCGAAAGCGACCCCCGTGCTGGTCGGTTTCCTGAACGAAATAGAGAAGGATTTCTTCGAGCAGTTCATAACGGTTTCAGGCGTCGGCCCTAAAGCCGCATGCCGCGCGCTGACCCTGGCGATATCGGAAATAGCGGCCGCGATAGATCGCGGAGATATGGCGGTGCTGAAGTCATTGCCGGGCATAGGAGAGCAGAAGGCGCGCGAGATAGTCGCAAAGCTGCAGGGCAAGGTGGGGAAATTTGCGCTGATGCAGGACAAGTGTAAAGGCGAACTCCCCGCCGGCAAAGAAAATATAACGGAAGAAGCTTTAAGCGTTCTATTGCAATTACAGTATAAAAAGAATGAAGCCCAGGAAATGATAAATAAAGCTATCAGGCGCAATCCAAAGATCGTTTCATGCGAAGATATATTGAACGAAGTTTACAGGGGCTCGAAATAATATTATGGCTAAAAAAGAATTCGAAAGAGAAAAACTTTTAACGGCCCAGGAGACGGAAGAGGATCAGATATTAAATATCTCGCTCAGGCCTTCGAAGCTCGAAGATTTTATCGGGCAGAAGACGCTCGCCGAAAATCTCAAAGTCTCGATACAGGCGGCGAAGAAGCGCGGCGAGCCGGTCGAGCATACCCTTTTATCCGGCCCCCCGGGGCTCGGCAAGACGAGCCTCGCGCATATCGTCGCCAACGAGATGGGCTCGAAGATAACCGCTACGAGCGGCCCTGCCATAGGCAAGGCCGGCGACCTTATAGGCATACTCACAAATCTCGCGGACGGCGATATATTATTCATCGATGAGATACACAGGCTGTCGAAGACGGTGGAAGAGTTCATCTATCCGGCAATGGAGAATTTCGAGATAGATTTTGTGATAGATAAAGGCCCTTACGCCAAGACGATAAAATTCAATCTGAAACGTTTTACGCTGATAGGAGCGACGACCCGGTCAGGGTTATTGACGGCGCCGCTTCGCTCGAGGTTCGGGATATTCCATCACCTTGACTTTTATGAGGTCGCGGACCTGGTCAAGATCATTACCCGCTCCGCGAAGCTTCTTAATATTCCGATAGATAAAAATGCCGCCGAAGAGATAGGCAGGCGGTCGAGGGGCTCGCCAAGGGTCGCGAACAGGTTATTGAGAAGGGTCAGGGACTGGGTCGAAGTAAAACGCGACGGCAAAATAACCCTGGAGGCTACGGAAGAGGCGCTGAAGAACCATGGGATAGACAAGATGGGGCTCGACGCGGTAGACAGGAAAGTCATAACCGTAATGCACGAATCTTTCGGCGGCGGGCCTGTCGGTATAGAGTCTATCGCCGCTACGCTTAATGAGGAAACCGACACCATAGTGGATGTGGTAGAGCCGTTCCTTTTGAAGATAGGGCTCCTGAAGAGGACGCCGCGCGGGAGAGAATTGACACACCAGGCCTATGAGCATATGGGCTTTTCTAAGGCACGTCCGCAAGAAACCCAGAAAGAGATGTTTTAGCATATTATGAATATCCTCTTACACGTTTGCTGCGCGCCATGCGCTATGTACCCGGTCGAAGTATTGAAAAAGGAAGGGCATAAATTCGCCGCTTTATTTTACGATCCGAACATTCATCTCTATTCCGAGTATCTGAAACGTAAGGGCGAAGTGGAAAAGCATGCAAAGAAAGAGTCTTACAATATTGTTCCCGCCGACTACGAGGTGGAAAAATATTTCCAGTACATAACCGACAACGAGGACCCTAAATACAGATGCCCCGTCTGCTGGTGGCTGCGTCTTGAGAAGACGGCGAGGGCCGCCATCGAGAACGGCTTTGAGGCTTTTACGACGACGCTCCTCGGCAGCCCTTACCAAGACCACGAAGTCATAAAGAAAATATGCGAGGACATAGCGGCGAAAACAGGGCTAAAATTTTATTACAAGGATTTCAGGGTCGGCTTTAAGGAAGGCCAGAAGAAGGCGAAGGCAGAGGGCTATTACCTGCAGAATTATTGCGGCTGTATCTTTTCCGAAAAAGAAAAGATAGAGAAGAAGAAAAAGGCTTAAGATGAACCCGGTCGGCAGGACGCTTATATTGCTGGGGATCATTTTTATAGCGGCCGGGATATTCTTTACGCTCGGAGGAAAATTGTCCTGGCTGGGGAAATTGCCGGGCGATATCTGCATACAAAAACGCAACTTCACGTTCTTTTTCCCGATAACGACCTCGATCATTATTTCGGTAATTTTATCGGTGATATTTATCCTGTTGAGGCGAAGATGAAAAAAATACTATTTTTATGCGTTGCTGTGATCTCCCTGTCCATTATCGCTCCCATTACCGGCGCTTTTGCCGAAGAACCTGCCCCGACCATAGTGAGGGTGTCCATACTGGACGACAGGGATTCGATAGACCTGTCCTTGAAAGGCAAATACGAAATATACGCGTATAAACCCGAGCGCCTTCTTATGGACGGGCCGTTCCTGTCCGCCAAGGTTTCCGGGACGAAGGAAGGCCTTTTGGTCGGCCCCCGGGAGATAAAGACGGCCGAGATCAATATAAGACGCTGCGGGACGGTAATATATATGTGAACGGCCGCAGGTTCAGGGGCAAGATCGACATAATCAGGAAAGATAACGGGAAGCTTATGGTGATAAACCA
>JAQUSB010000058.1 GCA_028715345.1 Candidatus Omnitrophota bacterium | reverse complement strand
TAAAGGCGAAGTCTTAGAGCAGGTTTATGGGCTCTACCTGCAGATGATCGATAAGCACGAGATGGGTTTCGAGGTAGTCCCTAAAGATTTTTTCAGGAACATATCGAAGAATATGCCGGGGCAGGTCAAATTTTTCCTGTGGCGTATCGAAGGTAAATTGGTCGCGTTTTTATTCTGTCTCATATCCGACGGCACGATGATAGATTATTATCTCGGGCTCGATTATGCCGTCGCGCATAAATACCACCTCTTTTTCATAAAGCACAGGGATGCGATGAACTGGGCCATCAATAACGGCATAAAGAGATATGAGATGGGCATATCGGGATATGAGCCGAAGAAACGGCTGGGATTCGATTTTACACCGCTTAATATTTACGCGAAGTACCGCAATCCTGTAATAAGCCCCGTATTTAAGCTCATGTGTAATTTTCTGAAATTCGAGAATTTCGACCCGGAGCTTAAAAAGATAAAAAAAGAAAACCTGATAAAGGTGACCGCGTGAAGAAAGGCCACCTGACGTTTAAAGTATTTGCCCTGATAATTCTGAACGATCTTCTCGACAGCGTAGCCCAGCTCGGCATGAAGAAAGGGCTGGCCGATACCGGGATCAGTGCCGTGACTTTCCAGAATCTCGTCGAATTCGCGATGCGCAGCCTCTCCTCATGGCTCATATGGGCCGGCATACTCATATACGTGATCAGTTTCATACTCTGGCTCGTGATAATTTACCGGATAGATCTCAGCATCGCGATGCCCGTAGGGTCGGCAGCATATGTATTTATTCCTCTCATGGCAATAATATTTTTACACGAGAATGTCAGCCCGCTCAGGTGGCTGGGCATAGCGTTCGTGATACTCGGGATACATTTTACATCGCAAAGCAAGAAAAGGGCAGCCTGACATGTTTACCGTCGTAAAAGTCGTCGTCCTGGTAATATTATCGGAAGTATGGAATGTTATCGCGCATATTTTGTTCAAAAAAAGCGCGAATACCGTGGATATGACGGGCATACGAGGCCTTTCGGGGCATGTCGATTATCTTAAGAAGCTGCTTTCGGATAAGCTTATATGGATAGGGTTCGGTTTCCAGGTATTGTGCGTAGCGACGTGGCTTGTGGCGCTCGCCCAGGCTGACCTCAGTTTCGTTTTCCCGTTGGGGAGCATCCAGTATATATTTATACTGTTCAGCGCGCATATTTTCCTGGGCGAGAAGATAGACAGGATGAAACTTACCGGGACGCTTATGGTCGTCGCGGGCATTATCCTCATAACGATGAGTTAAAAGGAAAAATATGTTTTTCAGGTCCATCAGATTCAAGATACTGCTGTGGTATATGCTTTTACTTACCGCCACTCTGCTCATATTTTCCACGATCCTGTACGGGGGCTTCGATAAGATACTGATAAACCATCTCGACGACCTGTTAAGCTCCAGGGCGGAAGGCGTCGCCGACGCGGTGCATACATATTGCCACACGAAGGACAACGGGACTTCCGCTATGCCTTTTAAAGATATGGCGCGCGATTGGGTCGAAGAGAAGCGCAAAGACCCGGAACTTATGAAGGTGTTCGTGCAGATACTCGATACGAAAGGCGAGAGGCTTGTAGCGTCAAAAGCAATGCCTTTCATAGCCCCCATAGATAAGTCGGACTTCGAAGATGTGTTGAGCGGAGAAGACAGTTTCGACACTCTCAGCGGCGTGTCCGAGGAAGGGCGCAAAAAAAGGTTCCGTGTCTATACGAGGCCCGAGATAGAGGACGGCAAAGTAGCCTATGTTATCCAGGTGGCCGCGCCCATAGGGCTCGTCTCGCTTGCCATGCGCAACCTTTTGTTCATACTGCTGATACTTCTGCCTCTGACCGTATTATTGGCAGGCATCCCGGGCGTTCTCCTGGTAGGATTGACCCTTAAGCCCGTCAACAGTATGATAAATACGCTGCGCCATATAACCGCGGAAAACCTGAAGCTGAAGATACACATCCCGGACACAAAGGATGAAGTGAAGCGCCTGGCAGACACATTCAACGATATGATCGACAGGCTCGACAGGTCGTTCTCGTCCCAGCAGAATTTCATACAGGATATTTCTTACGAGCTTAAAGCCCCGCTCGTCATGCTTAAAGACGAGCTCACCGCGGCTATGGGCAAAGACCGCTCGAAAGAAGAATGTAACGAGGTATTGAAAAAGTCGCTGGAAGAAGTGGACAGGTTTTCTATCATAATCGAAGACCTTTTGGTCCTCGCTAAATTCGACAATAGCCAGATGCCGCTCGAGATAAAAAAGATAAACCTCACGAAACTTCTCGAGGAGGCCGTAAAGAACATGAAACCCCCGGCGGCGCAAAAAGACATAGCCCTCTCGTCTTTTTTGCAGGAGACGGTCATTATCGACGGGGATGAAGACCAGCTTAAGAAATTATTCGAAAATTTGATCGACAACGCCATAAAATATACTTACAGGAAAGGCAAAGTCATAATATCCGCGCACAGGGATGAAGGTCACGCTAAGATAACGGTGAGCGATACGGGGGTGGGGATGCCGGAGGATGAGCTCCTGTATATATTCGACAGGTTCTACCAGATAAACAAGTCGCGGACTAATAAACAAAGTTTCGGGCTGGGCTTGAGCATAGCTAAATCGATCGCCGATTCTCATAAAGGCAGGATAACCGCCGAGAGCCAGATGGGGAAAGGCTCTATCTTTACGGTTTATCTGCCCATATCTTATCCGGGATAAAATATGGCCGTAAGATTTTCCTTCAATATAAACGAATTCAAAAGGCACAAGCCTAAAGGCAATGGCTCGAAAGGTAATGGTATATTCCTGCCCGGCGACAACGGCAGCGCGGTCATCCTTGTCCACGGCCTTACAGGCACTCCCAATGAAATGAAATATCTTGCGACTTATTTGAACAAAAGAGGCTACACCGTGGTGTGTCCGAAGCTTGCCAATCACGGCGAATCTATATGGGTATTAAAAAATACGACCTGGCAGGAGCTGCACGAGTCCGTGCGCGAAGTGCTTACTACCGGGGAGCTGGCCCGGTTCAACGGGCCTATATTTACCTCGGGATTGTCCATGGGTTCGCTATTCGCTCTTCTTTTAGCCGATGAATTCAGGGATCGCGTTGCCGGCGTCAGCTGCCTTGCCCCGACGCTATTTTACGACGGATGGAATACGCCTTTATCCAATATATTCTTCCCGTTCGCGTACACGCCGCTGCGGTATATCGCTTATTTCAAAGAATCC
>JAQUSB010000057.1 GCA_028715345.1 Candidatus Omnitrophota bacterium | reverse complement strand
GACCCGGATAAAGATAAACTTAGAACTATCGTAGCGCAAAGGCTTGCCGAAGCTCCGGCAGTTTCTGAGAAAAAACCTATAGCGGAGGAGCCGGTTGCGCAGCCCAAAGCCGCGCCTGTCGCTGCCCCAGTAACGCCTGAAGCCGCAAAGCCTTTACCCGAGATCGCACCGGTTACAGAAAAAACCGAAGCCCAGCCGGAAGCCGCGCCGGAAGCAGCTAAAAAACCAGGCTTTGGCATTCCATGGAAACCATTCGGCCTAGCTTTGCTGTTCGTTATAATTATGGAATCCGTCGCGCAAGGCGCCGGGAAGACTGCGGTTTCATCCTCTTCGATATCAGGCTGGATGAGTTATTCCGATATGATCGGGCCTGCGCTTGGATGGCTTTCGATAGTGGGAGTAGGTGTATTACTCAGCGTTATCGCCGCTAATTATTTGTGGAACATTACATTTGACTTAAGAAGCGCCATCAGTGAAAACGCTGCAAATTGGCAGGATGCTTTTAAAAATATCCCTAATACTCTGCCGTCTTTTATATCTAAAATGCGCAATGATTTTAATTATAGAGAGATAAACAAACTCGCCGAAGTATATAAGGCTGAGCTCGATACATTCGATGAAGCACTGCAGATGGAAAAAGGATTTACTTTAAGGACGCCTTCTCAGCGGCCTGCGGCAGCTATAGTGGCGCTTACCGGCACAAATTCGGCATTCGGAAAACTGAGGACCGGCGGCGGTAAAGGTTATGCGCTATTTGCCGGAGCATATATTCTTTTAAATAGGAACGTCGAAGCGGCTGAAAAGCTGGGCGTAACCCCGGATAGGGTCAAGATCTTCAATCCTACAAATACCGCTGAGATAGCTGCGAGGGATGCCGAGCAGAACGCCAGGCTGACAGCGAAAAAGAAAGACGGAGATTTAATACTGAAGACAGGCGATAACAGGAGAATAACGATAGGTTTGATCATACCGGACGCGGACGGGAAAGACCGTGGGTATATATTCGACGAAAATGGCGATCGTAAAGATGCCGACGTAACCGATGTATTGAATAGATGCGATATCATTTACGCCACTTCCGATAAATTTGTCCATAGGCTGCAGAATGAACAGATGGGATCGGAGCCAAAAGCGATCTTAAATAGCAAGTGGCACATAAGAGCTGACGAATCCGATATTATGTTCGAATATGGGGCGAATACTCCTTTCCCGATCCAAGGCGGAGAGTCAGAAGAGGCGGGTGAGGTGTTTAGCTTGAGACTGCGGGCCGATTCTGTCGCAGATGAGCTTGTCAGGACAAATAGAACGGATCTGTGCGCGGAGATCAGGCCTGAATCACAAGTTGTTACGCTTAATGCAAAGGGTAAGGACGAGATCAAGAAAAGATTCGGAGCGAAAGATCAAAAGGAGCTTGATAAATATGTTGAATATATTGAGAGCGCGTTAATTGCCAGGTGGTGCACAATACCTATGCGGAAAGACCCTGAATCAGGTAAATTTGTCCTGGTCGATGAGGCTACGGGTGCGCCAATGCCCGGCCGTTCACTTTCCAGAGGATTGCAGACTGCGGCGGAGATAGCCGCATATAGGAAAGAGGGCGCGTTAGACTCTGAAATAAGATCCAAGGTAACGAGAGAGCACGGCACGATGAGCATGATGACGCTGGACGGCGCTATTGAGTCAGGGTGCGTTATAGATTTTGGAGGCTTGAGCGCAACGCACAGGACGTCTTTTATGAAGACACGGTGGAATAAAACCGTATATGATATCCCGTCAGGCATGGAAGAGAAGAGAATATTTGAGGATATGACCGTATGCATGACTCGGAATGAGGGAGATTCCGCGGTTCTGGATGAGATCAAGAAAATAAGATCCGGCCTGAGCGGTATGCTGCTCCTGGCCGAAGATGATAGTATGGTTAAATACTTTAGGGAACTTGTCGCGCGTTTGCCTGAATCCGAACAGCCGAATATGTCCTGGGTCACATCAGAAAATCCACAGGATTTGAAAAGGATAGAAAAAGAAGGAATAAAGCCGGGTGATCTTGTCATTGTAACGAATATAGGAGGCCGTGCAGTTGACTATGCCATTAACAATGCCCTTGCTAAAAGCGAAGGTGCAACCGCCCTAATAACGTATTTTGCGGATGAGAACACGTATGAACAGTTTGCCGGCCGTGTCGGAAGGCCTCGTATAAATGATGAAGGCGTCCGGGAAGAAGGTAAAGGTATTGTAAAAGAGATAGTGACCCTTGAAGATAAATTATTCCGGCAATACGGCAAAGAGCTTGCGCAGGCAGAGAGAGAACGTTTAGGAAAAGGAACAAGCCCGGCCGCGGCACGAAATATAATAAAGAGGGTAAGGGACAGGATAGCGAAGAAGCAGGCGTTCGATTCCAAAAAACAGCAGGAATTCGCGCGCGCCGTAGAAGGGTATAGGACGCGCTTAATGAATTTGAGAGATAACATAAAGGATAACAAGATCGTCGGCGCTTATATGGACAATCTCATTATGGAATTTCTCACATACGCCGAACATAAGCAGTATGAGTTGGACAGGAAATTGAAAGATTATAAATTGCGGCAGTTCGCCGAGGTCGAGCAATTTGCCGAATATGTACAATTGATAGACGATAAGTTTAATGGAATATTGAACAATCTCAGCGTGAAAAATAAGGGTTATATATTGGGATATATTATGGCCGATTATTTGGGCAGTCCTGATTTTAACCGCATAGGCGCTGAGGTAAATAACAGCCTGGGAGAATTGACGGCAAGAGCAGCTCTTGAGAGGCCGGCAGGGAGAAGGGCGGCAGCGATAGCCGGCGCCGGCGTGTTAGTTACCGCGCTATCCGTAGCAGGGGTATATGTATGGAATATAGCCATGGGCCTCGTCAGCGCCAATGAAGTATTGGGCGGCCAGTCGGAAGCATATTCGACAGCGAATTACTTACTGAACTACCTGTCCCCGGATATGGTTTTCATTATAGGCATCATAGGCGCCGCGGCCTTTGTATTATTCGCGCTCGTTCTGAAAGAAGGGCCTGTTAAGAAGATAGCGTCGATGGATAAGACCAAAAGGGACCTGATACTTTCATTCAAAGGCATAGGTAACGAAACTTTACTGCGGCCGTTATGGGCCGCAACGGCATTCTTCTTCCAGCAGATAGCGTTTAACGCTATCGCTTCTTACCTGATGCCGATGCTGGGAGGTGTTTTGATATTAACAGGCGCTGTGTTGAGCGCGCCTGTAGCTATAGTAATAGGAAGCGCGCTCACCGTATCATCGGTAATATTGACCTTCCTTAATATATGGCTTAACAGGCAG
>JAQUSB010000032.1 GCA_028715345.1 Candidatus Omnitrophota bacterium | reverse complement strand
TGTCGCCATAGCTACGCCTGACATGATGAAAGACCTCGCGAAACTCGGAAAAGTCCTCGGCCCGAGAGGGCTCATGCCAAACCCGAAGTCGGGCACGGTCACGATGGATACCGCCAAGGCCATTAAGGAGGTCAAAGCGGGAAAGATAGAATTCAAGATGGATAAGCAGGCCGGCATACACGCGCCGCTCGGGAGATTGTCGTTTACCGAAGACGCGCTGTACGGCAATGCCATAGCGCTCATCGACGCGATAATGACGACTACGCCGCAGGGCGGGAGCCCGACGTCACAGCACGTGAAGACGCTTTTTATATCTACGACGATGGGCCCCGGCATAAAGCTGGATGTCGCGCAGTTCAGGAAGGGTTAATCTATCATGGTAACTATGGAAAAATTCGGAAAGATGTGCAAGGAAAAGATGATGGAGGAGATACTCCTTCGTTTTACCAAGCACCCCAATTTCGTCATAACCAGTTTCATGGGCACTTCTACCGGCGGCCTCGAACAGCTCAGGCGCGGGCTTAAGAAAAGCCGGGCAAACTATTTTGTGGTAAAGAATTCGATCCTTAAGATAATTTTCAATAAAATGAAACTCGAAGAAGAGATCTCCAAGATCGACGGCGGCATGGGCATATCGCTCTGCGGCGAAGA
This sequence comes from Candidatus Omnitrophota bacterium, assembly GCA_028715345.1. GTDB lineage: Bacteria > Omnitrophota > Gorgyraeia > 2-01-FULL-45-10 > 2-01-FULL-45-10 > FEN-1322. Next base: position 11,618 of record JAQUSB010000032.1, on the reverse strand, counting down.
TATAGTGGCGGCCTGCAGTGTATTGGTAAATTTTTCCAAAACGAACGACAAGTTCAAGATAAAAGGCGCGGTCATCGACGGCAAACGCCTGTCGCCCGAAAAAGTGAAAGAGCTGGCAAGCCTGCCTTCCAAAGAAGTCCTGTTGGCCAGGGTGGTGGGCGGTATAAAGTCGCCGATAACAGGTTTCGTGAATACGCTGGGCGGGATCTTGAGAAAATTTGTATACGTGGTAGATGCGATAAAAGTGAACAAGGAAAAAACACAGAGCGCAGCACCAGCTGCGCCGGAAGCTAAATAAGAAAGAGGGGAGAACATGGAAACAAAAGAAGTCAAAGTAGAACTGACGGAAAAAATGAAGAACGTGATGGATACCATCGAGAAGATGACCGTCATGGAGCTCGCGGACCTTGTCAAAGCTCTCGAGGACAAGTTCGGGGTTGTCGCAGCGGCGGCAGTAGCTGTCGGCGGCGCAGGGGCGGCGGCAGGCGGCGCGGCACCCGCGGCAGCCGAAGAGAAGTCTGTATTTACGGTTGTTCTGGCAGCGGCCGGAGCGAACAAGATACAGGTCATCAAAGAGCTCAGGGCTATCACAAGCCTCGGCTTGAAAGAAGCCAAGGACCTCGTTGACGGTGCACCGAAGACGGTAAAAGAAGGCGCGACCAAGGAAGAGGCTGACAAGATAAAGAAACAGCTCGAAGCCGCAGGCGCGAAGATCGAGTTAAAGTAGTCAACCGACGAAGGGCTAAATGATCAAACGAAAAAGCTACGCTAAACTGGAAGAATGCTATAAGCTGCCGAATATGCTGGAGATCCAGCTGAATTCGTACTATGACTTTTTACAGCTGGATGTACCTAAATCCAAGCGTAAAAAAGAAGGGCTTGAAGCTGCTTTTAGAGAGGTGTTCCCGATAGAGACTCCCGACGGTGAGTATAAACTCGATTATTTGAACTACACCATCGGTAAGCCTAAATACGTCATTTCGGAGTGCAAGAAACGCGGTATGAGCTACGCGGGAGCGCTCCGTGTCATGATGAGGCTTAAATCCAAAAAAGAGACCAAGGAGCAGGAGGTCTATCTCGGCGATCTTCCTCTCATGACCGACACGGGCACATTCATAGTTAACGGTGATGAAAGAGTCGTCGTAAGCCAGCTACATCGTTCTCCCGGTATTTCTTTCGAATCGGAGCCGCACCCATCGGGCAAGAACATATTTTCGGCCAGGATAATCCCTTACAGGGGCGCTTGGGTAGAGTTTGAATTTGACATGAACGATATCCTCTATGTGTACGTTGACAGGAAGCGAAAGTTCCTTGCCACAGTATTTTTACGCGTATTCGGTTATGAACGCGACGAAGATATATTGAAAGCGCTCTGCGGTGTAGAGGCGCACGAGCTCACCAGATCGGCCCAGTTGGACAGCCTTATAGGCGCTACGCTGGCAAGCGATCTTGTCGAGAAGGATACTAATATTACCATAGCGGCGAAATTCGATAAGATCACCAAGGACATAGCCGAAAAGATATGGGCATCGTCGATCCGCAAAGTTTCCACCATAACCAATGTCATCCCCGAAATAATCAATACCCTCAGAAAAGACCACACTAAGAATAAAGAAGACGCGCTTATAGATATATATAGGAAGCTGAGGCCCGGGGATCCCCCGACGCCCGAATCGGCCGCAAACCTGGTCATGCGTCTATTCTTCGATAATAAGAGGTATGACCTCGGCGACGTCGGCAGGTATATGCTGAACAGGAAGCTCGGCATGAACGTGTCTCTCGAGGAGAGGCTCATAACCCCGCAGACGCTCATAAAGGTCATATCGAGGCTCATAGCGGTAAAAGGCGGCCATGGCGCGACCGACGACATCGACCACCTCGGCAACAGGCGCGTCCGCTGCGTCGGAGAGCTCCTTCTTAACCAGATAAGAATAGGCCTTGCCAGGGTCGACAGATCCTGCAGGGAAAGGATGAATATATACGACCTTTCGAACGTAATGCCGCACAACCTTATAAATTCGAAGCTCATATCGGGTGTTGTCAGGGATTTCTTCGGCAGAAGCCAGCTTTCGCAGTTTATGGACCAGACAAACCCTCTTGCGGAATTGACCCATAAACGCCGTATGTCGGCTCTCGGCCCCGGAGGCTTGAACAGGGAGAGGGCAGGCTTTGAAGTGCGTGACGTTCATTACTCGCACTACGGCCGCGTTTGCCCTATCGAAACACCGGAAGGCCCGAACATAGGACTGATAGCTTCGCTCAGCACTTACGCGAAGATAAATAAATACGGCTTTATCGAAACACCTTACAGGAAAGTAGAGAACGGGAAAGTTACCGAAAAGATAGATTACCTTTCGGCTGACGTGGAAGACCTTTATGTTATCGCTCAGGCGAATGCCAAGATAGACGATAAAGGCCATTTCATCGATGACAAAGTATTCTGCAGGTTTAAAGACGATTTTATCCAGGCCGACCCGAAAGGCGTCCAGTATATGGACGTATCGCCCAGGCAGCTGGTAAGCGTCGCCGCATGTCTTATACCATTCCTTGAGCATGATGACGCGAACAGGGCTCTTATGGGATCGAATATGCAGCGCCAGGCAGTTCCATTGCTTTACACCGAGTCGCCGTTGATCGGAACGGGCATCGAGTACAGGGCGGCAAAGGATTCGGGCGCGGTCATAGTCGCGAAGAATTCCGGCACTGTCAGCTCGGTCGATTCGAGCGAGATAGTGATAAGCGGCAAGAGTTATAAGCTCAGCAAATTCGAAAGGTCGAACGCGAATACATGCGTCAATAACAGGCCCATAGTAGAGCTGGGTGACAAGATAAAGGAAGGCGATGTCATAGCGGACGGCCCGGCTACGGACAACGGCGAACTCGCATTGGGCAAGAACGTCCTCGTTGCTTTCATGCCTTGGAGAGGATACAACTTCGAAGACGCCATACTCCTAAGCGAGAAGCTTGTCGCTGAAGATAAGTACACGTCTTTACATATAGAAGAATTCGAGATCGAAGCGCGGGATACGCGCCTCGGAAATGAGGAGATCACCAGGGATATTCCGAACGTCGGCGAAGAGGCTCTGCGCAATTTAGACGAGAACGGTATTATCAGGATAGGCGCGGAGGTAGAGCCGGGCGACATACTCGTCGGAAAAGTCACTCCCAAGTCGGAGACCGAACTTTCGCCCGAAGAAAAGCTCTTAAGGGCGATATTCGGCGAGAAGGCCGGTGATGTCAGGGATTCGTCTCTTATTGCGTCGCCAGGCGTCGAAGGCATAGTCGTAGATGTGCGCATATTCTCGCGCAGGGATGCCCGCTCGAAGACCAAAGAAGAGAGAAATATCGAGAACAAAGAGATAAAGACGCTCGAGGAAACATACAGTACCCAGATAGATAAAGTAAAGGAAGAGAAATATAAGAAGCTCCATAATCTGCTCGTCGGCCAGAAGCTGGCAGCCGGCATACTCGACCAGGAGTCCGGCAGGGCGCTTGTGTCGCAGGGCAGGACGGTAAGGGTGAAAGACCTGAAGAGGATCGTGGAAAAAGGCGACCTTGAAACGATAAAGCTGAATAACCCCGAGACCGAACAGGAGATAGCCAGGATAACCAGGCTTCTCGACAGCCAGATAGAAGAATTGACGTTCGAACTTGAGCGCGAGATCGACAGGGTTAAAAGAGGCGACGAACTGCCGCCCGGCGTATTGAAGAAGGTCAAAGTTTACGTCGCGAGCAAGAAGAAGATATCCGTAGGCGATAAGATGGCAGGGCGCCACGGTAACAAGGGTGTCGTTGCGAAGGTGCTGCCGGTCGAAGATATGCCGTTCCTGAGCGACGGTACACCGGTTGAGATAGTCTTAAATCCGCTTGGCGTTCCCAGCCGTATGAACGTCGGACAAATACTTGAGACTCACTTAGGTTGGGCGGCAAAGATCCTCGGCTTCAAAGTATCGAGCCCGGTATTCGACGGAGCGACCGAAGCCGAAATAAAAGACGCGATGACGCAGGCGAAGATACCGACCGAAGGTAAGGTCACGGTTTACGACGGATTTACCGGTAAACCTTTTGACCAGAAGGTCACGGTAGGTTACATATATATGCTGAAACTGGCGCACCTCGTAGACGATAAGATACACGCAAGGTCCATCGGGCCTTATTCGCTTGTTACCCAGCAGCCTCTCGGCGGCAAAGCGCAATTCGGCGGCCAGAGGTTCGGAGAAATGGAAGTCTGGGCGCTCGAGGCGTACGGCGCGGCGTTCACATTACAGGAATTATTGACCGTTAAATCCGACGACGTTGTCGGCAGGACAAAGATATACGAAGCCATCGTCAAAGGCGATAACAAATTGCAGACCGGGACCCCGGAATCGTTCAATGTATTGGTCAAGGAACTACAGTCTCTCGGCCTGGAAATAAAGATGGAAAAAAAGGCCGTAGAGGATAAGGAAAGCTAAAATGGTAGAAGAGACGAACCTTTTTAACGCGATAACTATAAAGATAGCATCCCCCCAGATCATAAGGTCATGGTCGAAGGGCGAGGTTAAAAAGCCGGAGACTATCAATTACAGGACGCTGAAGCCGGAAAAAGACGGGCTCTTCTGCGAGCGCATATTCGGGCCGACGAAAGACTACGAATGCAACTGCGGCAAGTATAAACGCATAAAGCATAAAGGCATCGTCTGCGACAGGTGCGGCGTCGAAGTTACCCGTTCCAGCGTAAGGCGCGAACGCATGGGCCATATCGAGCTGGCTTGCCCCGTTTCTCACGTATGGTTCTTTAAGGTCATGCCGTCAAGGATAGCGATACTCATAGGACTTACTTCGAGGGAACTCGAGAAAGTCCTTTATTATGAGGAGTATATCGTGACCGACCCCGGGGAGACGCCTTTAAAGAAGATGGAGCTCCTGTCGGAAGAAAGATATAAAGAATACAGGGATAAATACGGGCAGAAATTCACCGCAAAAATGGGCGGAGAGGCGATCAGGGAACTTTTAAAAGAGATCGACCTCGATAAACTTGCCGCGAAAGTAAAACGCGAGATAAAAGACACGAAATCCGATAATACGCAGAAACGGTCGGTCAAGATCATGAGGCTTATAGAGGCCCTGAAAAATTCCGGCAACAGGCCGGAGTGGATGATCCTCGACATACTCCCGGTCATACCACCGGACTTAAGGCCGCTGGTCCCTCTCGATGGCGGCAGATTCGCGACAAGCGATCTGAACGATTTATATCGCAGAGTAATAAACAGGAATAACCGTCTCAAAAAGCTGATAGAGCTCAAAGCCCCCGAGATCATCGTCAGGAACGAGAAGAGGATGCTCCAGGAGGCGGTTGATGCCCTGTTCGATAACGGCAGGCACGGAAAGGCCGTTCTCGGCCCCGGCAACAGGCCGCTAAAATCCTTAAGCGATATGTTGAAGGGTAAGCAGGGCAGGTTCCGTCAGAACCTTCTCGGTAAGCGCGTAGATTATTCGGGCAGAAGCGTTATCGTAGTGGGCCCGGAATTAAAATTGAATGAGTGCGGCCTCCCTAAAAAGATGGCGCTTGAATTATTCGAACCTTTCATTATAAAGAAACTTAAAGAGCGCGGATTCGTCCACACCATAAAGAGCGCCAAGAAGATGGTCGAGAAGGCGAAATTGGAGGTGTGGGATATCCTCGACGACGTAATTAAAGACCACCCCGTAATGCTTAACAGGGCCCCGACACTTCATAGACTCGGTATACAGGCTTTCCAGCCGATACTCATCGAGGGCAATGCTATCCGCATACATCCGCTCGTCTGCACCGCGTTCAACGCGGACTTTGACGGCGACCAGATGGCGGTGCACGTCCCTCTCTCGATCGAAGCGCAGGCCGAATGCAAACTCCTGATGATGTCCTCGAATAACATATTCTCGCCCGCGGACGGCAGGCCTATAACGAGTCCGACGCAGGATATAGTATTGGGCTGTTACTACATGACGAAAGAACGCCCGGGCGCAAAAGGCGAGGGAAAGATGTTCAGCTCCCCGCAGGAAGTGCGCATAGCATACGAAGACGGGGAATTGGAATTGCACGCCAAGATAAAAGTCGAGATAAATGCGCAGGTCGTCGAAACGACCGTCGGCAGGATATTCTTTAACCAGCTCCTGCCCGAAGGTGTCGGATACGTAAACGAGACGATGAGCAAGTCCAAACTCGGTAAGACTATTTACAAATGCTATAAACTCATGGGCCATTTGAGCGTCGTCAGGCTTTTAGACCAGCTGAAAAGGGCGGGATTCGAAGAAGCCACGAAAGCGGGCCTGTCAATATCAGTGGACGATTTCAAGATACCTGAAGAGAAAGAAGAATATATACAGAAGACCATCGCTGACGTAAAGCACGTCGATGAGCAATACAAGCGCGGGCTCATAACTGACAGAGAGCGTTACAATAAGATAATCGACTTGTGGACACATACTACAGACGACGTTTCCGACCTGATATTCAAAGAACTGGAGTCGTTCAACCCAGTATTCATGATGGCGGATTCCGGCGCGCGCGGTTCGAAACTGCAAATTCGCCAGCTGGCCGGCATGAGAGGCCTTATGGCCAAGCCGTCCGGCGAGATCATCGAGACCCCTATCACCGCGAACTTCCGTGAGGGTCTCACGGTCTTAGAGTACTTCATCTCGACCCACGGAGCCCGTAAAGGTCTTGCCGATACGGCGCTGAAGACGGCCGATTCCGGGTATCTTACCAGGAGGCTCGTCGACGTCGCGCAGGATGTTATCGTCAGCACGGAAGACTGCGGGACATTGAACGGTATCCTCATCAGCGCCATCATCGAGGGTGATGAGGTCGTTGTTAAACTTTCGGAAAGAATAATAGGAAGGGTTGCGCTCGATAACATAGTGGACGTCATAACCGACACGGTCCTTGTGGAAGCCGGCTCCGAGATCACCGAAGAGAAGGCCAGGCAGATAGAATCGGCCGGCATTGAAAAAATCAGGATACGCAGTGTGCTTACCTGCGAAGCCAAACACGGCTGCTGCGCGGCATGTTACGGCCGGAACCTGGCCACTAACCGTATGGTAGAACTGGGCGAAGCGGTAGGCATTATAGCCGCACAGTCGATAGGCGAGCCCGGAACGCAGCTTACAATGAGAACGTTCCATATAGGCGGTACCGCGTCGAGAATAGTAGAGCAGTCATATATCGAGTCGAAGAATAAAGGCGTCATTAAATACCACGGCCTTAAAGTCGTCGCGACCAAAAAAGACGGTGAGTTCGTAGTCCTTAACAGGAACGGGCAATTGAGTATAAATGATCCGTCGGGCCGCGAGCTAGAGCGCCACACCATCCCGCAAGGCGCTATGCTGCGCGTTGAAGAAGGCAAGCCGGTGGACGTCGGCACCATATTCGTAAAGTGGGACCCGTATACCGTGCCCATTCTCACGGACGTTTCCGGTAAGATCAAATTCGAAGACATCAAAGAAAATGTTACCATGAAGGAAGAAGTCGACCCGGCTACAAAACTCAAGAACAGGGTTATAGTAGAACATAAGGGCGACTACCATCCTCAGATAATTATATTGGGTAAGGAAAACGAGGTCACGGCCATTTATCCTATACCGGCAGGCGCGCACATCGTTGTGGCCGACGGCAAGACAGTTTCGGCCGGAGACGTCCTAGCCAAGACGCCGCGCGTATTCTCGAAGACGAAAGATATCACCGGCGGTCTGCCGAGGGTCGCGGAACTTTTCGAAGCGAGACGCCCTAAGGACCCTGCCATCATAAGCGAGATCGACGGTATAGTCGAATTCGGCGAATCGAAAAAAGGCCAGAAGAGGGTCATAGTCAAATCGGTAACGGGTATGAAGAAAGAGTACGTTATACCGCACGGCAAGCACCTAAATTTCTACAAAGGCGATAAAGTTCTCGCCGGCCAGCAGCTGGTGGACGGCCCCGTCGTCCTGCAGGATATCTTGCGCGTTTCGGGCGATAAGAAACTGCAGGAATATCTCGTGAATGAAGTCCAGGAAGTTTACAGGCTTCAGGGTGTAAATATAAACGACAAGCATATCGAGGTTATCGTCAGGCAGATGCTGCGCAAAATGAAAGTCGAAGACCCGGGCGATACTACTTTCCTCCTTGGCCAGCAGGTCGATAAGACGGTATTTATCGAAGAGAATAAAAGGGTTACAAAGAAAAAAGGCAAAGCCGCGAGCGCTACGCCGGTCCTTCTAGGTATAACCAAGGCGTCGTTAAATACCGAAAGTTTCATTTCGGCGGCGAGCTTCCAGGAAACGACCAGGGTATTGACCGAAGCGGCTGCTGCCGGCAAGACCGACTTCTTAAGAGGCCTTAAAGAAAATATCATAATGGGCCACTTGATACCCGCAGGAACGGGGCTGAATATACACAGGAATATCTCGATAGTAAAAAATGTTTTTGACGAACCAAAGAAAGAAGTAACCGAGAATAAAGAGGAAGCGAAAGAAAAGGAATCAGTATAAACCATGCCGACAATCAACCAGTTGATCAGATTAGGTAGAGAGAAATTCAAGAACAGGAGCAAGTCACCGGCTTTGAAGAATTGTCCCCAGAGAAGGGGCGTATGTCTGCAGGTAAAGACGCAGACGCCCAAGAAGCCGAACTCGGCCCTGCGTAAAGTAGCCAGGGTCAGGCTCACGAACGCCATAGAAGTGACTTCCTATATACCCGGCGTCGGGCATAACCTCCAGGAGCACTCGATAGTGCTCGTAAGGGGCGGCAGGGTCAAAGACCTTCCGGGAGTGCGTTATCACATCGTAAGGGGCGTGCTCGATACGGCGGGCGTAGTCGACAGGAAAAAATCAAGATCGAAATACGGAGCCAAGAAACCGAAGGAGAAGGCGGCAGGCAAATGAGAAGACGACGAGCAGAAAAAAGGATGGTAATACCGGACCCGAAATATAAAAATACTACCGTATCGAGATTCATCAATGTTGTCATGAAAGAAGGCAAGAAGGCGGTAGCGGAGAGGATAGTTTACAGGTCTTTCGAGATAATGGCAGAGAAGACCGGCAAGCCGGCCATAGAAGTTTTTCAGAAGGCAATGGATAACGCCAGGCCGCTTCTCGAGATCAAGCCCAGGAGAATAGGCGGAGCGACATACCAGGTCCCTATAGAAGTAAGGCCTGAGCGCGGTATTTCTATAGCGATGAGGTGGATCAGGAATTTCGCCAGGGCTAAAAAAGGCAAACCCATGGAAATAAAGCTGGCCGATGAACTTCTGGACGCATATAAGGGCGAGGGCTCGGCGATAAAGAAGAAAGAAGATACCCATAAGATGGCGGAAGCTAATAAAGCGTTCGCTCATTACAGATGGTAACAGATAGGATAAGCGGTAAAAACCGATAATATGGAAACATCTACAAGTTCAAGACTGGAAAAAATAAGGAATATAGGCATCATAGCTCACATAGACGCCGGTAAGACCACGACTACGGAGCGCATACTCTTCTTTACGGGTAAGCTCTATAAGATAGGTACGGTCGATGAAGGCACTGCGGTTATGGACTGGATGGTCCAGGAGCAGGAGCGCGGCATCACTATCACCAGCGCCGCCACGGCGTGCCAGTGGAAAGATAAGAACATCAATATTATCGATACGCCGGGGCACGTCGATTTTACGGTAGAGGTCGAGCGTTCGCTCAAAGTTCTCGACGGGGCAGTGATCGTATTGTGCGCCGTAGGAGGCGTCCAACCGCAGTCCGAAACGGTATGGCGACAGGCCGATAAGTATAAAGTCCCGCGCGTAGCATTCGTAAATAAGATGGACAGGACGGGCGCGAATTTCTTCAAAGTGCTCGATGATATGAAGACCCGTCTCGCGGCGAACCCGATACCTGTGCAGATACCGATCGGCGCGGAAGGTAATTTCCAGGGCATGGTCGATCTGATAGAAATGAAAGCATGCATTTATAAGGGCGAGGACAAGAACGCAGGATTTGAAGTTACCGAGATCCCCGGGGAAGTTAAGAAACTGGCAAGCCAATACCGACACGAACTCATAGTCAAACTGGGCGAAGTGGATGAAGTGGTAATGGATAAATATATTCATGAAAAAGGACTTTATCCCAAAGAGGTGCGCGAGGTATTACGAAGGGCGACGATCGCCGGAACGATCATACCTGTCCTTTGCGGCGCATCCGCGAAGAATAAAGGTATCCAGCCGCTTCTGGACGCCATTACCGATTATCTGCCGTCACCACTCGACATACCTCCGGTTAATGGGACTAACCCGGATACGGACGAAGAGGTGATAAGGAAGCAATCGGAAGAAGATAAATTTTCAGCCCTCGTGTTTAAGATCAAAACCGATCCGTTTGTCGGGAAGCTGGCATACGTCAGAATTTATTCGGGTGAATTGAAGCCGGGTGATACGGTGTATAACTCCACGAAAGGCAAGGAAGAGCGTATCGGTAAAATTCTCAGGATGCATGCCAACAAGCAGGAAATACTCGAAAAAGCGCTTGCAGGGGATATTGTCGCGGTTGTGGGTTTGAAAGAAACGACCACCGGCCATACGATATGCGACAAAGAAAACCCGATAGTGCTCGAGTCTATGCATTTCCCGGAGCCTGTTATTTCGATGGCCATCGAGCCCAAGACCAAGGCTGATCAGGAGAGGCTCGGCATGGCGATGCATAAGCTTGCCGAAGAAGACCCGACATTTAAGGTTAATTATAACAAAGAGACCGGACAAACCATTATAAGCGGCATGGGCGAACTCCACCTTGAGGTCATAGTAGACAGGATGCTGCGCGAGTTTAACGTCGGCGCTAATGTCGACAAACCGCAGGTCGCGTATAAAGAAACCATTACACGCCAGACGAGGGCTGTGGGTAAGTTCATACAGCAGTCGGGCGGAAGAGGGCAATACGGTCACGTAGTCATGGATGTAGGGCCCGCGCAAAAAGGCGCCGGCGTACTTTTCGAATCGAAGATCATAGGAGGCGCCATACCGCGCGAATATATACCCTCTGTCGAAGAGGGCGTCATCGATGCCGCGCAGAATGGCTTTTTGGCGGGTTATCCTGTGACGGACATAGACGTGAAGCTCGTCGACGGTTCGTTCCATGAAGTCGACTCTTCCGATATCGCGTTCCAGATGGCGGCTTCTATCGCGTTACACGATGCGCTCAAGAACGGCGGGTCGGTACTTCTCGAACCTATCATGAAGCTCGAAGTTACGACGCCGGAAAACTATATGGGTGAAGTCATCGGGGACTTAAGCTCCCGAAGGGTAAAGATAGAAGCTATAGACGACAGGCCGGGCCTGAAAGTCATAAGAGGCCTCGCGCCGCTAAGCGAAATGTTCGGTTATACAACGAGCTTAAGAAGCTTGACTCAAGGCAGGGCATCGTCTACAATGGAGCCTTCCTTTTACCAGGAAGTTCCTAAAAATATAGCGGAAAAGATAGTTGAATTGAGCGGAAGAAATAATACTAAAAAGGATAAGTAGTAAAACTAATTCGGAGGGTTTTATGGCAAAGGAAACGTTTGTAAGGAGTAAGCCGCACGTTAATATCGGTACCATCGGCCACATCGACCACGGTAAGACCACGCTTACGGCATCCATTCTGGCCACTCTTGCTAAAAA
>JAQUSB010000031.1 GCA_028715345.1 Candidatus Omnitrophota bacterium | reverse complement strand
TATGTTTATCGAGATATATAAAAGTAACTATGAACAGCAGTACGCTGACGATAAATACAAGCGCTACAGTTAAATATATCTTCCTCATCTATGCTTCAGCTCTCCCAGTTCGCGTTCATATGATGCTTTCAATTCCTTGTTTTTTATTTCCAGGTAGGCTATGTACCCGACCAGCGTCAAGACCAGCACTATCGCTATCGTCAGGCTCGAAAAGAACGAGACTATCAGGCTCTTCTTCTTTATCAGCATATGCACCTCTTGGATGGTTTCGATATCCGGTCTTTATATATCCCGCGTATCGACCCGAATATATCCATATACTCGGATGTCTTGTAATCGGGATATGTCCATGGCCATGGGTTGAACGTATCGGACTTATAAAAAAGCGTGACCTCGGAGAAGATGCCTTTACCGAGGTATATCCTATGGGTGTAGTCTTTGGTCGAGAACAGGACTACCTTGGAAAGGTTCAGATAACCGGGGTCTATATTTATGGTCCTTCTACCGCCCTTAGAATATCGCTTCTCCAGCGCGTTAGTCTTTACTTTCGCCGCATGTATATTCCCGGGATCGGCGAGCCGGCTGAAGCTTAAAAACTTGCGCTTAAGGCCTGGGCCCATCTCTCCCTCATAATAAGATGTGTGCGTAAAATCGACCAGGTTGCTTTCGAAATCTATCCTCCCGAATCTCTTCGCGAGGTCTTTTTTCGCCTTATTGTATACATCGATGTCGCTGAAGAGAAGGCCGATTATCAATTTTACTTTATCGGGGCGCCTGGGAATACCCATCCGCGTTTCCTTAGCTTTCCTGGCTCGGGGCTATCGATCGGATATAGTCGATGAATTTTTTACCGAACGGTTCTTTCATCGAAGAGAATCTTACGCCGGCGTAGAAAAATCTTTTATCGGAAGGCTCTTTTACGTCGGGAGCGTCTTCTGTCCAGACTACGTCCCCCGCGATCTCCGCTACGTTGTTGGACTCAGGCAGCAGGATCTTCAGGATGATGGAGGTGCCCTGCGGCAATTTCTCGTCCAGGAAGAGTTTCGCTCCCCCTTCGGAGATATCGACCGTTTTGCCGATCAATCTATCCGTAAGGCATTTTTTGGCGATGGAATAAGATATCTCGAGGGACTGGATAAAGCGCGGATGGCGCCTGCGTTCCTTCCCGCTCCAGCATTCTTCCATCTTGGCCCTGCGAAACCTGTTTTTGGTCGAAAACCCGTCATGTTTGAATATAAGGAGGAGTATGGAAGCGAGAAGTACGATGAATAGTATCTCGAAAAATATAAGCACTCTTACTCCCCTTTCTTCTTGCTGGAAATATAATTCTGTATCAGTTCCCTGTTCTTGGATGAAAGGCTGTCGAAAAAGATGGCGGCGTCATAGTGTTTTATGACCCCGTCTATTATCACCGGATGCTCCCGCACGACGACACCGTCCACATCCAGCTCTTTAACGGCCTTGTCCTGTTTGACCGTGTCCGGCACCATCAATTTCACCTTTACCCGGGACATCAGCGGGATCTCTTTATCTATCTTGCAGTATATGCCGGAAGCGCTTATATCCAGGGTGTGGGTAACGGCATCGAAATCGTCGGCCTTAAGTTTTAATGACAACCCCTCGTCCCTTAATCGCGGGAATGATCTTCTCTCTGCGGCAACCATTTGTCTTGCTCCTTTTTATTTCATCCCGGCGGCCAGGCGAACTTTCTGCCGCCCATTAAATGCATATGCAGGTGAAAGACGGCCTGCCCGGCGTCTTTATTGCAATTGATCGTAAGCCTGTATCCGGCATCGCGGATGCCCTGTTCGGCGGCTATCTTATTTGCCGCCAGGACGAGGTGCCCGACCATGTCGGCGTTATCCTTCGTCAAGTCCGATATTTTTTCTATATGTTTTTTCGGAATGAGCAAAATATGAACAGGCGCCTGCGGATTTACGTCTTCAAAAGCGATTATCCTCGAATCCTCAAATACTACTTTTGCCGGAATCTCTTTATTCGCAATTCTGCAAAAAAGACAACCTTGTTCTGTCATGTTTTGACTTATTCTACCATTAAAATAGACGTTTCTTCAAGTTAATATTTTTTTGAATTCTTTTTCGGATAATACTCTTATGCCGCTAGAAATGAGCGCCGCGGTCAATACGCCATCGCCTTTTTTGAGGATGCCTTTAAAAGAACCGTCATAGATACGCCCTTTCCCGCAGCACGGGCTGTTCGATTTAAGGATGGCTTTTTTTATCCCGTATTTTTTTGCCAGGCGGACCGCCGTAAGCGCCCCTTTGATACATTCCCTGGTAACGTTATCGCCCCGTATATTGTAAACACCGGCTTTTTTCTTCAGCACGTCTATCCCCTCGCCGCCTCTTATTTCGACAGGAAGGCGGGGTATGGCCAGGCCGCCCATAACCTCCGGGCAAACCAGGAGGCATTTACCCGACCGATACATAGTCTGTATCCGTTTATTGAGGTTGCTCCTGGCTCTGTAGGTGCAATTTATTCCCGCAAGGCATGCGCTTACAAGTAAAAAGGGTTTACTTTGCCGAGAAGCCATAGTATCCGATGCGTTTGCCGAGGCTCCAGTATTCGCCCTGGTTGAATACGAAAGGAGAAGCTTTCGCGTAATCTATGCCGCGCTTGGGGGTGAGGATATTATTGTCGGCGTGTATTAGAATGACCTCGCCTATGAACATGTCATGCGTGCCGAGAGAAATTATCTCTTTAAGTTTGCACTCGATATTTACGGGGCATTCTTTTATCGCGGGCGAAGCGACCTTGACCGAGGGGGCGCGCGTGAAGGCGCACTCTTTGAATTTGTCGGTGTCTTTCCCGGACCTGATACCGCAGAGATCGACCTTTTTAAGCATCGCGCTGTCGGGTATATTGACGACAAAGTCGCCGGCATCTTTTATAAGGCGGTGCGAATGCCTGGAAGGGCGTATCGAAACGCTCAGCATGGGCGGGTTAGAACAGATTACGCCGCACCATGCGATAGTTATGATATTGGCGGCGCCCGTAGTTTTATCTATACTGCTTACAAGCACTACGGGTACGGGGAATAAGCCTTCCTTAGGAGAAAACTCGGTCTTGGGCATCGTTTAACCGGGAATGGTAATGGCTATTGAGGTTTTGCTTCGGCCTCAGGCGCTTTTGCTTTCTTTGTGGCCGTCTGCCAGCATCTTTTCGAGCAATAATATTTCCCGTCGCGGTAATACCATCGTTTTTTCTTTATGGACTTATTGCAGGTAACGCAGTTTGCCGGCCTCTCTGCCTTCGCTTCTTCTTTCTTGGCGGGCTGGTCCGGTTTCGCCGGCTCAGCTGCTTTTGCGGGTTCCGCCGCCGGCGCTTTAGATTCGGCTGCCGGAGCCTTCGCTTCCGGTGCGGGTGCCGCAGGCGCTGCTTTAGCTTCGGGAGCCGGTGCAGCCGCTTTAGCCGGAGCTGGAGTTTTCGCTGCCGGTTCGGCCGGCTTCTTTGTTTCCTCGGGGCCTTTTGCTTCTTCGGGTTTCTTTATCTCTTCTTTTTTTTCTTCTGCCATGTTTCCTCTCAAAGAATATAAGTTTCTATTTTTTATCGAGTAATTTCAGCCACTGCGTGTAAATGTATTCCAATAGCCTGCCTTTATCGGGATTGTCTATCTTTTTGAACCGCACGCCGGTCTCGTAGGAACTTGACCCGAGCGGGCCTTTCTGCCATGCGACCTCGCATGACGCGAATATAGGTACATTATCTCCGGGGACATCCATGGTCAGGTCGATCTCGGTGCCTTCCCTGAGCTTTTTATCGGTTATTAGGAGAGCGCCTTCTTTTGACAGATTCTTTACTTTATACGAAGCCTTTGATTTGTCGGTGCCTATGTTGCACAGCGCATTCAAGGCCGTCTCAAAACGTAAAAATCTTCTTCTCTCGGTCACGATTACCTCTATTCTTAGATATTGTTGCAGAAAAATAAGGGGACAAAAATTATCTTTTCATCCCCTTATTTTCGTCATCCTTACGGACAATCTTATTTGCTTTTCGCAAACACAAATTCTGGCTCTAGAACCGGTGAATAAGTTTCCGGTATCGGGAACGGGAAAGTCACTGTCTCATAAACGCCAGCGCCTGTCCTGACTATTGTCATCCCAACGCCTTTCGCTAATCCGATCGTAATGCCAGAGAGAGGATTATCTTCTACACTGGTGTCGTATATATTTTTAGGAAGTTCAATCCACCCTGTGACTATATTAGCAACTCCTCTGTAGAGCTTTTTGCCCATATCCTGAGCATAGCTCGCTGTCGCTATATTAACTAACATTAACACAGCAACACATATAATAATACCCTTTAGTAAATTTTTCATTGTCTTAAGTCACCCCCCTTCTGTTCTGAATTTGGTGAAAGTATAACACAAAAAGTTGGTTTTGTCAAGGTTAAGGCAAAATCAATTTACTTATTTATTCGCTTTCTCGAGGATTTTTTCGACTACTTCCGAAATTTTCTCGCGATCTTCGGGCCTGATATCGATGAATTCGACGCCTGTGTCATACAGGGTGCCGCCCTTCTTGGAAGACGCCTTCTTGACCACCCATACTACGGTACCGCCGCTCCTGACAGGGTGCTTGGGATCATCCAGGAAAAGCTCTACGTCCACGCCCTGGAACAATCCAAGGTCTTCTTTAAGCAGTACGCATATGCCGCCCGCGCCTATATTCTCTGTTTGGGTAGAAATGGTTTTGGCGGTGAGCCTTTTCTTTATGCTTATGAGGCATTTATAGTTTGCCCTGGGAAACTTCCGTCTATTTATTCCGTCCCACATATAATTCTCCTCTCGACCTTAAGTTAAACAGCATTAGTATACCTAACAGGCGGCGGAAATGCAAGAAAAACATTTGCAACCTTCGCCGATAGAGTGTATAATTTTTAAGTAAATAAAAGAAAAGCCTACATATGTATAGAGAATTCTTCGGTCTAAAAGAAAAGCCCTTCAACGTCACAAGCGATCCCAATTTTTTATTTTTCAGCCGCGTCCACAAAGAGGCATACTCGCACATTCTTTACGGCATCAAGGAACGCAAGGGTTTTTTGGCTATCACCGGGGAAGTCGGCGCCGGAAAAACTACGCTGTGCAGGGCCATCCTTAACCAGTTCGACGCCAATACCAAGAGCGCCTTTATCTTTAATTCGAACCTGCCCGACCTTCAGCTCTTACAGTGTATCATCGAAGATTTCGGGATGACCGTGGCGCAAAGGAATAAAGCGTCGATGCTGAGGCAGCTGAATAATTTTCTGCTGGAAGAGTTGGGCAAAGGGAATAACGTCATACTCGTCATAGACGAGGCGCAGAACCTGAAGCCCTCCACTCTCGAAGAGATACGGATGCTCTCGAACCTCGAGACCGATACCGAGAAGCTCTTCCAGATAATGCTCGTAGGACAGCCCGAACTGCGCGAAAAGATAAATTCTCCCCGCCTGCGGCAGTTGAAACAACGCATCGCGATAAGCTTCCACGTCTCCGCGCTCGGCAAGGACGAAGTGGCCCGATACATCGATCACAGGCTTGCGGTGGCCGGCTCTAAAGGCGATATACGCTTCGGCGAGAACGCGGTGGATTTCATATTCAAATTTTCCGGCGGGATCCCCCGCCTCATAAACTTGTTATGCGATAAAGCGCTTCTGGCGGCTTATGTCATGGAGACCAAGGAGATAACCCTGCCGATCATCGAAAAGAGCGCGCAGGAACTGGAAGGTGTAACGGTATGAGTATAATTCAGGAAGCATTGGTCAAAGCTCAAAATAAAAAGAAGAACATCGTTCCGGAAACCGTTGCGGCGGCTAAGATCGAAGCTGCGCCCGAAAAACCGCAGGCTGCGCAGGAGACAAAGGCAGGTCTCAGGACCCCTGCCAGGTCGGTATTTTATGCGGCCCTTTTTCTCGCGGCGCTGGCATTCTTCGCGTCTAAGTATTTTCTTAACGAACCCGTTAAAAGCGCTGCGCCTTCCCCCGAGCCTCAGATAAACAAAACTATTTTCGAAAATACGAAGGTGTTCGAGTTCTCGCGTAATGCCCTGACCGTGCCGGATGAATTTACTCTTTCGGGAATTGTGAACCTCGAGGACGGGCCTCGCGCCATCATAAATAATTCCATACTCGCGGAAGGCGATCGCATAAGCGACGCGGTGGTGGTTAAGATATCGGATGATTCAGCTGTGTTAAAAAGAGGCGATTCGGAAATAACCCTGCATTTGAAATAAAATTACTCCGCGATAGAGAGTTCCAGTTTGTGTATCTGGAACCCGCCCACTTTAAGTTTCTCGGTCTCTTTAAAACCGTTCTTAACGCAAAGGCGCATGGCGTCAGCCATCCTGTCGGTGCAGCGGAAGTATATCTTCTTGTAGCCTTTTTCCTTGCAGAATGTTATGGCTTTGTTTATCAGATCCGTCCCGTAGCCTTTTTTCCTGTGTTTGATATCTACGAAAAGGCGCCTTAAAAGAGCTTCGGTGTGGCTTTCTTCTTTTATGCCGGCGGTCCCCACTATTTGCCCGCCGTCCTCTATTACGAAGAAGGAATCTCTCTTTCCGCCGTAAGTATCGCCTATTTTATACAGGTCGCTGTCGGAGTAGGCCGACCTGTCGAAAGGATATTCTTTCGACAGTATATTCAATATAAGGTTCTTCACTCCCTCGGCGTCTTCTTTTTTGAATGTCCGCATCATGCTCATGATAGCCTCTCCTCTATAGCCTTTTTGATTATTCTCTCCGGAATCCCTTCTGCGACCCTGACCTTTCCTATGCCGGCTGGCAGGACGAAACGGTTCCTGCCTTTTACGAATTTTTTATCATGGCTTAACGCCGCGTATATTTTGCGCGCTTTGAGCCCTTTGGCGCGCACCGGCAGCCCGCATTTTTCGATGAGCGAAATTATTCTGCCGGCGTCTTTCGGGCCGATCAGTTTTAAGGCGAGCGCGATGTCCGCCGCCACAGCCATTCCTATGGCTACGGATTCGCCGTGATCGTATCTTGCGGAATAACCCGACGCGGCTTCGATGGCGTGGCCTGCCGTGTGGCCGTAATTCAAAATGACGCGCAGTCCTTTATTGTCCAGCTCATCCGCTGATACGAGTGCGGATTTTATCCTGCTGGCGCGGGATATCACATACGCGAGAGCTTTCTCGTCTCCGCCAAGGACCTTCCGGTAATTTTTCTCGAGATACCGGAAGAGGCCTCTGTCTTTTATCACGCCGTATTTTATTATTTCGGCCATAGCGCTGCGGAACCTGCGTTTGGGAAGGGATTTCAATAAACGGACGTCGGAGATAACTACTCTGGGTTGGTAAAACGCACCTGCGAGATTTTTCGCGGCGGGCAGGTCTATCGCCGTCTTCCCGCCTATCGCGGAATCTACCTGGGCGAGCAATGTGGTCGGTATCTGGACGTATGGAACGCCTCTTTTGTAGATCGAGGCGACGAATCCCGTGAGGTCGCCCACTACCCCGCCGCCGAGGGCGACCAGGAATATTTTTTTATATCTGTCGCGGCCTGCGATCCTATTCAATAAGGAGGCCGCAACAGAGCTCGATTTGGCTTTTTCGGAATCGGGAACAAATTCGAAGGTGACGCCGAAGCCTGTCTTTTTTAGCGCCGCGGCGAGCGGCCTGCCGTATATAGCGAAAAGACGCTTATTAGTGACGATGACGGCGTCTTTGCCCGGCTTCATCCGCTTCAGTAAAAGGCCGGCTTTCCGGAAAAGCCCCGGCCCGATAAGAATGTCGTACGAACGTTCTTTGAGCCTGACTCTGACTTTCTTCACTACGCACCCTCTTTTAGTAAGATTATTTCTTCGGTGCTTCTTTTGCTCCCGCGCCCTTTGCCGGCGCTGCTGCTTTGGCCGGTGCCGCTGCCTTCGCAGGCGCCGCCGCTTTAGCCGCTCCCGCTGCCGGCGCTGCCGCTCCCTCTGCAGGCGCTGCCCCAGCTTCGCCTTCGGCTGCCGCTGCCTTCTCTTTCTTCACTTTGAATTTAACGATCTTTACTTTGGCCAGGCCGAAAACAGAATCTTTGTCGTCCCACTTCTCTTTTTCTTTCAGCGTGCGGATCTTCTCGTATCTTTTTAATACTGACCTGTGCTGCTTGCCTTTGTCCGATGAACGCAGGCTCGGATGTTGAGACATATACTACCCCTTTCTTATTTTTACTGTGTTGAACGCAATTTCAGATATGCGTCTTTGTATAAACGTCTTATCTTCTTCAGGTCTTTCTGGACCTGGACGCCCGCCTTGTCGGGATATGCGCCGACGCAGACCTGGAAGTAACGGTCGCTCGGAACTATGAAAGCGTTTATCCCCCGGCTTTTAAGCTTGCTGACTTCCGCCGCTGCGGTATCTCTGCGCGTAAGAGTGACGGCCACTATCGTATA
This sequence comes from Candidatus Omnitrophota bacterium, assembly GCA_028715345.1. Lineage (GTDB taxonomy): Bacteria > Omnitrophota > Gorgyraeia > 2-01-FULL-45-10 > 2-01-FULL-45-10 > FEN-1322. Next base: position 3,953 of record JAQUSB010000031.1, on the reverse strand, counting down.
AGGCTTCGCCGCAGTATTGACGACGGCCGCAGGCTTGGGCGCAGCCGCCGGAACGGTTCGCGGCGCTGCTATCGCAGGCGGAGCGATCTTCACGACCGCTGGGCTGCGAAGGCCGCTTGCCGGCGCCGTGTAAGTTACCGGCGCGATCTTGACCGCGACGGGCGCGGTTGCGGCCGGTATGGGCGCATTTTTTACAGCCTAGGGACGATTTTTTCCCGACTCGACGCCAAGCGCGTATATGACCACCATCGTCATTATTATGCCGATGGTTATGATCACCGCCCTGTCCAGCGTGAGCGTGAGTATTACGTTTCTCTCGAAATCGGCCTTAGGAAAAAAATCGGATAACCTCGGCAAGAAACGCTTGGGTTTTTCGAATTCAAAAAGTTCTTTTTGAAATTTCTCTTCGTCCATGATTTTAACCGGGGGCATTATATCATATTAGCATATAAAAAATCAATCCATTATGTTCTATACGCCGGAGACGGCTTTTATGCTCAGCCGGAACGATTTGCTCTTAAGCTGTACTGCGGGCTTATTAGGGTCGCCTGTAAGTGTGACCGAAAGTGACTTCCACCCGTCTTTCTCGTCCGTAAGTATCATGGCTGCGAATTCGGGAGGTATCTTGTCCGTTATCGCGGCGCCGAAATATATCATCGCCTTGGCTTCTATTGTGCCTGTGCTGAACAGTTCGCCGTTAAGCGATAACTTTATTTCGTCGCTCGTTGCCATGAAATCATTCAGTTTCATCCCCTTTTCCGAAGGTTCGACCTGACCGGATATGCTGCGGTATTGCCATCCGCTGTCAAAAGGCGCCGCTACGAGCGCTGTGAGAGTGTCGTAGTGCGCCGGGACCGCTTCGGGCTTTTTCAGGAAATTACCGTCGGTCAGGGCAAAATTTATGAGCGCCGTCCTGTCTTTAGGCAGAAGTTTTATCTTCGCCGTCTTCGATAGAATCCCCATGCCGGTCTCTTTCGAGGTCACCAGCAAGTCCGTGAAAGTGAACTCGCAGGACAACAGGTTTTTCGAGCATTTGGCGTATTTTATCGTGATGCCGTAATTTTTCTCAAGCACGGCCACGGCTATGCGGTCTGCGTATAAATATAGCACTACCGCTATTACACCCAGGATCAGCAGCAGGACTGCTATAAATTTAACTATACGCATGATCTACTCCCAGCAGATGGGGTCGAAATCGCACCGGCCGCAGATCTTATCGTCGCGCTCCGGCAATTTTTCGAACTTAAGCGATTTGATATTGCCCCACACCCTTTTTATAAGCTCTTCCGCTTCATCGACCATATCGTCGGTTATGTCCACCCGCTTTGTCGCGTATTGCCATTTTTTGTATCCCTGTGCGCGGAGCTCGGCGGATACCGGCTCGATGAATACGAGCGCGCCGCCGGCCGCTTTCATGCCGCGTGATTCTTTCTTGTCTTTTTCGAAGAGCAGCCGGTAACAGACGAGCTGTCTTAAATATCCGTCGCAGTCGGGGCTCGACAGGTCTTTTATCTTATCGATATTCTTGAGGTGCTCGTCGGGCTTGCCCGTCTTGTAATCGAATATCCTCACCAGGCCTTTTTTTTCGTCCTCGAATTCGACTTTGTCGTATTTGCCGGTGAATATGATATTATCCCCTATCGTTATGACGAGTTTGCGTTCGAGCCCAACAGGCATGACCGGGTCCTTGGCGGCGGCAGTGAACCATTCCTTTATCGTTTCGCATTTTTTGAGGCAATCGCGTTCCATGATCTCGTCCACGCCCTGGAACTTCAATTCTCTTCTGAACGAATCGGTAAAGAATTTGAAGGACGGGAATTTCTTCGAAGCCATGAACTCTTTATAAGTATCCTCGAGGGCTTTGTGGACGCAATTTCCGAAGACGAGGCTCTTCTTTTTCGGGCCGGGCAGTTTCAGAAGGTCGTTAAGCAAAAATCTGCGCTTGCACGTTATGTAGGTATTGAGGCGCGTGGGGTTCAGGCTTAGGTTGTCGACCATATCCTTCAAGACCTCGTCCGTCCCGATAAAAGGATCGCTCGCGTCGGTTTTCGCCAGGGACTTTTCAAGCACGTTCTCCTCGCCCTTGTCTTTGGCCGGCTCTTTCGGTATCTCGAGCTTGTCCAGATAAAGGCTTGAAACAGAATCTTCCGTAGGGCTTGCGGTAAATATCAGGTTAGACTTCGCGCGCGTCATGGCTACGTAAAAAAGGCGCGTCTCGTCCTGCAGCGCTAAATTGCGGGCGGTCTCTTTGTCGTGTATATGCGTCCTTGCTTTGAACAGATCGGCGGGCAGTTTTATCTTTTCCGGTATCTGCCTCGCGGGCCAGTTCTTATTGTTCAGGCAAAAAGGTATTATTACCGAGTGAAATTCGAGCCCTTTCGCCCCGTGCGCGGTGTAGACCCTTACGCCGGATTGCGACAGCGTAACGAGATTGCCCTGGATAGGCAGGCCGTGGTCTTTTCTCGTCTTCATCTCGGCAAGGAGATCGTCGAGCCTCATGCCGGGGTTTGCAACATCGCTCCGTTTTATCATGTTGATGAACGATGCCAGGCCGCGCAGCTGCCGTATCCTCAATATCTTGTTCTCCGAATATTCTTTGAGTATATGCTTGAAGATACCGGCCTCTTTTACGAAATCGATGAGGAGCGAATGCGCGGACTTTGTCTTCGAGTCGCGCAAGAGGCCCATTATGGTGCCGGCGGCCTTGCGCATCTTTGCAGGCTCTTTGAACCGTATCTCGTTTTTCGCGGATTCGAAGTAGTCCAGAAATTCCGTAAGGAGTGTAGTGGGGTCGCTGCGCCTGTCAGACGACTTTTTATTCACGAAATTTATGAATCTTAATATGTCGGACTGCGGGATCCGAAAATAATCCGCGGACAGGACTTTGTATAAAGCGAGGTCTTTCCGGGTATGTTCGGCCGGGTCGATATGGGCAAGTTCGAGCACATCCAGCAGCTGCTTTACGCGCGCTTCTCCGCTCACGTCCTCTTTGCCGTCGGTGGCGTACGGTATGCCCGCCTGTAAAAACGCGTCGATGATCTTCAATATGTCGGCCCGCTTGCGTACCAGGACGGCAATGTTATTGTATGGGTTGGCCCTTTCTTCTTTAGGGAGGGACTTGTCGGCCTCTATAGTTTTCTTCAGCTCTTTTACTTTGTCGATGATGAACAACAGCTCTTCTTCTTCGGCGGTGAATTCCCTGAAGGTTATCTCCTTTTCCGGATAATCCTTCATCGCCTTCAATTCTTTAGGGCCCATCCTGTCTGCCGGCGGGATCAGGCTTATGACTTTATTCGATACGTTTATGAGATCGTTCGTCGAACGGTAATTCTCCTTCAGCGAAAGGACCTTCACCCCGGGGAAACGCTTTGTCATGAGCTTGAAATTGCCGACGTTGGCGCCCTGGAACCTGTAAATCGACTGGTCGTCGTCCCCGACGCAGAGTATGTTCGGGTCCTTGTAATCCATAAGGCAGAATAAAAATTCCATCTGCGAGCCGTTCGTGTCCTGGTACTCGTCGACCATCACATATTTATACTGCTCCTGGTAAGCGCGTTTTATGGCGGCTTCTTTCCTCAAGACCTCGGTCGCGAAGAGTATCATGTCGTCGAAATCGTAGCGGCCGCGCTCGTCGAAAATGTCTTTATTCCTGCCCTCTTTCAATTCTTCGTACCGCTCATAGGCTATTGCGAGAGCCTTCAGTCTCTTTATGTATTTATCCTCGAGCGAATTATACAGGTTGTTCTTATCGGCCAGGTAGCGTTTAAAGTCTGCGGGGTAGATGCCTTCGCGCTTCAGGTCGCTTATCCTGCGGAGTATCTCTTTTAGATAAGTGTACGGCGCGCGGAACGGCCGGATCTCTTCGAGGCCGTCCGTGTTGTCGAGGATGTATTCCATCGCCCTTGTCTGTTCGATCTCGTCGAGTTGGACCTTGTCGCCGATATAATTGGCCG
>JAQUSB010000012.1 GCA_028715345.1 Candidatus Omnitrophota bacterium | reverse complement strand
TGACGCTCGCTTAATTTTATCTCCGAATTTATTTTTCTGAAACCGGCGCTTATAGGCATCAATACGAGCCTGTCGAAAAATGCAAGCGATCCTATCAAAACGGCGACCGCAAGCCCTAGCTTCTCTTTCTTACCCATGCCGGCAAATATATTCAATATATTCATACCCACATCCCTTTAACGCCTTTCGTGCGGGCACGTGATCTCGAATTCCGCGTATTCGACATCCTTATCGCCCTCCTTCTCCCTCTTAGTCCTTGTGTACGAAGCCTTCACGTTGGTGAACATCTTCGAATCTTCGAGGCTTTTGATGAATTTGAATACGTCCGACATTTCGAAACCCCGCCCTTTTATAACAACCTGTTTATTTTCGCTTATATATATACTGCCAAGCGATATGTCGGAAGGCGTGATCTTATATATCTCGTGCAATATACCCAGCGAAGAATTTTTCGTATCGAGGTTGTCTTTGACCAGATCGATACCCAGTTTCATCTTTTCTATTTCGCCGGCCTCGGAGGAAATCTCTTTGACATGTTTCTTCAGCCGGTAAAGATACATGCTTTTATAATAGAAACTCACGAAAAGGAAAAACGTAACGACCATCACTATCGACAGGCAAAGCACGCCCATTATGACGAGGTCTTTGCGTTTTTTCTCCATCATCTTCAGTATTTTGTGCTCGCCCGGAGTAAAATCGAGGTCGAATTGCCCCTCGCGCATCACGGTGCCGGCGATCGAAGAGAGCGAAACGAATGCCATACTGTCGCCCTGCGCGGCCCTGACGTCCTTCTTCACCGCGATATTTCTCATGGCGTCGGTCTTCTCGGCCTGAATGGCAAGGGTGTTCGAAAGTATAAGGCCCAGGTCGTTAATATCGCGTGTTGCGCCCGTTATGAAGAGCTTCTCTATCCTGGTATTCTTTTCCTCTATATAGTAACGCTTCAGGCAACGGTCCAGCTCTTCTATCAGTTTGTCCTTCCACGTCCCGGCCGCTTCGGAAAGATGGTTCGAACCTATGAATATATTTTTCGTAAAAGACATCTTGCCCTTATATATCGTTATGAAATCGGAATAATTGGAATCTATGTCTAACACGGCTATGGTATCGGTATCGGCCGCCTTTATCTCCGGAAGACAGGAGAAACTGAACCAGTTATATACCCCTTCGGAACTTATAAAAACTTTTCCGACGCTTACGCCGGCACTCTTCAGCTCCTCGATGCGCTCGTTCACGATGGTACGCTGTACTATGGCAAGCATCACTTTCGTATAGCCTTCCTTCTCACTGTATATTATCTTATGGGCGGAGATTATCTCGTCTTTGGAGTAAGGCGTCTGTTTGCCCACCTGAAGATTTATCATATCGTTTATCTCTTTAAGATCGACGGAAGGCAGATCGAGGACCCTTACGGTCATAAGGTGCCGGGGGATGCATAGAGTGACATGTTGACGTTCGAGACCGGACTCCCTGAAGATGTTGGCTATGGCGGTCGATATATTATCTTTTATCTGCGCCAGTTTCAGCAGGCTGAGTTTTGATATCTCGACACCGGAAGACGATCTGGCGATCTCGGCTATCTTTATCCAGTCATTGCCGATCTCGACGACTACGGATGGTTTCTGAAAATTTATACCGTGAAAATTAAGTTTCTTGAAATTCTTAAAAAACATTCTCGCTCCAATACTTTATTACATTTGCGTTCCGATCGAAAACGAAAGCTATCTTAGCTCCGCCGGTCAGGCTCTGCCCTGCAAACGACCTGCCGATAACTATGCCGCTAAAATTATCCGATTTCACCGACAAAAGGCCCGCGCCGGATAAACTATTTATTTTACCCTTTTCTTCGCTGGATATCGAGATTTTTTTCATTACGGCATCCGGGATGCTGGCGATGTCGGTAAAGAAAAGGGTCTCTTCGGGATCGCCGTTCTGGACGACGGCGGCGCCGTGTAAAGAAGCGATCTTTTTGGCAAGCTCTTCGCTCATACCTAAAGCGCGCAGCACCATCTCATCGGCTGTGTTTATATTTACCGCGCCGTTAGTGTATATAGTGATCCTGCTTTTTATCCTGGCAAATATCTCCGGCGTTATGCCGTCGACCAGCAGCAGCTCTTCGATCGTTTCCATGGGCGCGTTCTTACAGTTATAAGGCCTGTCGAGGGACTGATAACGGAAAGAGCCGGAACCTTCCTTATTTGCCCGATCCGCGGGGCTTCGCCAATTTATGATGGAATAAGCGATCTTGCCGGATTCTTCGCTGTCGATACCGCCGACTATTTCGAGGAGGTTCTTCAACACATCTTGCGGCGCCTTATTTATGTTTATCTTGCTCTCCTCGTCGGACATGCCGTACTCGACCTTGCCGTCCTCCGCCGCAGCGGCAGGCAAATCTCGAAGGCCTATGACGCTGTAAGAGCCGCTGCCCAGCTTCACGTCTTTGAATATCTCATCGTTAGACGCCCACGGATCCAGTGTCATGTCGTATTTTTTAACCGGCAATATCTTGACCTCGGCTATGGCGCGTTCCAGGCCGGCCTTAGCCATATAATATCCGATCGCGCGTTCCGACAATTTGCCCGCCAGCGATATACGGGAATTGACATACCCGCTTATTGCCGCGGCAAGGGCGGAAAGCATAAATAACGACCACAGGACTATTATAAGAACGCTACCGCTGCATTTTTTCATTTGCCACCGTCAAATAATATTCGAAAACCGCCAGCGGGAAAAAAACCATCCTGGTCAGGACAAGGCTTTCCCCGTTACTTTCACAACCTATCTCTATCTTTATCCCCAGAGGCGTGTGAACGATATTCTTCTTATCGGCCGCAACCCCTGCCGGCGGCGAAGACTTTCCCGGCGAGGCGCCGCCGGCCAGATCATCTTCCTCCGCCCAGACCTCTTTCCAGGAAAACGATTTCGAATCACGGTCGTAGCAATAGTAGCTGAATTTTATATTCTCAGCATAGACCATTTCCGTAATAAAGCCTTCCGGAGGCTCCATTGCGGTAGCGGCCGAATAGTCCCTCTCTTCCTTGACAAGATAATGGGAACTGTCGTCTATGTAATAAGATATGCTGCCCAGCGATGTGCCTGCCTTGCCTGCGAAGTTCGTGTGAACTACCGCGGGAAACGTAACCTTGCCGGACTCGCCTGCGAATTTTATCTGCGAAATATTACGCACGCTGCGCAAATCCCGCTCCATCTCTTCCAGAGAAAAGAGCATATCTGTCCGAGCGTCGCTGTAAGCCCGAACCCTCTCGTAGACCTTCACTCCTGCGGCAAATACCGAAAGTATCGCCACCGCTACGAGCGCCATAAGCGAAGCCGTAATAAGCAGCTCGACAAGCGTAAAAGCCCGTATAGCTTTGCGGTTCGAATATCCCGATCTCACTCTAAATAATTCTCCAGGTATGTCCAGAGACTCAGTTTCTGGCCGGAGGCATACAAAGAGCCTTTCATCGCCGTAAGGTGCACCTTGGTCAGAAGGACTTCCACCGCCTGTTCATCCGCCGCAGCCTGAGCGCTCTTTGCCGACGAGCCGTCGCCTTTAGCTCCTTCGCTCGCCTTACTCACTTTAAGTTCCGCCAGCTCTGCATGCCAGCTAAAATTCGAATAAGGGGCTTCGAAATTTCCGCTTTTCGTGCCGGCGCTAATGCCGCAGTTATCTATCGCTTCCTTTTCTATCCGGGCCATCTCCGTCTTCAAAAGGTACGAAGCCTGCACGGTAAAATACGATACCTCGGCTGCATTCATCAATACCATATAACTTCTGATCACGCCTATGATCCCGGCGGAAAGGATAGCAACCGCAGTAAGTATCTCTATAAGAGTAAAACCTTTTTTTGTGCGAAGACCTGTCTTATTTGGTCCAATTCGTAATATCATCCTCCGTCCCTTCCGTACCGTCCTTCCCCGCCGAATAAAGGTCGTAACCATTTTTGTTGTACGTACCGGGGCACCTGTATTTATAAACATTTCCCCAGGGGTCGACCGGTCTCGTTTCCAGATACGGACCGTTCCAGTTATTGGCGGCGGGCTCGGAGGCCGGTTTGTCCAAAAGCGCATCGAGGCCCTGCTCTGAGGACGGGAAATTACCGTTATCGAGCTGATACAGCTTCAGAGCCGTCGCCATATTCGCGTTTATATCGGATTGCGCTACCGTCACCTTCGCCTGGTCGGCCCTGTTGGACAAACGCGGCACTATCATGGCCGCGAGGGCTGCTATTATAATGACTACTATCATCAGCTCTATAAGCGTAAAACCCTGTTTCCTTTTCGATGATCCTGTCATATTACCCCCTTTTGTAATACTCGATCCATTTCTTCTCGAGTTCATCTATATTACGCATAGAATCGGAATATGTAAATTCGAGCGCCTTATTCACCGTCGCGCCGTCGCGCAGCTGCCGGCAAAAAAGCGTAAATTTCGATTCTCCGTATTCGCGTATCATAAAACCGACCAGCGTTATCGCCTCGATATAAAATCTGTTCGTCGCCGATTCGTTGCTTTCCCGGGACACGTCCATACGCATCAGCTGCTCCAGCGGGATTATCTCTCCCCGGGCTATCAGCGCCTTCATCATCTCGGCCGATGCCTTCCTTTTACCCGCCTCTTCCCATTGCGCCACTCCCTCGTCGAGCCATATGGGTACCTCCCCTTTAAACCCGACGAAATCCCTGAAGACAAGGTGCGTTATTTCATGCGGCAGCAGCGTATCTATGAATTTAGCGCTGTTTGCGTAACTGACTATCTCTTTTTTGTAATAATTCGCAAAACCGTACGACCAATTTTGAGCCGAAGTCGAACGCAGGTACTCCTCGCGGCTGCGGTAGAGAAAGATCTTTACCCGCTTGTCCCACGTCCAGAAATTATCGTATCGCGCGTAGCCCAGATCGGAGGCTATATTATCGTAATATTTCTCCGCCCATTGCGAAACTTCGCGCGCAAAATTTTCGCCGTCGAAATAATAGACTATAAAATGTTCGCTCTTAAGCTCTCTCCACTCTTCCGCGCAGGAGACGGAATACGAAAGGAAGAGCGCGATCGCCGCTACGGTAACCATCCGCCCGATCATCGTCCCGCCAGCCCTATATTGAATACCGGCATCAGCATGGCGAACACGATGAAACCGACCACGGCTCCGACGATAAGTATCAGCACCGGTTCCATGAGGGCCGACATTATCTTTATCGTCTGGTTGACTTCCCTCTCGTAAACGTTCGCTATTTCATCGAGGGCTTCCGTCACTCTCCCGCTCTCTTCTCCTACCGATATCATATTTATGGTAAATTCCGGGAATATGTTCGTCTTTGCGAAACTTGTCGACAGCGACATGCCGTGGTCGATGATGTCCCTGCCCGCGCGGGCGATCGATTCTTTCATAGCCTCGTTATCGATAGAGCTCGCGGCAAGTTCCAGGCTTTCATGGACGGCGAGGCCGTTTTTGAGCAGTATCGCCAGCGACTTGGCGAACCTCGCTATCTCGGCGTCGCGCGTAAATTTATACAGGAAAGGTATATGCATCTTGATCATGTCGAACAATACCTTCTTGCGCGATCCGGATCTCGGGTGCATGAATACCAGGAATATGCAGACGATGGCGGGAAGATACCAGTAGGCGGACATGAAATCCGTGATGCCCATGAGTATCTTGGTCGGCAACGGCAATTCCTGCTTCATACCTTTGAAGATCACGGTAAGTTTCGGCAAAAAATATGTCAGCATCACGAATATCGTACCCACCCCTACCACTATTACAAGGACCGGATACGCTAAAGCCGCCTGTATCTTATGCCTTAATTCCTGCTCGCGTTCGCGGTGTTCGGCAAGCCTGTACAAAACCTCGTCGAGCGTACCGCTGCGTTCGCCCGATCTTATCATGCTTAAATACATGTTATTGAATATTTTCGGATATACCGACATAGCCTCCGACAGCATCTTACCGTCTTTGATCTGCTTACCAAGGTCGAAGACGATGCCTTTTAACGTCTTGTCTTCGGTCTGCTTCGCGAGCAGAGCCAGCGCCTGCAGCATGGGCACGTTGGACTTTACCAGGCTCGCAAGCTGCCTCGTAAACGTATCCAGGGCTCCGCTCTTTACTTTTGCCTTCAAGCCCGGCGTAACGGAATGAACCTGGTTACGATCTATAAATACAGGCTTCTTCTCCGGGGCGGGCCTTTTGGCCGCCTTCTGCGCCTGGCCCTTCTCTTCTATTTTGACGGGGATCATCCCCATCTCCTCGATCTTTTCAAGGGCATTTTCCTGCGTCGGAGCTTCTATCTCTCCGGAAACGGGTTTACCGGGACCGCGTTTCGCCGAATACGAATATATGGGCATATCAAACTCCTTCCAACTGTATGACTCTTATGATCTCTTCGATCGTAGTCGCCCCCGAAAGTATCTTCGTCCAACCGTCCTGTAAAAGCGTATGCATACCCAGTTCGGCGGCTTTCTCTTTTATGACATCGGAAGATGTCTTCTGGACTATCAGCTTCTTTATCTCTTCATTGACCAAAAGTATCTCGTATATGCCGGTCCTGCCCATATAACCGGTATTATTGCACGCCTTGCAGCCCTTACCGCGATATACCGTTATCTCTTTGCCCAAAGTTACGCCTTCGGCTTTGAATTTGTCGTTTTTCATCTTCACAGGTTCTTTGCAGTTCTTACAGATGGTGCGCACAAGACGCTGCGCAATGAAAGCGTTTACCGACGAGGCGATCAGGTACGGCTCTATGCCTATATCTATAAGACGGGTCGCACCGCTGGCTGCATCATTTGTGTGGATGGTGGAAAAGACGAGATGGCCTGTCAGCGCGGTCTGTATCGTGACTTCGGCCGTTTCGAAATCCCTGACTTCTCCGACCATCATTACGTCGGGGTCGTGCCTTAGCATGCTCCTGAGCATAGCGGCAAATGTAAGATCTATTTTGGAATTTATCTGCGTCTGGGATATGCCTTTAAGCTCATATTCTATAGGGTCCTCGATCGTGACTATTTTACGCTCGCGGGTGTTGAGCTTGCTTAAAGACGCGTACAGGGTCGTCGTCTTACCGCTTCCCGTCGGGCCGGTTACGAATATGATACCGTGCGGCCGGCCGAGCAGTTCCTGGAGTATCTTCTCGTCGGCCGGCGCCATGCCGAGGTCCGAGATACTGAAAAGCATCGTCGTCGGGAGTATCCTTATGACTATATTTTCGCCGTGGAGCGTCGGGATGACTGATACGCGCAGTTCGTATTCCTTGACGCCTATCCTGACTTTCGCCCTGCCGTCCTGAGGAAGCCTGCGCTCTACTATATCGAGCCCCGACATGACCTTTATACGGGAAACGATGGCAGGATAAAGGTATTTGATGTTCCCGCTGACCTGCGTATCGTAAAGTATGCCGTCCACCCTGTAACGCAGCACCGCGTCATCCCTGAAATGCTCGATATGTATATCGGTCGCCCTGTCCTTTATGGCCTGCTGCAATATCTGGTTTACCAACTTTATCACGGATGCGTCGCCGGCAAGTTTTTCCAGGTCCTGGACGTTCTCTTTTATCGCCGTTTCCGCATGGGCCGCGCCGGAGGCTTTCTCTTCTTTTGCAAGTATCGTCTCTATCGTATCCGCCCCGACGCCGTAATACTCTTTTATAGCTTCCGCTATATCCGTAGATGTGGAGAGCCCTTTCTCCACCTTGTACCCCAGATGCGCCTCAAGGTCGTCGATCGGCCACATGTCGAACGGGTCAGAAACCGCCACCGTCAAAACGCCGCCGGCCAGGCTCACAGGCACGACCTTATAGTGCCAGACGAATTTGGCCTTGACGGTCTTTATGGCCTCGGCCGTGGGCTTGGTCGCTTTCAAGTCTATGAATGGTATGCCCTGCTGTTCGGCCAATGCCTCGAGCATAGTCCGTTCCGTGATATATTTGAATTTGATCAATATCCATCCCAAAAATTCCCCGGTCTTCTGCTGCTCGTTTATAGCGATCTTCAGCTGCTCTTTGGTTATCAACTTTTTTTCGACCAGTATATCCCCGATCCGCAATGCCATAAAATACTCCTGTCCGGTTTTTGTTTTACTTCAGCGCTTCTTCTATCTTTCCTATAAAATAAAATTTCTCTTCCGGCACGTCGTCCATCTTTCCCATGATTATCATCTCGCATCCTTCGAGCGTATCGGCCAGCGGCACATACGCGCCTTTTTTGCCGGTGTAAATTTCCGCTACAGAAAACGGCTGTGTAAGAAAATTTTCCAGTTTTCTCGCCCGGGCGTACGTGATCTTGTCCGCCGAAGAGAGCTCCTCCAGTCCGACGACCGGCACTATCTTTTTCAGTTCCTTATATTTCGCGAGCATCTTCATGACACTTTGCGTTATCGCGAAATGCTCCCTGCCTACTATGGCCGGGTCGAGATTACTGCACGAAGACAAAAGAGGGTCTATGGCCGGATGAAGCTTGAGCTGGCTGCGCTCCCTGGAAAGCACTATGATGGAATTAAGGTAGCTGAATATGGTGACGACGGCCGGATCCGTCAAGTCGTCGGCCGGCACGTAAACGGTCTCGATCGCCGTGATCGATCCGCCTTCACGGGAGCGTATCCGCTCCTGAAAATCGCTTACCTCCGAAGCGAGAGTCGGCTGGTATCCGGTCTCCGACGGAACGCGGCCCAGGAGGGTCGATATCTCGCTGCCCGCCTGTACGAACCTGTAGACATTGTCGATAAAGAACAGCACCTCCGTATTCTGGTCCTGCAGATATTCGGCGAGCGTTATGCCCGTAAACGCTACGTTAAATTTAGCGCCGGGCGGCTCGTTCATCTGCCCGAACGCGAACATTATCTTGTCGAGCATATGCTGTTTCTGGAATTCGAAGAAAAGTTCGTTGCCTTCCCTGATCCTTTCTCCGGCGCCCGTAAATACGCAGGCGCCTTCGTGTTTGGTTATCGTATTATGGATGAGCTCCAGGATGAGGACGGTCTTACCTAAGCCTGCCCCGCCTATCAGACCCGTCTTGGAACCTTTTACGAGCGGGAATAAAAGGTCGATTATTTTAATGCCTGTCTCGAGTATCTTGATCTGGCCCTTTATAAGCCTGTCGGGATTCATATAGAGCTTCGATATATCTTTTGCCACCGTAGCCCGGCGGGCGGTCGTTATCCCGCCCTTGCTGTCTATCGGATCGCCGGCGGCATTTATGATACGTCCGAACAACTCCTTGCCGACAGGTATGCTCAGCGAAGCGCCGTCGGCATATACCTCGGTATTTCTGCGCAAATTGAGCGTGGAGCCGAGCGAAATGCAACGCGCTACGCCGTCGTCTAGATGCTCGCAGACCTGGAGTATGATGGTCCTGCCGTCGAAAGTCTCGGCCCGCAGCGCCTCCGAAAGCGACGGAAGGCTTCCCGTCTCAGGGAACTTCACGTCGACCACCGGGCCCTGGGCGCGTATTACGAAACCTTTTTTCTTTGTCGGTTTTGCCATTATCTTAATTACGCCTTATGATGATCTGCGCCGAGAAAAGCTCGCGCGTAGACTTATCGATCATTTCATGATACGCCCTGAAATATTGAAGCTTTACCTTGCGCCTCTTCTCGGTGAGCTCCTGAGAGCTCGACTCAAGATGTATAGCGCGCGCGGCAAACTCCGAAAGCTTGCTGTCCTCGAGAATATTCAGTAATTTTTGCTCGATCACCTTCTCGGCAAGATAATCGATCACGCCGTTGATCGGCGATTCCGTTATGAGCTCGCGCGCATCCGGCGCCGGCTGACGCTTTCGCGGGACTTCTTTGAATAAAGGCAGTATATCCACGGCCTCCGCTTTCTGATACATAAACGATACGGGCTTCGGATACAGCACCTTAACCCTGCCGAATTCGCCTTTACGCACTCCTCTTATTATGAATCCGGTCAATTCCTCCGCAAGCGCCGCCCTGCGGGCATCGTCGGCAGCGCTCCTGTAAGGCGTAAAACTCAGCCCCAGCCCTTCCAGCTGGTGGGCGCCGCGCTCTCCCACTATGATAAGGCTCGCTTCTTTAAAATCATACTGCAGCCTCGCCAGATCTATGACCTGCGAATTCAGGCTGCCCATAAAACCTTCGTCGGACGTCACTATTATAAGCGCCGTTTTTTGCGTCACCGGGGTTATCAGGATATTTTCGTTACCCGCCCCGCCTATAAGTGAAAAAAAGCCGTCGACCGCTTCCGGGAAACTTTCGAAACGTTCCATCCGCGCCTGCAGCGCGCGGAATTGGAATACGGCAGTGTTCTTCATTACCTCGAGCAGCCCTATGAGCTCCGTATCGAATTGCAGCTCCTCTTTTAATTCCTTTATGGTGGGCATTACGCTACTCCCGTTTCCTGAAAAACGATACCAGGCACTCGTTCAGTTCTTTTTTATCTTCGGCTGTAAAAGCGCCCGCGGCCTCTAATTTTACTATCAGGCGCGGATAATTTTTTTCGGCAAATTTCAGGATATTCATCTTAAAATCTTCGCATGCATCGTCGGAAAGTTCATCGAGCACCCCTTTTTTAAGCGCGTAAAAAAGTATGACCTGCTCCGCTACGGGCGAGGGATGGTTCTTATCCTGGATGAATATCCTCTCGATCTTCTCCCCGTGCTTAAGACGCGCATTCAACTCTTCCGAAATCCCGGCCCTGAGCCTGGTGGCCTTAAGGAGCTCCCTGTACTGTATGTACCCTAAGCCGACGTCTTTGGTAAGTTCCCGTAAAAGCGGCGGCTGGACTTTCGTACCTATACGCGAAACGGACAAGCCCACGTCTATGGCAGGCTTGAACCCTTCGGCAAACAGCGCCGAACTTAAAAATATCTGCCCGTCCGTCATGGATATGGTATTCGTCGGAATGAAACCCGCGATGTCTCCCTGGAGAGTATCGACGATCGAGAGTATCGACATCGACCCTCCGCCTTTACGCGCGGAAAGTCTGGCGCCGCGCTCCATAAGCTGGGCGTGAAGGTAAAATATGTCTCCCGGGTACGCCTCCCTGCCCGGCGCTCTTTCCAGGAGCAGCGATAATTCGCGGTATGCCCATGCATGTTTGGTGAGGTCGTCGAGCACGATCAGGACATGCCTGCCCGAATACATGAAATACTCGCCCAGCGCGGCGGCGGCGTAAGGAGCGAGGTACTGTTCTCCTATAGGTGAAGAGGCCAGCGCGGCGACCACTACGGAATAGTCGAAGACGCCCGACTCTTTGAAGCAGGTCATTACTTTTTCGAAGGAAGCGTAATCGTGGCCAATGCAGCAGTATATACAGATGACGTTGTCATGCTTCTGGTTTATGATGGTATCGACGGCGATCGTCGTCTTGCCGGTCATGCGGTCGCCTATTATGAGCTGCCTTTGCCCTTTACCTATCGGAATGGACGAATCGACCACGCGTATACCGGTCATGAGCATCTCGTCGATAGGCACCCTGTCGAGGATAGCCGCGGCGTCGCGGAATATATACGCCGTCTCGGCTTCGCTTACGCGCGGCTTGCCGTCGAGCGGCTGGCACAGAGGATTTACTATCCTGCCGATGAAATTTTTCCCCACCGGTATCCTGAACATCTCTTCTTCGGACGAGACCTCGTCTCCGGAGCCTATCCCGGTGGATAAGCCGAGCATCAGGACGAGCACTTCGTCCTCGGTAAACCCCATCACGAATCCCTTGGTCCTGTCGCCGAAATTTATAAGCTGCCCCAGCATACAGTTAGGCAGGCCCTTTATCTTGACGATAGACTTCTTGATCTCTTTTATCCTGCCTATTTCTCTTATACTTACCGATTCCGGCATAATTTATATTATCCGTTGAACAACTGGAACAATATCAATAGCGAAACGACCGCCACGGCCTCCGCAAATATCAGCGCTATTATCATCGCGAGCAGTATCTTGGGCGCGGCGGAAGGGTTCCTGCCCAGCGCGCGGATAGAGCCATAGGCTATCATGCCTATAACTACCGACGGACCCAATATGGTGGCTATCATCAGCGTAACTACAAGTATAGTGCGCATATAATCAGACCCTGCCTTCTTATAGATCCCCGCTTTCGCAAAAATGACAGAACCGCCTCTTCCGCGGGAATGACACAGCGGATCAGCCTAACCTCTCCTCCGCCTGTTTCAATCTATTCTCGAGGCTGCCGTCTATAACGAGCGAGCCGAATTTAACTATCACGCCTGCTATCAGCGCCTTATCATCTCTTTCGGCCAGCGCCGCTTCGCGCCCGGCGCGTTCGGAAACGGCCGATAATATATTATCTCTTTCGCTCTTTTTCAGCGGATACGCCGAGATCAACTCGCCCTTTCCCGATTTGCCTTTGAGTATATTTTTATCCATCTTCTTTATCCTGGACACAGCCTCCGAAACCAGCCTGCCGTGTACAAACTCTACCATCTCCGCGGACAGGGCTTCTTTGAATATGCCGGCGGCGGCGGCCGGAAGCCTGCCTTTCATCTCGAGCATTATCTCTTCGCGTATCTTTTCCCTCGAATTCACCGCAGCTTTTATCGTCTCTTCGGCCCTGTCGCGCGCTCCGGCCAGGATCTCCTGCTTAAGAGACTCCGCTTCTTTCTTCTTCGCTTCGCGGTATATGCGGACGTCTTCTTCGGCCTTTGCCATCTTTTGCGTAATACTTTCCTGCGTCGAAGCTATCCGCACCTGCAGCTCTTTTTCTTTATGCGTAAATTCTTCCTTAAGTTTCTTCAAACGCTCGATCTCTTTTGCGGTTTCGGTATACAGAAGTTTTTTCAGAACAATGAGGATTATGAGGAATGTGATTATCTGTATTATGATCAATTTGATAAGCATCTTTACCGCCCCTCTTTCACCTTTCGACTATCGCGACAAGCCGGTCGCCCGACATGCGGACGGCGCCGCGCTTTATAAGGATCTCTTTATTCCAGTCTATGATTATTTTGCCGCTTTTAAGCATGCTTACGATAGGCGTATGCAGGTCGAGTATTTCGAATTCACCCGTCGAGCCGGGTAAAAAAACGCTCCATACGGGCCCTTTGTATATCATACCGCGGGATGTCATTATTGTAGCATTAAACATAATTATCCGATAATAAAGATATAATTCAAACTCTTGTCATTACCTGCGTCTACTCACTCTTATCTCCCGGCGCTTCCGGCTTCTCCTCCGTCAGCATATCCGGTTTTTCCGCAGGACGTTTTTCCACCGGGCCTATAGACTCACCCCGCTTGTGGCTCTGTTTTACCTGCACAAACCACAGGCCGAAGAATAATGCCGCCAGAATGCCTAAGAATATCAATATAGTATAGATTATTTTCCACGTCGTGGCAACTGTAGGCGCTTTGCCTTTGAATATGGACCTGACGATGTAATCGATACCTTCGTATCCGCGCGCCCTCTTCTCCTTCGGGCCGCCGCCTTTCTGCACTTCGGCTTCTTTCACCGTAACTCCGGCGCTGGCGCCCGATTGGCTTACGAATTTCTCCAATTGGTTTACAAGGCTCTTGGCCTCGGTAAGGGTCTCCTCATTATCGCGGTAATAAGCTATATGCTCCTCCGCGGAAACTTTTAAAGCCTGGGTCCTCCTTATTTCGTTCAGGCTCGCCGTTATTTTATCGGCCATAGGCTTTGCCTGCGCCATATATTCGGTGCCCTTGAGAAGGGTCATCAGGTTATCGGTATGGGCTTTCAGGGTATCGAGTTCAAGAGCGGGGACCTGCCACACGTCCATTATCTTTATTACGAAAGTTTTTGTTTCGGAAGGATCGAGCATTACGCTATCTTTGTAAACATAGAAAGACTGCTTGGTAAAATCATACCCCATATCCAGATCGCCCCTGTCGATCACATAACGCGGCGCAACCTCTTCGGGCAATACATATTTTACTTTAGTCGTCTGCTTCGATGTCTTCGAAGGGTTCGTGACCTCTATAGTCATATCTACTGCGCCGGCCCTATTCTTTTCGTCCGTTTTTATCGGGATGGCCAGCGTGGCCGGCACCTGGACCCTCTCCTCGACTATCCCGCCCACATCCAGCACCAGATCTTCGAGCATCCCTATATCTTCCTTGACCTCGCCCAGTATCCCGAGATTTTCATAATAAAGGTTTATGTGCTCGCCCATCGTCATGGTCTGGTCCGCCCCTTTTTTCAGTATCCCGTCGAGGCGGTCTATTATCTTTTTGGTGAGCGTATCGCCGGATTTCGCATGCCGCGTATTCGCAAGCTGAGCATTCATCGCCCTCGTATGCTCTTTCAAGAAATTTATATATTTGGCCGGAATTATCCACATGTCCTTAAGCTTTATCTCCAGGACAAGCTTTTCGGAAGGCTTAAGCTTCACGACCTGGTAAAGGTAATAATTATTCTTGTCAAAATCGTACTTAAGTTCCATGTTGCCGGCATCCGTTATGATATCGGGCGTCATGCCTTTGGGCAGGTCGTAGCGCACAGGGGTGGTCTGGCTTTCGATCTCGGAAGGGTTCACGACTGCGATCTTCAATTTTATATCGGCGTAAAGCGCGGTACTAACCAGTAAAAATAACAAAAAAAATAGACCAATGACCAATCTTTTTTTGCCCATATGCCCTCTTATGGTTTTTACGATCGTTATTCTTTCTCGAACCATCCTTCGATTACAGGTTTGTTCGAAGTGCTCTCGATGAGTTTCGTAATTATCTTTGTAAGCGCGGTCAGTTCCTCGACTTTATTGCCTATATCCCTGACATCGTTTGCCTTGGCAAAATCGCCTGCCATGAGACTGGCTATGTCCTGCGCGGACGCTTCTTTGATCTTAGCGCCAGGCAAGCCTTCCGCCTTGGCCACTTTCATGGTGATCTTCTCGCCGGTGATCCCGCCGTGCAGTCCGGCCTCTTCGGGAGCTATGCCGCCGCTGATGCCAGACGTGGCAACGCCCGCGCCTACTATAGTAGTAGTGCCGGTGGCCCCGGATATCTTGGCAAGGCTCGATTTAAAAGTATCCAACTGTGTCGTAAGGTCTTTGAGCGAATCTATCTTGGCCTGCATACTGCTGAATTGATCTTTTATGGTACTGATATCTTCGGCGGCCTTCAGGGCATTCATCCTCGCCTGCTTCGAATCGCTGGCGACCGAGGTAAGATTCAGGCCGTTTATGGTGCTGTTTAAGTTGTTGACCTGGCCCATGACCGTGCCGTTACGGGTATTATCCGTCTTCGTACCTAAAAGAGTTTGTATGGTACCCGCCCTCGAGTAAACTTTCGTAACCGCGTATCCCAAATTCTCTATAGACTGCTCCACTGTGGCGCCGGCCACGAATAACGGCGAGACCGTAAGTATCATGCTGTCTTTAGACCCTTTAGTCGACTCCTGGCATACTACAGTATAATCCACCATGCTGTCGCCGGGCGCCCAACTGTCCTCTGCCGTGACCGTAGATTCATAAATGCCTGTGCCGGAGCTGATCTCCTTCATCGGAATGCCGGAATACTTGGAATAAGACGTACCGCTGACCGTAGGCCCGGGGACGACGACAGCGCCGTTCGAATCATAAACTGTTATGATCGGACTGAGGCCCGTAGCAGTGCGGTACCTTATGGCTATGCTGTCACCGACTCGTATGATGGAATCGCGCGTAAGTATTTCCGACAGCACGCCTTTCTCCGCTATCGACGTAACGGTGGAAGTTATCTGTGCAGGAAGAGTAGTCTCTACATCCGAGAGTATGGCCGTAACGTTAGAGCTTGTAGCGCTGACATCCGTGCCGACCGTATCGACTTTGGACGAAACGGTGTCCACTTTGGCGCCGACCGTATCGACTTTGGTGCTTACCTGGTCTATCTTTGTGCTCGCAGTACTCACGGCCGATAATACCGTCGCTACCTGGCCCGACAGAGTTTCACCCGCGGGCACTCCGAGTTTGCTCATGATCTCCTCGCCCAGCTTCTGGGTATTGGTAACCGTAAGAGTAGTGCCGCTTTCGTAAAGATTGGCAGTGCCGGCAAGCCCGCCGTAATTTATCCTGCACTGCGCAAAATACGTCTTGCCGGAAGTCAGGGCCTTACCCAAGAGGTTCGAAGAGGACGTTATTACGTTATCCACTTCGGCCAGGTAAGTCCCGTTCACCAGATCGGCAGAAGCCGGCGGCGTAAGATTTACCGTGGTAAGCCACGTTTCGGTAGCATCGTCATAAACATCGACGGTTCCCGGGCCTAACAGGTTCAATGAATTATTCAGTATAAGCTTGCCGCGTCTCTCGAGCCAGAGACGGATATAGAGCTTGTCGTTGTCTTCATCGTACACGAAACTCGATTTTACGTTATAATCGGCCGTCGCTTCCGTAAGCGTGGTCATATACCTGACCCAGTCGATCGAGTTATCGTAAGCGCCGTCGCCGCCGTCTGCGGCGACCCCGACGGTTTCCTCTGCGCTGTAATCGACGTATTTATCGAGCGTTGCCTTAAAGGTGTATGTACCGTATGGCAGCGTAAACGTAAACGGGCTGTTCCCCACGACAGGGCCGTACACGACCGACGTCACGCCGTTCGTGGTCTGCTGGATCGTCAACGACACGCCCGTCAGGGCCGTGGCAGTCACCGAGTCTTTCAAGTTCAGGGTGATCTGGTAGACCTGGTCCACCTGGACAGAGTTTGACGCTACGGAGTTAGTGACGCCGGAGGCATCCGCCGAGGCGGTCAACGTAACCGCGCCCGGATACGAATCGCACCATACGAAGAAATTATTGAAGGTAGCTACTCCGGCGGTCGCGGCCACCGTAGCTTCGGCGCCTGCGCCGACATGTACACCCGTCCCGGACGGAGTTACCGTTATGTTCGCGGTGCTCGAAGACGTATTACCGTAAGCGTCTGCGACCGTTACTATGAAACTCTGCCACGGCGCGTAAGCGACGACCATAGAGACAGGCTGCGTCTGCCAGAAAAGCTGCGAGGCTACTCCGCCGCTTACCGTGATGGCAAATTTGCTCGCGGCCTTCGTCGAGAGAACGCCGTCCGAAACGGCAATGGACGCTACCTCGGCTGTGTACAATTTCATAGTAATGGTTTTAGAGGCGCTGTTAACGCCGCTTGCGAAAGTCGTAAGCGTAGACGCGCCGAAGGCCCTGGCCGTGCCTATATTATCCGTCACTGTCGGGACGGTGCCGTTCGATGAAGAGCTGGCGCCGCTGAATGTGAGCCCCTTGTCTCCCGCATAATCTTTATCGATATTGCCGTTGGCATCGATGGCGCTTATAGTCAATGTAACGCTGTCGCCGGCATTCATCGTGGCGGCGCTGCCGGCTACTTTAAGGTCCGTAGCGGCTACTGTCACCGTCGAAGTATCGGCAACCGTCGTAGCGGCGGCAAATACGGAACCCAAAGCCGAATCCACGCTTATATCGCTATTCGATACCAGCGAAAATCCTAAAACTTTGCCGTCCGCTCCGGCCGGCAGAGGATTTTTCAGCGTTACGCTCAGCACATAAACCCTCGGCGTCGCGGCATTATTATTAGGAACGGTGTAAATAGTGCTTGTACCGTCTCCGAATGTTATAGAGCCGGCGGTAACCGTACCAAGCCTGGGCGTCGAACCGGCTACCGTCATATCCGTTATCCATGCATCCGATATATAGGTAGTCCAGTCTCCCGTAGTATCGTTCGCCGACCTGTTAATGACTATCTTGGTTATAAGGCCGCTGAGGCCGTCCGTGCCGGCATCGGTGACCTTAAACCCGTAAACAGGGGTTGCGTTGCTGTTTGCGATGGACGAGGCCGATCCGGTGATACCTTTAGCCGTCTTTTCCGCAGACGTCAAATTTGCGGCGCTCAAGTCATATGTGGCGGTGAACTGCGTCTGGGACGAGTATATCGCGGCCAGGCTTATGCCGGATACCGTCGCCTTCAGGTATATGGTCTCGGGATAGCTATAAGTTATGTCGGTATATGCGGCCACGCCGCTCGACAGGGCCTTCGTCGTCGTACCGCTCAGGATACCGTTCGTAGCAGGCGTACCGTTCGTATCGGTAACTGCCGCGATGGTTATATTTGCCGTAGCATTAGTGCATGGATTGCCGTATGCATCGCCCACCGCCACCTTAGGCTGCGGCGACAATAGCTGCGAAGTAACGCATGTAAGCGGCGGCTGTTGCTCGAAATTAAGCTTATTTATCTCGCCGGCTTCTATGGTAACCGAATTAGAAGCCGTATTAGTGCCCGCGCTCACTCCGGATACGGCCGCGGTTATGTTAGCGGTTTCGGCTTTATATATAGTAGCGGTAAGGGCCGTAGTAGATACGCCGTTTGCGAAAGCAACTGTCCTCGTATAAGTATTCGTATTCAGCTGGTCCGGGCTCATAGTAGAGCCCGTAGAAAGCGTGTAAGTAACGTTATTGGAAGACGGCGTATCGCTATAAGGTGTGCCGCCGTTCGTCGCGTCGCATACGTTGCCGTACAGGTCGACGACATTGATGGCCGGCAGCGAAAATGCCGCGCCGGCAGACTGAGGACTCGAGATATTGGTCGCAAATTCAGCGTGGTCGGCCGAGGTGTGTTTGACCTTAAGCGACAGCGGACTCGGCGTGGTAGCGCTTCCCGAAGCCGCTTTTATCTGTGCAGTCTCGGTTTTGTACAAAAGTAACGGCACGCTTACGGCTCCGGTGCCGGGACTGAAATCAAGCGGCGTCGAGCTGCCTATGGCTACGCCATTGACCGTAGGAGCCTGGCCCGAAGGAGACAAATTTACAAGCGTAGAGTCGAATGTCACGGGGACCGTGCCGGCGTTCGTCGCCGGGTTATTAAAGGGGTCGTAAGCGGTTACCGTGATCGTTCTGGCCGCGCCGGCTGTGACGGTAGTAGAGTCGCCGGCGGCAACGGTAAAGTAACTGATGCTCGCCGGTATTATGGCGGCTGAAGCCGAGCTCATGGAGCCGTCAGGCAGAGATTGCCCGCCCGTGGCTTTCGTAGCTGTAATAGTGCATGAACCTGTAAGCGTATCTTTATAGTAGAATTGCCCCGCCGATGACCCCACTCCTATAGTAACCGAGGTTATGGGGGCGCCGGCGCACAAGCTGTCCGAGTAGAACGAGCCCGAAGACGAATGTGTCGTAGTAAGGTCAAATGTAGTGGCCGTAGTCATGGCAACTATGTTATTGTAAGCGTCTTTAGCCGTAATAACAAACGGCGTAGCCGCTACGCTCGGAGGGCCCGCCGTGATAGAAGAAGGCCCGGTCAATACTATCTTGGTCGCCCCCAGAGATGCGGCATTAGCCGTAAAATCTGTCGTAAGGTTCGGCGTAACGCCTGTATAAGTCGCTCTTATATAGTAAGCGCCCGCTTTGTCGCCCAGCTTAACCGATGTAGTAGTGACCTGTCCCGGAGCAGCGCTCGACATAAGCCCCGTCACTGCGCTCGACGGAGCGACCGAGTAGTTTATCGCATCCGTAGGCACCGACGAGAAACTGAAATCTATCGTCTCGGCAGGTATCGCATTCCCGTTCCCGGAAGCCACATCGACGAGTTTACAGACGAGTTGGTCATCCAAAGCGAGGTTTATCGCCTTAGACTGGCCGTCACCGCTGACTATGTATATACCTCTGGGCGTGCGAGCGTAACAATCGTCGAATGTAACCGCCGAGCCCCACCCGCTCGGCGTGGCGGTAACCACATACGCCCCGTCAGTCGCGCCCGGGGTAAGCAATATCGAGGACCGTCCTACGGAATCGGTGTTGACTATGCCGTCTGACGGGGTCATCGTCGCGGCGCCGGGGCCGGCCACAGAGAATGTGATCGCCTGGTCCGGGACCGTATTACCGTATGCGTCCGTTGCCGTCGCGACAAGCGAAGCCGGCAGCTGTTTGGACGTCTTACCCGTCTGGCCTCCGCCGCTTGTAGCCGTAAGAACGCTCGGGCTCGCCGCGGCCGCTGCCACTGAATTACTGTGCATTATATACGCGATCCCGGTGGACGGGTTTACCGGCGAGGTTATCGAGATACTGCCCGATTCCCTCGTGTATGCCATCAGCGTCGCCCCGCCCGTATCTGTCCCGGAAGCATATTGAGTAGCGCCGGCGTAAAATCTCAAGACGGTGCTGACGCCGAAATTAGTACTCTCTATCGTAGGATAATGCGAGCCTATGGTAGATAGCCCGCTGAATACGAGCGTCTTATTCGCGCCGAATGTGGCGTCGCCGTAATCTTTATCGATATTCTTATTCGCGTCTACGGCGCGTATCATGAGCTCCTTCTTCGTGCCTGCGGTAGCGCTTATCGCGGAACTGCCGCTTAAGGCATCGATGATCTCCCAGTGGGTCTGGTCCACTGTTATAGTTCCCGTCACTGTCGCAGGCGGCGTCGCGGACGCCGTAGGCGACATCAGCGAAGAGCCTGTCGCGTGCGGCGTCAGGAGCGATTCATCGGTACCGAATGTATAAGTCTGCCCTTCCGTAGCGGTCAGCTTCCCGTTACGCATATATATGTAGACGGCGTATTCGGTGCTCGAGCCCGTCCCTGTATCGCTCACCGTGTCCATGACCGTGCCGGAGGCGCCGAACGTAATGTAGTTATTATCGATACTCACCGGTGTCGCTATAAAGCTCGCCCCGTCGGTCTTAGATATTCCCGCCCAGGCTATATCGGCAGGGATAGTGGTGCCATTGCCGCCGGCATTAGCGCCCGTCCCGCCTATCGCTATCTTTATCACGTCTATATTCGTAGGAGTAGCATCGCCGCCGTGATCCGTAACTTTAAATTTTAATACCGCAAATTTCTGGCCGTTAACGTTATCGTTCGTAGGTATAAGGTCGAAATCGGCCACAGCGGAACTTGGCGCGTCGACGGTGCTGGTCCCTGCCGTCGTAAATATTATGTTGCCCGAGGATGAGGACATAAGTCCGCTGGAATCGGCAAACAGATAAATGGTAGCGGCAGTATCGAACGTCACTCCTTCGAAGACCGCCTTACCCGCCGTAGTAACTACCGGGTTCGCCGTCGCGATAATGGCCCCGGACGTCACCGGAGCGCCCGTCGAAGGATCATACGCGTACAGAGTGATGCTGTCGCCGTCGGTATCGACCTGGTTGCCGTATAAGTCTTTCACTATCACTTCCGGCTGCGTCTCCAATACGACGTTAATGGTGCCCGTCGAGGAAGGCGCTTGCGAAAAAGCGAGCGACTGCTTGACTTCGGCGCCTACGGTGGCCTGCAAAGCATTGACATCGGCAGTTATCACTGTGCCGTCGGTAGCTTTTATCGAAGCGTTCTCTTTACAGTACAACATAAGGTAGGTAGATACCCGGCCGTTAGAAAAAGTGAGAGCGGTCAAAGTCCCGAAATCCAAATCGGCGTTAGTCTTATCTCTGGCTGTCGGATTATATTCTCCCGGCGATGCGTTCGATCCCGAAAATACGATACCCTTATCTCCCGCATAAGCCGGCATTCTGTAACCCGAAGCGTCATAAGCCGTTACCGTGATCTGTTTCGCCTCACCGGCCGTAACAGTAGTCTGCGACGCCCCCGAGGTAGTCAGGTAGAAATTGGTGGCTGGCTGGGTGTTCGCGGTGTATGCCGACGCGTTCACGCCTGTCGTAACCGCGGTAACGCTATTGGGCGCAGCGGCCATATCGGTTATCGCCGATGCGGTCAAAGTCAGGTAACTGTCGCCCTGCGCGGTGCAGAGCCCGCCGCCCGTGTAATCGACGAGCGAGTTAAAATCCGCCGCGCATAAAGTCACGACGATCTGCGTGCCGTTAGCGCTCGCCGTCGTAGAGCCTGCCGTAAGCGTGAACGATTTCGTAGCGGAGGCCGAGTTTTGCAGGGTCACCGCCGTCGGCGTCCAGCTCGACGCTTTCACGCTCTCGCTGAAATCCAGAGTCATCGTATACGCGTTCATATCGAGCGACCAGCTCGATAGCGCCGGGGCCGTCGTGTCCGCGGTATATGCGGTAACCTGCATCGCGCTTCCGTCCGTTATCGGAACTACCGAACTCGCGCCATAAGAGACGGGCGTCTTGATGGTAGCGGCTGTGGTCCTTATATAAGTAGAAGCGCTTGATTTGGCGATATTGGCGTTGGCCTTGATAGCGTTCAGATCGGTTGCGGTTAAATTAACCGTAATATCCGCCCCCTGGGGACTGGAAGTAGCGCCCCCTGTCAGCTCATAACTATTGCCCGCTCCGGCTGTCGCCGCGTCCTGTATCGTGAGGCCTGCCGCGTTAAGAGTGGCAGGATCGACCGCCTGGTTGAAATGCATAATAAGAGTCCCTGCATCCATATTCAAATCCCACGAATTTAAGCGAAGCGTCGCGGAAATATTCCAGTTGACGTTGTGGCCCGAATCGGTAGAATTTGTGGCGATGATCGTAGCCGACGAATTCGAATCTTTCACATCCACGTAATCCGCATTCACCGTACCGTTTTTGGTCAGGTCCCAGTAAGCGCCTGAGGCGCTGCTTCTTAATGTAACCAGGGTGGACGCGTCTGTGCCTGCGAAATTGACTATACCGCCCGACGCTACATTAAGTGTTTTGCCTGCGCCGAACGTAGTGGTCTTACCCGCCGCGCACGTTAGTGTCCCGCCGGATGAAACAGTGACGTTATCGGAAAATGTCGTAGTATCACCGAGAGAGAGCGTGCCGGCACTAACCGTAACAGCTCCTGAGAAGATAGCGGAACCGGATGTTGTAACACCTGCGGAATTATTAATTGTAATAACGCCGCCAGGAGTATTTCCACCGTTAAATGTAATAGTTTGCGCTGACGTTCCTGACATAGTAATAGATGCCGACCCGCCGTTAGCATATGGGCCTATCACCACAGGCCCATTTGCTTGTATTGTCCCTGTACCTAGAAAAAATGTGGCCCCGCTGGTGTCTCCTTCTGTAAAAGTACCATTTACCACTAAAGTAGTGCCAGAGCTAATCGTAAGTCCATACCCGTCGTGACCACCAGGAAATCTAATAGTCAGATTATAAAATGGGTTAGACATAGTATCATTAATTACTTGGGCTACCATATCCCTACCATAAATCACTACTGTTCCATCATTATGATTAAACGTACCTGCCGTATGATTCCATACTGTACCGGCTGAAGCGTTATAACTTACTGTTAAAATCCCGCTTGTCGAAGTAAAAGTACCTCCTGATTGAATATATTGGCCATTAATTGAAATATCGCCGGAACCCCCGTTAAAAGAACCTGATGAAATAGTAAGTCCGGGGATAGACATACTTCCTCCCGAAACAGTAACAGTCCCCGAAGGTTTCGCTATGTTAATGTTACACGTTCCGGAACCGGCATCAGCTGTAATAGTCTGATCACCGGCTGTTACAAAATTAATAGTAGCTGTCCCCCTCCCGGCATTAGCATCAAGTTTTAATATTACATTTCCCTGCGCCTGAATTGTTCCAGTATTTATAGAATGGTATCTACCCCTATGTGTAAAAGTCCCTCCCACAATTAGCGTATTACCAGAACTAATAACTGTCGTAATAGCGTTACTATTTGAAGTTAATATGAGATCATTGAATGTCTCTGTAGTTGGCACAACTATTGTTTGAGTTTTATAATTGGTACAATTATTACTAATCACCACCGTCCCGCTTCCACAGTTAAACGTACCTGATGTATGATTCCAAGAAGTAGCGTCGGGCACCGTAGGACACACTGTAAATGTCCCGCTCGGCGCGTTAAACGTCCCACCGGATAATGTAAACGCACCATTTATCGTGCAATCCGTAGCGCCGCCGGTGAAGGTGCCGCCGGATTGAGTATACGCACCGCCGATAGACACAGCCCCGCCCGTACCGCATGTTATCGCAGCGCCCGTATACAACTGCGCGGTTCCTGTGGTAGTAAGCAGCGCGTTCAAAGTAAGCGTCGATGCGCCGCTTACCTTAATAGAGGCTACTGTCGCGGCGCTCGAAAGCGTAGGCGCGTTATCGTAGGTTCCGTTTATTAAGACGTTATCGGTAGTCGAAGGCGCCGTGCCCTTAGACCAGTTGGTAGCGGTAGCCCATGCAGTGGATGTCGTGCCTATCCACCTATTGGTATTGGAATCGGCGAATGTCCAGTTTAAGTTATTGCCCAAATCCGTGGAGTCGGAGGCAAGTACAGTAGCGCCGTATGAGGCGTCGGAGTCTTGCGCGTCCACATAACTTACGCTCATCGATCCATTTACTGCCAGTTCCCACGCTGACCCGTCGCTCGCCGTACCGCCGGCGTCGCATGAACGAAGAGACAGTAAATTATTCAATGCCCCTGCTAACGTTAACGTACCGCCTGGGGCGAATGTCTGCGTAGACGTATTATCGAAATATAATGTATCGGCAGAGCTGACTGATTTACTTAAACTATAGAACGTCGTCGATCCTAATATCTTCTGAGCTGTGCCGCCGAGACTTACCGTACTAGCGCTGCATGTAAACCCGCCGGTCGCAGCGTTCGTCCAGTTACCGTTAACATACAATGTATCTGACGGTGTCCATGACCCGCCGTCTGCGCCATCGAAAGAAATATTATAGAAGGCTTTTCCGCCCGCAGTGATCGTTTTAGATGTTGTAGCGCCGCTAAATGCTACCGTACCTTCTGTAAGATCTGTGCCTGCCGTATTCGTCCATGAACCTTTACATGTTAATGTAGTCCCTGAAGCCATCTGGAGTGTACCTGAATTACGTATGGTAACATCACCGACACTGCAATCCGTAACCGAAGAGGATATTAAGGTATCCGTGCCGCTTGCTGTTGCGATACTGTTGTTATCGATGATCAGCTCGCCTTTACCAGCGCCGTCATTTGCGTCTTCGAGGTAGACTGTGCCTGCGGCGCCTTTATTTGAACCTGTTAAACCGCCATAGGCAGTAACTGTAGGCGCCCATGATGTTCCTGATATCTGTTTAAGAGCTACACGACCGCCGCCTCCACTGTAAGCAGTCGTATAACTATTAGCTCTAATTGTTCCACTACCTGTTATCGAACTTGCTGCAATATTTACACTTCCACCCGAACCATACCCCCTATTAGTATTACCATAACCATCCGCACTAATAGTCCCATTTACATTTACCGTACCACTAGCGGATATAATTACAGCCCCTCCACCACTCCCCCCGAGCGTGGCGTTAGATCCGCTTCCTAAATTTATAGGATTTGTAATAGAGCCATAGGTCGTGCCAACGACACCATCTTTTATATCGCCTCCTTCCCCTCCATAACTACCACCTTCATAATCTTCCGAAGTACTACGTCCGGGCCCGGCTGAACATGGAAAACCAAGGCCATCCGCTTTTAAAATGCCTCCCGTTTGTACATCTAAAGATGTAATGTTCAGTGTAGCCGCACCTCCATTACTTGAATTCATATAGGGGTTACCATCTATTTCTAAAACTCCTTCTGATTGTATAGTAATGGTTCCTAAAGCATAATTATTTGTTCCGTCCGAACCTAATCGTAAAGAACTAATATTACCGGTTCCTCCTATAACAAGATTAGAGCGTTTTGTGTTACTCAAACAAATAGTCCCGGCATATCCTCTCGCGCCACAATTATTATAAGTATTTGTTCCCCCCTTAGCTTCTAATGTACCGCTAAAAGTATCCGTTGTTACATTATATAAGCTGATACGACCACCGGCACCTGTGGAAGTATTGGCGTTAAGAGCGTTTGCCTGGATAACTCCTGACCCTGTTAAAGTTCCAGCGGTAATATTAATACTCCCGCCTGAACCAGTAGAATAATTAAGATTTGCGGTAGAACTATTTGCACTCAATGTTCCGTTTACAGTTACTGTACCTGTAGACGAGATAATGATAGCGCCACCACCCTTTGACCCAGAGGAATTAGAAGTACTGCCACTTCCTAAAGAAACGGGATTCGTAAAATCACCATAAGTATTTCCTACTGTACCACTGCCATTATAGTCTCCGCCTCTTCCACCATGGCTTCCTCCACTATTTCCTATCCCCGGCCCCGCAGCTGCCCCAAACCCGCACCCATCCGCGTTCAGGCTGCCGCCCAAATCTATAGTAATATTCGCCGCGGTGATGGTGCGGCCTTTGCCGCCTGCAACAGTATTGCCCTGAGAGTCTTGAGTGGTTGTGGTAAGGTCCGTATACGGGCATGTGAGTGTGCCGCCGCCGGCGATAGTCAGCGTGCCGTTCACAGTTAAATCCGCGGCTGCGCCCTGCGTGTATGTAACCGTAGAGCCGTTATAGATATTGCAATCGCCGCTCACGGTGAGGTTACCGCCGGAGCCCAGCGTAAGCGTAGAAGCGCCGCTTGTGACCAAAGTTCCGATAGTCGTCGTCGCGCTCGCCGTAGTTACCGGCGCGTTCGTATAGCTTCCGTCTATATACACGGTATCCGTAGCGGACGGCACCGTCGTAGCGGTGACGCCGTCGGTAAGCTTCCAGTTATCGGCAAGCGCCCAGACGTTCGAAGTTCCGCCTTTCCACAATTTAACGGTAGAACCTACTCCTGCGGCGCTGATATTCCAATTCAGGTTATTCGAAGAGTCGGTCGCATAAGTCGCTGTCACGGTCTTGCCCGGGGAAGCGTCCGAATCCTTCACGTCGACATAGGTGACGGAGCCCGTTCCGCTCATCTGCAGTTTCCACTGCGTTCCGTCCGTCTGGGTACCGCTCGAGTCGCAGGAGCGAAGAGTCAGTATCTTGCCCAACGCGCCGGTAAGCGTCAAAGCGCCTGTCGCAGCCTGTGTCTGGCCGGACTGGAAGTACAGCGTATCGGCGGATCCGCCCGATATATTTTTCGTGAGATTGTAAAACGCAGTGGAGCCTAACAGCTTCTGACCCGAGCCGGTCAAAGTAACCGTGCTAGAATTTGCGGCAAATCCTGCCGTGCCGACGGAGTTTGTCCAATTGCCGGAGAGATTGAGATTCGTGGTGCCGGAAAGCTCCAGCGTGCCTGATGAGATCGTGACTCCCCCAACGGTGGAGTTATTCCCGGATAGCAACAACTTTGACGTACTGGAATTCTGCGTGATGCCGGTGACATGTGAGCCAATGGTTGCTGAAATAGTTGTAGTGCTGGTTCCTGCCCCCTGGTTGGTAATTGTTCCTGTGTTGTCTATGCTACCAGTAGTAAAATTAAATGCCTTATTGCTTTTATTATCAATTGTCAAATTACCTGTACCAGTTATGCCTCCACTGAAAGTAATTGGTGACGACCCAGCATTATTTACCGTTAATGACTTACTCAAAGTAATAGCTCCACTTACTGTAACTTCACTCCAAGAATTATCATATGGGCCAATTGTTGCCGTTCCACTGCTACCCGATTCCACTGTAACTGCGTTACCAATAGTTAAGCCTGGTCCTATTTGTAATCTTGCATTATCACTACCAGATATATCACCCAAAGTAATTGTTCCCGTACCAACTGCATTATTACTTGTCAGCAAAACTACTGTTCCTTTTTTAATTGTAACACCTCTAGCATAAGAGCTATTGTCGCCAGAAAGCTGAAGTTGCGACGCTGAACTATTTTGAATAATACCCGTTATGTCCGAGCCAATAGCGCCGTTTATAGCTATAATACTGCCTATAACGCTATCAACGGTAATCGTTCCCGTTCCATTAATATCACCATTGCATTCAATATCAGAACCCCATCCACCACCAGCGCCCATTGAAATATTATTTGCTAAAGTAATCGTATTACTAAAAGTTGTAGGAGCATAAGATTTTATACTAAGCGCCCCGCTGCTACCCGACGCTACTGCAATTGCATTACCAATAGTCAGATTAGTTACTACATGCAATGTAGCGCTTGCGCTCCCGCCTGTATCTCCAATAGTTATCGTTCCAGTGCCTGCTGCATTTGCGCTGGTGGAAAGCGCAACTATCCCGGCCTTGATCGTCACACCGCCGGAGAAGGTGTTTTCTCCACCCAACATTAGCATCGATGTTTGACTGCCTGTTTTACACAGAGCGCCGGAACCGTCGATTACGCCGGAAAGAGTAAGCGTCGCACCGGCCGTGTCGACCTGGAAACTATTAGAGCTGCCGCCGGCCATAGTAAATTTCTTCGTGCTTGTAACGTTAGCGCCTGTGTATTTGAATGTCACGTTCTTCCCGGATGAACCCAGGGTAACGACGCCGGCGTTATTTCCCAGAGGGCCGTCAGCGCTGTCGTTATTTACCGTGGGGACCGATATCGTTCCTTCCGATACCGTGAGAGCTCCGGTGAAAGTGTTGGTGCCGGAAAATACGGCCGTGCCCGAGCCTGTCTTCGTGACCGCGTATGCTCCGCTGATAACACCGCTTATGGTAAGTGTTCCCGAGTTTACGTTAATTGTATAATCTGCGCCCAGGGTTAAGGGCGCGGAGATGGTGCCTGTGCCCGATATGGTCTTCGACGTACCCGATACCGTCACCGCCGCGGTGCCGGACAAAGTGCCGTTCACGGCCAGATTGCCTGCAACCGCTATGCCGTTCGTGCTCGTCGCTATCGTAATATTAGGTGAGCTGTCGATCAGGTTGCCTAACGAGACACCCGCTGTGTCTATAGTGACGGTGCCTGAGCCGGAATTGGCGTCGAAGACGACGTTGTCGCCCGCAACAGGCGCGTTCGCCGAGCCTGCCGTACCGCCCGAAGAGGCCGCCCAATGGTTCGCGGCATCGCTCCAGTTTCCTGAGTTGCCCACCCAGTAACGCGTCGTGCCCGAAACGAAACTCCAATTAAGGTTATTCAGGGAATCGGTGGAATCTACACCTATAACCATCATCCCTGCCGAAGCGTCCGAATCCTTTACATCGGCGTAGCTTACGTCCGACAGGCCGTTCACGGCCAGCTCCCATTGTGTGCCGTCGGTCTGCGCGCCGCTCGAGTCGCAGGAGCGCAGTGAAAGCGCGTAGCTGGAAGTACCGGCTAACGTCAGCTTCCCGCCGGGTGAGATCGTCTGGGCCTTGGAATTCTCGAACATTAAGGTATCCGCAGCATCCGAGATGGATTTACTTAAATTATAGAATGTCGTCGATCCCAATATCTTCTGAGCTGTGCCGCCGAGGCTTACCGTACCGGTACTGCATGTAAACCCGCCGGTCGCAGCGTTCGTCCAGTTACCTTTAACATACAATGTATCTGACGGTGTCCATGACCCGCCGTCTGCGCCATCGAAAGAAATATTATAGAAGGCTTTTCCTCCCGCAGTGATCGTTTTAGATGTTGTAGCGCCGCTAAATGCTACCGTACCTTCCGTAAGATCTGTGCCTGCCGTATTCGTCCATGAGCCTTTACAGGCCAGCGTCGTTCCTGAGGCCATCTGCAATTTACCTGCATTACGTATTATAACGTCGCCGACAGAGCAATCCGTAACCGAAGAGGATATTAAGGTATCGACACCGCTTGCTGTTGCGATACTGTTGTTATCAATGATCAGTTCGCCTTTACCAGCGCCGTCATTTGCGTCTTCGAGGTAGACTGTGCCCGCGGCACTATAATTACTACTTGAAGCACCAGAAGTCGCGCCTAAAGCTTGAATAGTTGGTGTCCAACCTGTACCCGTTGTTTGTTTAATAGCAATACGTCCGCCTGAGCCGGATGGATAATAACTAGCCCCACCATTAGCTGTAATAGTTCCTGTACCTGTTAATGTCGCACAACTAATATTTACAGACCCGCCGGCCCCACCAGAGTAAGTAATTGCCGTTTTTGCATTTGAGCTAATATTACCATCAACAGTTAATGTTCCCGAAACAGATAATATTACAGCCCCACCTCCATTACCATCTCCACCCGTAATTGAAACACCTTGACTTCCTAAATTTATTGGATTTGTTAAAGACCCATACGTCAAATTTGTGTTACCACATGCCTCTCCTCCATAGGTGCCGCCTATGTTATTAGCACCGTATCCAGGTCCATCATGTCCCCAGCAAAAACCAAATGCATTTGCGCTTATAGCTCCACCGCTTTTTACATCTATACTGGTTGCGGATATTGTCGCGGCTCCGCCATTGGATGAGTTCATAGTCGGATTACCGTCTATTTCTAATGTCCCTCCTGAATTTATAGTGATTGTGCCAAAAGTATAATTATATGACCCATCGCTTCCCAAACGCAATGTTGTCATATTGCCCGAACCACCCAGCGTTAAATTGTATCCCGAAGGAAAAGCAATAGTTCCAGCGTAACCACCGTACCCAAAAGCACCATTAGCTTGGAGTGTTCCCGAAAAATTATTTGTGGTCACATTCACTAAAGATATTCGTCCACCACTACCCCCGTAATATTGAATCCCACCATTCGAGGATATCGTACCTGATCCTGCTAACGTACCAGCAGTGATATTAATAGTACCTCCCGAAGAACCATAACTACCACTACCTGCACCATTCGAACTTAGAGTTCCCGCTACCGTTAACGTACCTGAAACATTAAGTATTATCGCTCCGCCGCCTGCTGCTGTATTTGCGCCAGATCCAAGCGAAGTTGGATTTCCCGCAGAACCATAAGTTACAGTAGACACTTGCCCCACACCTCCATAAGAAGCACCGCCGTTGGCCTTGCCCGGCCCCGCGCCTGCCCCAAACCCGCACCCATCCGCGTTAAGGCTGCCGCCTGTTTGGATGTCGATGTTTGCGGCTGTGATGGTACGGCCTTTACCGCCGGCGACTGTAGCGCCTGTAGAATCTGTGGTAGTTGTGGTGAGATCCGTGTATGGGCATAATAGTGTACCTCCACTGGAAATAGCCAATGTCCCCGTAACAGTAAGCGTATCCGCCAATCCTTGTTTAAACGTAAATGATCCCGAAGAAACCGTCAGATCATAAAAACTATTTCCTCCGGTAACTAAACCTCCTGAACCGTTAGATGTCGTCAATATCACCGTCGAGCCTGTGCC
The DNA here is from genome assembly GCA_028715345.1 of Candidatus Omnitrophota bacterium. Taxonomy (GTDB): domain Bacteria; phylum Omnitrophota; class Gorgyraeia; order 2-01-FULL-45-10; family 2-01-FULL-45-10; genus FEN-1322. The sequence goes on along the minus strand of JAQUSB010000012.1, from coordinate 18,207 downwards.
CGGGGTAAATGTGCCGCTCGTAAAATCTACTCCGCCGGCGGTGAGGGTTTTGGAAGCCGCCAGAGTGAGCGTGCCCGCATTACGAACGCCAACGGTCGCGGTGAGATCGTCATTCAATGTAGCGCTCGCCCCGCTATTTACGGTAAGCGCGAACACTGTAGTCGAGTTGGCTAAGGTAGGATAATTAGCGCACCCGCTCGGTATCACGACGCTGGTAGTCGACGTCGGAACAGAACCCGTGCTCCAGTTAGCGGCCGTATCCCATGCCGTAGACTCCGACCCGTCCCATGTGCACACTGAGGCGCCGGTATCCCAGTTAGTGCAGTTACTTATCGTCGAGTTTGGGCCGGCATGGATAGTGTTGGGCGACCCGTTCGAATAATTAGCGCTCACATAATCTATGTTATAGATAGACCCTGCGGCCGCGTTTAAGATCCATTTGGCCGTATTATCGCTATTTAAGGTAAGCAGGTTCCCGGGGGCTCCGTATAATGTGAGCGTCCCGCCTGAATCAACCGTTACAGTTTTACTGTTTTTAAAAGTTATGATTCCTCCGCCGACAAAAGATGATAGTGTGCCGCCTGAACTGATAGTGACATTGTCAGAAAATGTCGTGTTACCTCCAAGGGATAGCGTGCCGCTGTTTATTGTAACTGCGCCGGGTACGGGAAACGTTATACCGCTGTCCGGAGTAAAAGTTACCCCCGCAGAATTATTAACGGTAATCGCACCCGTTGGAAATCCTGCATATTTTAAAGTCACGGTCTGCGCGCTTGTCCCATTAAATTCAATAGCCGCTGATCCACCATAGCCGCTTGCTGTTACCAACATGTTACCTCTTAGGTCTAATGTACCAGTATTTATGTATCCTTTGTCGAGTTTGAAATCACCAAGCACTGTTACCTTATTACCAGAGGGTATAGTAACCGAACTCTCATAATATAGCGTTAAATTATAGAATGTCTCGGTAGTAGTTGCTGCAATGCTACGGGCAGTGGGACTATTGTCCGAATCAAATATCACGGTTCCGTCATTATGCTTAAAAGTACCCGCAGTATGAATCCAATTCCCCTTATTTATATACAGTATATGCCCGGATCCTGGCGCTGTAAATGTCCCCCCGCTTAAAGTGAAATGATGCGCATTATCACCGGGGTAACATCCAACTATCAAATCATTATTAGGACAGCTGAAGTTCCCGGATACCAGAGTAAAAGCACCAAAAGTTGGTATTCCTGATCCTGTAACCGTAACTGTGCCTGAAGGTTTGTTGATATAAAAATTACCGGAAAAGTGATAGTAGTATTTACCACTGTTAGCGACAATGGTCTGATCTCCGGATGTTACATAACTAATTGTAGAGGTAGTAGTGCACCCATACTTATAAGTTTCCAACACTAGAGAGCCCTGTGGCTGAAGCGTACCTCCCAAAAAGCAACCAGGGTTTAGTGTCAAGGTCCCAACCACAATTAACGTATTCCCTTCTTGGATCGTACCAATAGCCTGACTTTTTGGCGTAATGATATTGAACGTTTCCGTAACAGGCACCTTAAATGTACACGTCCCCTCAAATACTAACGTTCCGTTATTGTGGGTAAAAGTACCTGCTGAGTGATTCCAATTACAGGTACTTAGTGCCAGCGTCCCGCTCGTGGATGTGAATGTCCCGCCGGATAGAGTGTAGTTGCCGTTGAGTGTTATCGCCGCGCTTCCACCGGTAAACGTCCCTGCCGCCTGACTGAAACTTCTTACTGTAAGTGTGTACGACCCTTGGGTGATCGTACCCGTATAACCGGACTGCATAGAGATAGAAGCGACGGTGGTATCGGCGCTTAGTGCGCAATCATAAGCGGCTGATGTGGAATTAAATATAACGGCGTCGTTCGTGCCCGGGACAGAGCCGCCTGTCCAGTTGGCGGCCGTTCCCCAGGAGGTAGAGGTGGTCCCCAGCCAGACTATGCCGTATTCGGATGCGCCGATACACCATATACTGGTTCCCGCACCTCTATTAATACCTTCTATATCATCGGTGAATGTACCTGAGAGGTCGGTGCCGGTGTTCTTCGCGTTCGTGTCGCCCGATGAGAGGTGGAAGTCTTCACTGCCTGAAGTAGTGCTGACAAAAGTAACGGTCTTACTGCGATAAGATGTATCAGGCGAGGTGGCATCGCTCGAAATATTCGTAGCGCTGGTAGCGATAGTCCCCGCATAATCCGTATTATTGGCGTTAGCGATGTTATTTGTAGCGGTTACGGTTCCGGCATTACATTTAATGCCATAATAATTCCCATAAACCGTGTTATTGTAAAGATAATATGTACCCCCGGTATTTATAGTGATACCTGACTCGTAAACAACAGATCCATTCACAAAAGAATACACTAAATTATTGTAAATATTCCCAGTGATATTAGAATTATTACAGTAAATTCCATACCCCTGTGAATCTGTCCCGGATATGGCTCCACGCACAATATTCTTCCATATATTAATCGTCGCCGATGCGTCTTGGCTATCTATTTTAATTCCCATGCAAGCCGTATATCCCCCCGAATTTGTCAAAAGCACCTGTAACCCCTCTACTGTTACATAGTTTTCCTTAATATATAACGCCGCTGTGCTATTCGCGCTTGCCGTAACAGATAGAATATACGCGCCCGTATTCCATTTACCCGTATGCCTGGCCGTCGGTGTAGTATAAATTTTAATATAGTTAGCGCTCGACGTCGTCCAACCGTCTATCGTTACCGCTGTCGTGTCCGGGGCGCCTGTCCAGTCGCCGTCTATCTTGGCTACAGCGATCACACTATCAGGGACTGTCGATGATGTAACATGATCTGTGCCTGTGGCCGTACCGTTAAGGGTACTTGTTTTATCTATTTTTTCATTAGATGCAAATGTCCCCGTAACTGATTTGATGCATATCTGGCTTGAGGTAACGTGAACGACAGTACCATACGCGCCGCTTGTCGCGCCCTTTACATAAGAACCGTCGGCTATCGTACCGGTTATACCGCTGTGGGATAAGGCTACTGTGCCGGAGGAGAGGTCAGCCTGGTTATTCGCGTTCCAGCTAGAAAGCGACGTGTAGTCTCCGCCCGACGGCGCGATCGTACAGACGAACTCGGTGACGGCATAGGACGGCGCTGCGAATACGGCCAGTGCCAGCATTGCCAGGATCGTCGCTACAGTCAGTTTACGCATCGTATTTCTCCGCGTTTATTTTCCCTTATCGTCTATTTCCGCTTTGCTCACGACCGGCGCATACTTCAGCATTCCCTTCATCGCGGCGTCTTTTTGTATGGCCAGGCCGCGTTTGTTCAGGTCTATCTTATATTTTCTCGCTCCGGTCACTTTCACTATATCCTTACCCGTCTTATCCTTGCCTATGACGGTCTCCTCCGGCCTCATCAGGTCAGCGGCTTCGGCTTCGGTAAGCTCCGCCTGCACTATAAGAAAGCTGTGGCGCTCGGTATCGGACCAGTTATAGCCTGCGGGCTTTATCATGACTATATCGCCCTCTTTAAAAGAGGCCCGCGCGTCTTCATCCGCATTAGATGTAACGTTATCGCCCAGCTTAAGCAATATGTCGTATTTCTTGGCGCCGGGCTTCTTCTCTTCTTCGGCAGCCTTAGACTCTTCCTTCTTTACGGTTTCGCTCGAGGCTTTAGCTTCGCTCTCGGAAGTCGTCTTCTTCCCTTCAACTGCCTTGCCTTCCTCTATATATGTAGTTATAGAAAACGGCGCTTCGGAGACGCCGCATACGCTCTTATCCAGAGAATCGGCTACCATCATTATGACTTCGGCGGATTCTATCTCGGGGGTCTTCCATTCGTAGCTGCCTGTATTGGCGACTTTCGGCGCTATCGGCCGGAAAGATAACCCGCCGTCATCGGAATAGGATATGTCCATAAAGTAAGAATCTTCGTAGCCCGTCGTCTCCCACATTATCGAGTATGCACTAAGCGGCGCGATGATCTCACCGCCGGCGGGCGAGATGACCTTTATCGTGCCCGGCTCGAAACCGAGCGTAAATTTTTCCAGGGAAGGCGCCGCTTTCGCCGCGGAAGCCTTAGTAATAACGACCTTATATCTCAGCTTATTACCTTTCGTAAATTCTTTCTTCGAAACGTATTTAGCCCTGCCGTTCGACCAGCCGCTAACGTATGACGCGTCTTCCTTTGTAGATACGCTTACCTTTATAGGGTTGTCGTCCGGCGCGGCCTCGGTCCAGGCTGCGGTAAGTATGCGGGCGTCGAACGGGATCGTCGTAAGGCGCGACGTGTAGGTACCGGTCGTTTTGCCGGAGGCCGGCACCACGCTGCCGTCCGGGGCAAGCGTAAGAGAATCGAATCGCGGCAGGTCGGTCGTCTCCTCGGCGGAAGAGGCGGTCTTGGCCGCGTCCACCTGCGGAGGCAGCGCCGCATAACGGCGCGTGCGGATCCAGTCGCAGACAAAGCCGGTGCCGCCTTTGCCCGCCGAGAAGCCTATCGGGGACGCGGACGACGGCGCGCTCGACAGCGACACTTTCACTTCCGCCTGCGGCGCCTCGAAAGAGCCGTCGGCGTATCTCGCGAAAGTGATGTCGCCGCCGTTTGCCGATATCCCGAAATCGTAATATGTATCGAGAGAGATCTGTTTAGGATAATTTGCCAGGACTTTACCGTTCTTCACAATGCAGTGCGCTGACGCTGCCATGATGGAAGAATATGCGGACAGGTCCTCGTCCCGGGACGCGCCCGCTATTATGATGCACTCGATGCCGCCGTTAGCGACCATCTTCGCCCTGTATTCTATTATGCCGTTATAAAATTTATACGCCGACGTCGTGACGCGCGCGGCGTCTATGGCAAGCGTAGAACCGGAAACCGATACGAGGCTGTCTTTAGACTCAAGCTCGACCTTCCATCCGGCGCTATTAAGATTTGCGGTAAAATCGTCGAAGAAATCGAAGACCGCCGCGGCGCTCGACAGATCGGCCGCCTTGCTATTGCCGTAATAAATATATATAGGGAGGCCTTCTTTCGGTATCTCGGGGATCTTCAGCCATACAGCCGCCGTGCGGGACGCCTTTTTGCCGTTGACGTTTTCGATAAAATAAGGCAGGCTCGTCTGGCCGTCAGCCTGCGTAAAGCGTATGTCGGTAAAATCGGGGAGCGGCGCCGTATCCAGGTAAAACGCGCAATTGGCAGACTTTTTCGATTCGCCTATCTTCAGCTGCATCTGAAAATTATATAACGCCGTCTTGGAAGGATTTTCGATGTATACTTTTTTCCTGTGTGCGAAGCCGCTGATATCGGGATTTCCGAAAGTGCCGGATACCCCGGAAGAGTCGGTATATGCTATTTTCACTTCGGTAAGGGCGCTGCCCGCGTCCAGCGCCGCGCGCCACTTCAGGCCGGAGCCTGCAGCGAATGCCTCCCGGGCGAGAGGAACGCCGTTCGTGACGGCGACGTAATCTTTCTCATTGCCTGTGGCGCTCACCTCAAGCGTAACTTTACCCGTAAACGTCCAGTTCGCGCTGATCGTGGATATTTTGCCGGCTGCGGTATACGGCATAGTGAGCTCGCATGTGCCGCCTGATGCGGACTGGACCGAGCCGTCGGTTGCTATGGCGGCCTTCGTTAAGGTAACGTTGCCCTTAAACGCATATTGGCCCGCCCCGTCCGCGCGCCAGGAGAGCGGGCGCTCGAACACTGCCCTCTTCGCCGTTACCGTAGCGGCGTCTGTCTGCGCCGCCGGCATCGCAAGCGATACTAAAGCCAGGATCATTATAAGTGTCAGTTTACGCATTGTGGCGCCCTCGCATTTGTTTTACGTTAGCTTACACTATTAGTATATCTTATATCCCGGCAAAAGTTGTCAGAACCGCGTTAAGAAATTGTCAAGAAGTTGTCAAGCCGTCCCATAGGTCCGCCGCTACTCCGCAAATTTATATCCTATCCTGTGCACCGTCAATATATGTTTAGGGTCCGACGGATCGTCCTCCAGCTTTTCCCGGAGATTCCATATGTGCGTATCGACCGTGCGGGTAGTGACCTCCTCATTGGTCCAGATCTCGGATAATATCTTATGCCGCGAGACCGGCTCGCCCGGGCTCGCCAGGAGAAGCTTCAATATCTTACACTCCGCATCCGTCAGCTTTATCTCCTTACCGCCTTTGGACGCCTGGAACTTCCTGAAATCTATCTTTATGTTGCCGAAAGAAAGCTTGTCGTCGACTTTGCCGGCCGTCTCCATCCTGCGCAGCACGGTCTTGACGCGCGTTATAAGCTCGCGCGGCGAAAACGGCTTCGTAACGTAGTCATCGGCGCCCAGCTCGAGGCCGAGCACCTTATCGGCTTCCTGCGCGCGGGCGCTCAATATGATGATCGGTATATTCATCCCGCGCGAACGCAGCTGTTTACATACCTCGTAGCCGTTAAGCTTGGGAAGCATTATGTCGAGTATAATAAGATCCGGCGCTTTATCCTTAGCCTGGGCGAGCGCCTCCTTGCCGTCCCTGGCAATGACGGTCTTATAGCCCTCCATCGCGAGCGAGTCCACAAGCCCGGTCAGTATGTGTTTATCGTCTTCGACTATCAGGATTTTCGGCATTATAATTATAGCGGCAGGGTGAGCGTAAATCTGCTGCCCTCGCCTACTTTGCTTACGAGTTCGACACGTCCGCCGTGGATCTCTGCGGCGTATTTGACCAGCGCCAACCCAAGCCCGGAGCCTTCCACGTCAGCCGTATCTTTATGGACGCGGTAAAATTTACGGAATATCTTCTTCTGTTCGGATTTAGGTACGCCCGTACCTTCGTCGGCGACCTCGATCGCCAGGTCTTTGAGCCTTTTCTTTACGGAAACTTTTATGGCTTTGCCCGGATCGGAATATTTGGCGGCATTAGATAGAAGGTTAAGGATGGCCTGGGATATCGTGCTTGCATCTATACGTATGAAGGGCAGTCCTTGCGGTATCGATATCGAAACGGGATGAGCCTCGTCCAGGCTGTAAGACTGGAAATAGTCGACCGTCTCTTTCACGAGCCTGGCGACATCTTCCTGTTTCAAATGCTTGACCTTACGGCCGTTCTCTATGCGGGAAAAATCGAGTATATTATTCGCAAGCTGGGTAAGCCGCTCCGATTCGCTATTTATCGCGGTGTAATATTCACGGCGTTTCTCGTCGCTGGCGACAAGGTTGTCTTTCAGCATCTCGGAGAACATCCGTATGGATGTGAGCGGGCGGCGGAGGTCGTGCGAAAGGCTGGATGCGAACTCACTCTTGAGCTCAGCCAGCTGCCACTGCCGCGACAATGCGCCGAGGGTAAACGCGGCGCCCGCAAGTATCAAGACCGCGGATATCGCTATTATCGTAACGTAAAAATAGAGGGCTTTCTTCCTGTCCTCGTATCTTTCCAAAAGCGCCGGGTAACGCTCGTATACGGTCAGCGTATACGGCAGGTTCTTAAGCCGCCGCGTCACTACAGGATTCTTCAGGTATTTTTTATCGGCCTCCCCCAGGACGGAGCCGTCGGCCCTGTGCACGGATACCTGGTCTTTGAATAACGACGCCTGGTCGAGGATTATCAATTCTACGACCGTTTTATTTTTAACAAACGAGCGCGAAACGCCGGCGAGCGTAGTATCGATCTCGTTTTCGATGATATCAGCCATGGTCTCGTACCGCTCCTGCATGCTCCGCTCGACGATCGATCGCTCGCTCCTGACCGCCTTAAGGCCGAAGTATGCCAACAGCACGGTGGGGATAAGTATGGAGAGCGTGAATATGAGCGTTACTTTCAGCCTCATCGCGCCTCCACCCCCAGGCGGCTTTCAAGCTCTATATCGGTAAGCCATTGCCGAACTTTATAGGTATTTCTACCTTTGGGGGTCAGCTTCAGATAGGCCCTGTAATGTTTAGTGGCCTTAAAATTATTGTTCATTTTGTCGTCGTATAAGACGGCCAAATTATAATGCACCCCTGCGTCGCTATTGTCCAGATCGAGGCATTTCAGGTATTCGCGCTCGGCGTCTTTATACATACCGTTCCTTTCGTAGACGACCGCAAGGTTATAATGCATATTTATATTCTCTTTTTTCGTTTTTCGAATAGCTTCGTCGGCCCTGCTTTTTTCAGCCTCCCTGTCGCGCACAGCTTCCGTCTCCGCGGCCTTCGAGGACGCTATACTTTTTTGGAGTTCGTCATTCTTGCTTTTAAGCTCATCTATACGGCCGCTTAAGAACGAGATGACATTCCGGGCCTCGTCGGCAGGCTCGGCATCGGCATTCTCCTGCGCCGCCGGTATCTTACCGGTGTCCTCGGCATCCTTTATTTCGCCCGCTTCTTTCTCGATGATCTTTTTAAGGTCCGTTATCTCTTCGTCGTCTTTTTTTATAGCTGCCAGGACGGCCTCTTTTTTCTTATTCAGTTTATCGATATCGCGCATAAGCTTCTGTATCTTCCTGCCCAGCGCGCGCTTCGTATTTTTGCTTTCGATTATATTCTTCTCGAACGCCTTTATCTCCGTCTTGCACTCATTGACTTTCGCCTCGAGATCGCGTTTTATTTTCGCGCGCGACGCCTCTGCCGTATCTTTTAATTCTGCGATCTTGTTTTCGGCAGCGCGCACCTCATCCTTAAGAGCGCTCTCTTCTTCGCGCGCCTTAGCAAGCTGGCTTTCTAAAGACCTCATCTCGGATGTTTTAAATCCGGCCGGACTGTCCTTCGGCAGGTTAGCCGGCAGGTCCTTAAGGGTAGCCTCGATCTGGGCTATCTTTTTAGGCGCAGCATCCAGCTTCGCCTGCAGGTCCATCTGCGTAGCGGCAACGCCGTTTATAGAGAGTTCGAGCTCTTTTATCTTCCCGTCTTCCGAATCGAATTTTATCTTCTCTTCCTTGATACGCTCTTCCGATCCGGTTATGCCGCTGCGGCTTTCTTTTATCTTCTCATCCGCATTCGCCAATTCAGCCTTGAGCTTGTTCTCCGACGACACGGCATCGGCTATCTTCTTCTCCAGCGCGCGGAGATTCTCGTCTTTTATCTTTCGGCGGGCGTTTGCTTTATCTATAGCCTCTTTGACGCGTTTGGCGGCGTCGCTCTTCGTATATTCTTTCACCGCATCTTTCTTCGCCGTGAATATGCCGGGATGCTTTTTCCTAAGCTCGTCCATGCTGAATATTTTTTTGAGCTTTTTAGTATCTTCATCGCGGGATTTGAGAGCATCCTGTGCCGCGGAAAGGCTATCGCTCTTCTTTTTTATCTCCGCTTCGAGCGCGTCTATGCGGGTTCGGGAAGATTTCAATTTCTCGGCCTGTTCCTTTATAGTAGAAGCGCTTTCTAAAATATCCTGCTCGAGCGTGCGCATCTTCTGGTTCTGAGCCTGGCCTGCTGCGCGCAGGCTTTCGATATCTTTCTCTTTTTGCCTGAATTTAACTTCGGAAGATGCGATCTCCTCTTTTATCTTCGCGACCTTAGCGTCCTGTTCCTTCATCTGTGCGGCGTATTCGTTCAGGGCCTTCTTATCGATCTTGGCGTCCGCTTCCAGGGCATTGATCTTTTCGGAAAGCTTATCTCCTGCCGATAACGAGTTTTTGATCTCCGCGTCCTTCGATCTTATCTGGTCGTCCTTCTCCCGCAGAGAGGCGCGGACCCTATCCAGTTCACCGGCGGCGGACTGTTTATTATCCTGCTCTTTTTTCAGCTCGGCCGAAAGCTCGTCGATCTTTTTGGCCTGCGCATCTATCTTCACGGACAGGTCCTTGACCTGGCTTAGCGCTTCTTCCGAGCCGGCTTTTTGGCCGGCGAATTTCTCTTTCATCCGGCCCAGTTCCTTAACCGCGTCCTCCCTGCTATCCTGCTCTTTTTTCAGCTCGGCCGAAAGCTCGTCGATCTTTTTCGCCTGCATCTCTTCCATGGATCTCATGTTTTCGGTAAATTTATCGTACTCTTCTTTGAGCTGCCCTTCTTTTTCCTTTAAAGAGGCGCGGACATCCTCCAGTTCTTCAGCGGAGGACTGTTTACCCTTAAGCTCTTCTTCCAGCTGGAGCGAAAGCTCGTCGATCTTTCCGGCCTGGGCCTCGATCTTAGCGTACTGCTCTTTAAGCTTACCCGCCGAATTATCCGAATCCATCTTCTGCGCGGCAAGCTTGTCCTTTATCTCTCCCAATTCCTTAAGAAGCGCGTCTTTTTCCGCCGCGGCGCTTTTATATTTGGCCTCGGAACTCTTCAGGGAATTGCTCAGGTGAAGTATGTTCTTCTCGTAATAAGCGGCTGTGCCTTTTTTGACCCCGACTTCGGGTTTTCCTATGACCGCCTGCATCTTCATTATCCTGGAATTAGAATCGGCGAGCTCTTTCTTCAGCGCCGTAATGGCTTTTTGAGCATCCTCCGCCGCGCGCTCGGTCGAGTCTTTATCCTTCAATACAAGGGCATTGTCGCGCTGCAGCGTTTTAACTTTTTCGAGCAGCACTTTGTAGATCTCGCGAAGCTGCTCCTGCTCCTTTATCAATGTGTCGACTTCGTTCCTCAGCTCGATGTTCTTACTTATAAGCTTTTCGTACGACTCTTTCTGCAGCTTCGACTCTTTGTCCGAACTGCCCCACGCAGCGAAGGCATATCGCGCGGGGGTCGCGGATACGAAGACGAATAGAAGCAAAATTATTGCGATTTTTTTCATGTCCTCACCTTTGTAGGTTCGCCGGCACATATTCAAGCACGAATTATTCCCGTATCCCGCCGGACATCTTGGGCAATTCCTTTTCCAACAGGAAGCTCTTATCACCCTCGACCAGCTTCGGGGTCAAAAAGACTATGGTTTCCGTCCGCGATATATTATCGCTTATGTTCTGAAATGCTTTGCCTACTACAGGCAGATCGCCGAAGAACGGTATCTTATTTATCGTCCTGACTTTATTGTCGGATATCATGCCGGCTATGATTATCGTAGTGCCGTCTTTGACATTTACCGTCGTCTGTGCATTCGACGATTTCACTACAGGCACCGCGCCGGCTGCCTGCGCCATGCCGCCGTACCATGTCTCGATAGAGCTTACCTCCGGCTTTATGAGCATGTTTATATTGCCGTCTTTATTTATCCTCGTAGTAACATTTAAAGTGATGCCGACATTCACCCACTGATAGCTCTTCGAAGCCGTGGTAGTGCCGCCGGAAGCCGTCGTCGTCGTATCTTCCTGATACGGCTGCTTTTCGATGACTTCTATCTTTGCCTCCTTACCCTCCTCTACCGTAAGGTGCGGGTTGGAGAGTATCCTCGTCTCCGTGACCGTGCCGAGCATCTGTATGATGGCATTTGGCGTCGTCGCATTCGCCGTCTGTATCGACAGGGTCCCCATCGTCGTCGCAGCGGCCAGGGGCAGCGATATGCTCGGTATGAACTTGATCCCGTGGGTGCCGGCTATACGTATGACCTTCTCCCAGTCGACGCCCCACTGGAACTGGTCGCCAAGCGTTACTTCTACTATGTGCGCCTCTATGAAGACCTGCCTCGCCTTCCTGTCGAAAGCGTGCAGCATCGTCTCGATACGCCTGAATTGGTACGGCAGGTCGGTGATCATCACGCTGTTGGTCCTGGTGTCCGTCCTCATCGTGCCTATATCGGGAGTGAGCAGCTTCGTCAACTCGTCTTTTATCGTCTCTATCTTGGCGTATTTCATTTCGAATACTTTGGTCTCCGTCGGGTAGACTCTCGTAACGGTAGGCAGCTCCTGCTGCTTTATCACTTCCTTCATCTCCCGTATTTTCGCCGGAGTATCTATGATGACTATGGTCCCGGTCGATTCATCCGATATGACTTTGCCTATATCGCTTTTTATATTGGCAAGCATGGCAGAGACGTTTTTTACGGAAGCATATTTCAACTGGTAAACGAAAGTCATCCGCTGGTCGTAAAAATCGACGCCGTACATGGCCTTGTATTCCGCGTTCGTCATTATCGAAATGATATTTTCCTTCTTTTCGCTCGCGAGGTTGTTCGCGGAAAGGGCTATCTCGAGCGCATCCGCTATCGTCACGTCGTTTATGAGTAAACTGACCAGGCCGGAGACGTTTTTCGTAGTTACTATATTCAGCGAGCCTTCGGTAGCGAGAAACTTCAGGAACTGGTTTATGTCCATCGAGCGTATATCTAAGGAAAGGCGTTTCTTCAGCCCCTCGATGCCGTATTCGGATATAGAAGGATGGTGAGACATCTCGACGGGCTCGGATATATATGAGCCCGGCTCTCCGCAGGCCGGGGTGGCCAGAAGGAGCAGACTCATCGAAATTACGGCAAATTTCTTATAGTTCAAAATCTTTGTCCCCCGCAGTGAGCACTACTTTATTGCGAAGTATCGTCTTGACCTTAACACCGGTCGAGCCTACGGATTGGCCCTGTTTCAATATATAAAATTTATTGTCTTTCGCGCTCTGTATCATAACTTTAGGAACATCGCCCCACGATATTCCCTGGACCTTCAGATCGCCCAGGCTGGCCCGGTCGAATTCCTGGACGGGCGCGCCGGCATCCTGACTTACACTGCCGGCATCCTGAGTGGCTGTAAATATGTTCCTCTGCCTGGCAGCGTTAAGGTAATCTCCGGCGCTATGGACTTGCCCGGCGCTTTTCGCTTCGGGCGGAAGAAAAGTCTGAGCCGTAGCCGTCGCGAGCGTCACTTTTGCGGTGTTCGGATAATTCCTCACGGCATAATATATCAAGGATACGACGAGCAACACAAGCACCGCGGTTAAAAATATGTTAACGGTCCGCAGCTGCAGATCCAGGACGAGCTTCTTCGCTTTTGACGGGTTGAGTAATCTATCTTTCCACTGCAGAGCCGTTTCGCCGAATTTTTTGAGCCAATCGGCCGCGGGCGGATGGAAAGCCGGAGGGCGTTCTGCCGTCGCGGGCGCGGCCTTCTCTTTCTGTATGATCCTGAAGAGTTTCTCTTCCGGCGAAATATTCTCTGCCATTATGACTTAAGCGCGCCCTGGAAAGGCGACAGCTCATTTTTTATTATTTCCTGGATTATGTCGGCCGTTACTATGCCTTTGTTGCGCATCACAAGGTGCTCCAACGCGTCGTGGCATAGCATGGCTATCCTCCTGGGATATCCCTGGCTGTGGTTATATACGGCATCTATGGCGCTTTCGGTAAAGAGAAGGTGCTTAGACGCATAGCCGGCCTGTTTCAACCTGAAAGCTATAAGCTCCCTCACTTCGTCCTCGTCGAGAGGGTTGAGCATATACTTTAGCGATATCCTGTCCCACAGATTCTTTATAGTACTTATGCGCGGCAGAAGTTCCATCTGCCCCATTATGATAAGCTGGAGGATTTTATATTCGTTGGTTTCGTAATTGAGGATGGTGCGCAGTATCTCTATGCAGGGATCGGTCAATTTCTGGGATTCGTCTATGAGCAGGACGATCGTCTTATTCTCTTCGACGCATTTTTCGAAAAGGAACTTCTCTATCGCCTTAAGATAATCGAGGACGGTCGAGCCGGGGATATTGTTTATCCCAAATCGCTCGGCCAGATCGGCCAAGAACTGCTTTTCGGATTCGTATATCGGGTTTAGTATCATAGTCATTATGAGGCCCGAATCCGATTTTAAGAGTTGGGAAAGTTTCCTCGACAGGGTCGTCTTGCCTGTCCCGACATCGCCGAGGACCAGGCTTAAACCTCGTTTTAACTCGACTGCTATGCGTAGGCGGTAAAGGACGGATTTGTGCTCTTTGGATTGGTAAAAAAAACTGCGGGTCCGGGCTTGTGGAAAAAGGTTCTGCTTCCAGCCCCAATATTCTGTAATAACTCATTATAAACCTTTTATAATATATGAAAGATAACCCGCAATATATATTACTATTACTAAGTATAATGATATCTATGATAATGTCAAGTCTATTATAGAATAAACACCGCGCCTTGACTTTTCCTGATCTTATAGTAAACTTAAACCCAACAAGGAGGTGCTCGATATGCCGGCAAATTTTTTCTTTTCCATGCTGGTCGCGCTCTGCGCCATAGTAGCCGTCACACCGGTTATGTGCGAAGACGCTGTAGAAACGGTCACAGTATATACTTTAGCGGGAGAGATAGTGTCTCTCGACACCATAAAAGGTGTCATAGTGGTAAAATGGACCCAGACTTATCCTACGATAGCCAATGACGAGATTACTCTAAAAGTACCTGATGACGCTCTCATAACCAAAGGCTCCGATACTATCGGCATGATGGACTTAAACCAATTCGACCGGGCAGTCATAAAATACCGCAACCCATCGGTGGGATTGGGCATGCCTATAGTAGTCAGCATGACTGTCAAACGCACCAGTTGAACATACGGCGATCAATTATGACAAATCTGAAAAAAGCGGCGGTAGGCGGTGCGGCGATCGCGTTATTCTTTCTGCAAAACGCTATCTGCGCGCAGACCGATTACGACAAAAATGGCAAGGACGTACATAAGATGACCCCCGAGAATATCAATGAGGTCCGGCCCGGTATGGAGGTAAAGAAGATCGGCGGCATAAATATGGTGGTACCTGAGGGTACGCAATTCTACATGGAAGGCTCCCAGGTAAAAATGGAAGAGGCTGGAGAATACGCGGCGCGAAGATTTAAGAGCATGACCGAAAACTTCAAAGCTCTGGAAGATAAGGTAACGAAATTGGAAGAGAGAGTACTGAAATTGGAGAAGGCCCGCCGTAAATAACCCTTTGGGGGACGTGCCAGTCGGGGACACTCTATTAATTTTTCACCATAACCAATAGCATCTTAAACCTTCTAACCGCTTTTAACGAGTGCGGCTTATTTGCCGGCATTAAGATCATCCGGCCTTTCTTAAGAAGATGCGGCTTGCCTGAAATATTGATCTTTGCTTGCCCGTCCAGGATATAAACCAAAGCATCGAAAGGGGCAGTATGTTCGCTTAAACCCTGGCCTTTATCAAAGGCAAATATCGTTACCGTCCCTGCTTCTTTCTTTATGATCTCCTGGCTCACGATAGAATCTTTTTGATAACCCGGCAAGCTTACCAAATCGACCGATTTTGTTTTCATTCTAGATCCTCATAAAAATTATCCACAATCGTAGCGCACCCTTAAGGGTGCGCTACTTACTTTAGATTCGCGAGTATTTTTTGAAGCGCGGCCAAGTCTTTGCCGCTGGCCAATACCAGCAGAACGTCGCCGCCCTCTAATATCACCGAACCGGACGGGATAATAAATTTTTCATTCCTGGAAATAAGGACGATGAGGCACTTCTCGGGGATATTCAGATCGCCGATCCTCTCGCCCACTGCTTTCGAGTCATACGGAACGAGGACATCCGTCAGCTCCGCGTCGACACCTTCGATCTTTTCGAATTCTATAGGGTAGCTTTTTCTGTAGGCCCACGGAACGTCTAATTTTAATATTTTGGAAACGAAAGGGATAGATGTCCCTTGAACGAATACCGACGCGATAACGACGAAAAATACGACATTAAAGATAGTGTCGGCTTGCGGAATACCTGCCATAAAAGGAAATGTCGCCAGAATGATCGGAACGGAGCCCCTTAATCCGACCCACCCGATCATGATCTTTTTTCGTAATTCCATTTTAAACGGCATAAGGCACAGCATTACGCTCAGCGGACGCGCAATTATCATAAGAATAATCGTAAGCAGCACCCCTGCTCCCAGTAACGGCACAATGCGCGACGGAAAGACGAGCAGCCCCAATGTCACAAACATAGTGATCTGCATTAACCAGGCCAAGCCGTCATGGAATCTCATGATCATCTTTTTATTTGGGAATTCGGCGCGGCCAAGCATCAAGCCAACGATATATACCGCAAGGAAACCGTTACCTTTAAGAAAAACGGCTATAACATATGTCAAAAGGACGAGTGATATCGTCAGCGCCAGGTAAAGCCCTTCGTATTCCAGTTTCAGGCGGGAAATAAAAGATACAATGAGCCCTGACAATAAATATCCTGTCAGGGCACCCACTCCCATATCGATAATGAATTTCGGGATAAGCGCAGCGACATCCGCACTCTTCGCTGTCAGGAGAGATATGAATCCTATGGTCAAAAAAACGGCCATCGGATCGTTGCTGCCCGATTCAAACTCAAGCAACGGCTTCAGGGGGCTGCGAAGGCTGATCCGCTTGGATCTTAAGATACTGAATACGGCTGCGGCATCCGTTGACGATACGATAGAGCCTAACAGCATTCCTTCTAAAAAAGAGAATTTTAAAATAAGCATTGCGAAATATCCCGTTATGACGGCTGTGAGCAAAACCCCTATTGTGGAAAGGATAACCCCCGGGAAAACAATGGATCTCGTTTCTTTCCAATTCGTGTCAAGCCCGCCGGAAAAAATAATAAAAATTAACGCAACGATACCTATGGCTTTGGCCAGCTGCGCATCGTCGAAATAGATGCCGCCTATGCCTTCCGAACCGGCAAGCATGCCTATAACTAAAAAAAGCAACAAAGCAGGTATGGCAAATCTATCCGAGAGTTTACTTGATATAACGCTCACGAATATCAATGCTGCGACCCATAATAAAATATGCTCGATCATCATAAGTAAACCACGTCTTCGTTATGGTACAAGGACAGGAACAGCAACATATAATCTCTGAGGTGGCGCGTTATGAGAAAATTATTCCGTATATGCTCCCGGCCGTTATTGCCCAGTTTCACGGCATACTCGGGGCTATTGAGGAGCTGTTTTATCGCGAAGGCGGCCCCTTCTACCGAATGGCAAAGAAGGCCGGAGTATTTATGCGATATCTGCAGAGGTATGCCTCCTACATGGGACGCAACCACAGGTTTCCCTTTCCATAAAGCTTCGGCGACGGTCAGGCCGAAACCTTCTTTTAACGATTTTTGGACAATTACGGTAGACGCGCGCTGTAACGCATTTATTTCGATATCGTCCTGGGCCATCCAAAGTACATGTATATCCTTATCTTTAGCGGCGTATGTTTTGCACTCTTCATATACCGAAACTCCTTCGGGGTCATCGGCCGCTCCGCCGCCTGCCAGCACAAGCCGGCAGTCTATATATTTCTTCACGCTTAAGTAAGCTTCGATCACGCCTATCGGGTCTTTGAGACGGTCGAAACGCGATATCTGGGTAACTATGGGCTTATCGTTCCCGATCCCGTATTTACGCAATACTTTATCTATGACGTCCTGCGGGAGCTCTCTATTCTTATCGCTCAATGGGTCGATAGAAGGCGCTATCAAAAACTGTTTTATGGGCAGTTTCCGGGAAAATTCTGGCGCGGAAAATACGGCCGCGTCATATTTGACGATAAAATCATATAAAAACTTCCAGACGGCCTCGTCGGGATCGGACACGTCCACATGGCAGCGCCAGATCCATCTGTTATCCGATCTTTTATTTACAAGCATTATAGGCTGCGGATCGTGGACAAATACTATGTCGCCGCTTATATCCATCTCGTCGATGTTTCGCTGACCGGTTTCCATAAAATTGATAAAATCGTCGCTCGTTATCTTCTCTTCCTTACCATGCAGGGCGTTATGGAATTTTTTCGTGGTCGCGAAAAACTTTTCGCCTCCTTTTATGACGTCCCAGCGCGTATCGACGCCCAGCTCCTGCAGGAGCGGGACCATGCGGTTCAATATTTCGGCTACACCGCCGCCGACTGCCGTGGAATTTATATGCTGGACCTTCTTGCCCTTCAATTTTTCGGCTATCAGCCTCAGGTTATTTATTACTCCCTGCCCGACGATAGGTGTATATTCTTCTATTCTTGCCATTTTACGCCTTGGTCCTTTTTTCTACTATATGTATTATAGTTTTACGCAGGTCTTCCAGCGTATACGTGTAGGGATCGAGTTTCAGGATCTTATCTGCCAGCTCTTTATCGCCGATCGATGTCTCGATCCAATTCGAAAAGTCGTTGGTCTTCTTTCCGAGCCTGAGACGCGCTTCGAAAATATGAAAATATATCGAATCCACGTCTATTTTTTTGAGTATATCGGCAAATCCCGCCAAACTGTCCGTCTCATATTGCGTAGGCAATATAAAACTGACGGATTTCATAAAATGGAACTCTTCGCCTTCATGGACAAATCTCCCGGCGGCGTTTTTATTGGCACTCAGGTACGCTTCGATCGTTAAAATTATCTTATCGCGCAGATCGTTAATGGTCGTCACCCGGACTATGTCGATACTCGCGAGCTTCTCTCACACTCTTTCC
>JAQUSB010000011.1 GCA_028715345.1 Candidatus Omnitrophota bacterium | reverse complement strand
GGACCGTCCTTATTACGTTGGTCTCTCCGCCGGCCGTCCTGGAATAATAAGTATCTTCCGTGCCGACGAACGGGGTTATGTTCAGCGTCCTGAAAAATTGCATTGCATACGAGATCTGGTTATTGACGTCGACACGCCCGACCT
The DNA here is from genome assembly GCA_028715345.1 of Candidatus Omnitrophota bacterium. GTDB lineage: Bacteria > Omnitrophota > Gorgyraeia > 2-01-FULL-45-10 > 2-01-FULL-45-10 > FEN-1322. The sequence goes on along the minus strand of JAQUSB010000011.1, from coordinate 53,903 downwards.
CCGTCGGCTTTATGACGGTCCCGTTAGCCGGCAGCATCTGCCTGAGATATACGCCGCTGGCGGCACCTGTATAATACAGGGGGATATCTTTAAAAAGCCGCATATTGTTGATATTTATTTTATACTCCGGCAGGCGTTCGACGACCGACTGGAATTTATTGAAACGCGCTCTCATTAAAAATTGCGAGGTGTATTCCTGTTTGGCGGTTATGAAAGTGAGGTAATTGTCGGGGTTATCCCCGATCTCTTCGTATTCATTATAAAAATAATCCTTTATAACGTCCGGGTCGCTCAGTTTATTGAATTCCAGAAGCGCCGTGGTATCGGTACCCTCGCCCATGTCCCAATAGTGGCGCAGCTGATAACGGTATCTTCTTTCTATCTCGCCTCGATGGTCGTTATCGTCCCCATCGCCGTTCTCTTTCGTATAATAAAATTTGAAAGCGCCTTTGCCCATCTTTCCGAAGTCGTGGTAATTGTTCACGCCGCCGGCCAGGCCGAGCCCGTCTTTCGTCCTGTAATCGAGCATCAGGTCGCCCTTCAACGCATTATTGAGCTGATACCTGTAGCTGTTCAATACGTAATAACCCCATTCGCTTTTTCTGCCGGGGATCACCGTTATATAACCTTTATACTGTCTCAGGTACTGGACATAATAAGGGAAATACATGACGGGGATCTTCCCTATATACAGGACTATGTGTTTCGCGATGACTTTATCGTTAAGGAATATCTCTACGTGGCGCGCCTGCAGCCTGTAGTGCGGATTTTCCAGGTCGCACGTGCTCACATACCCCCTCTCCAGCTTGTAAGTGTCCTTATTCTCGACCTTATCCACCTGTTCGGCCTTGCCGTACAAAGGATTGGAGGAAAGCCTGGCCTGGAGGACGGTACCTTTCCTGGTATCGAAGTTATAGTTCATCCTTTCGCCCGTAAAATAGGCGCCCTTCTGCGTCACTTTGACATTGCCTTCGGCTATAGATTCTCTCGTGTCGAGGTATACAGTGATCTTGTCGCAGGTAAGTTCTATGTCTTTGTATTTTATGGATATATTTCCCGTCCCGGTGACCATCTTCTTTTCCTGGAAATATTCGACGTTATCGCCGTTCACCACGATGGGTTCTTTGGGAGCCTGGACGGCTATCTCATCGGACGATTGGACCGGAAAGGCAAGCTCGGCATTACTTGATATCAAGAGGAAGGCGATCATTACTTTAAAATATTTCGCGGAATTTTGTTTTGGCTTTATCATTTTTTGGACGGTATCTTCTTGTGGTCCTCTAAAAATTTATTCAGGCCGATATCTGTAAGAGGGTGCTTCATCAAAGCCATCAGAGTGGCGTAAGGCACGGTCGCGATGTCCGCCCCGATCTTGGCGGCGTCTAGGACATGCAGAGGGTTCCTTACGCTGGCTACTATAACCTGCGTCTTGAAAGAATAATTAGTGTATATCGTCTTGATATCCCTGATAAGGTCCATCCCGGTCAGGCTTATGTCGTCCAGCCTGCCTATGAACGGGCTTACATAGGTAGCGCCCGCCTTGGCGGCCAGGAGCGCCTGCGTGGGGGAAAAACAGAGCGTCAGGTTGGTCTTTATCCCGTCCTTAGATAATATCTTCGCAGCCTTAAGCCCTTCTGCTATAAGAGGTATTTTTATGACTATATTCTTATGTATCTTGGCAAGGACAGCAGCTTCTTTGATCATCTCGTCGCACTTCAAGCCTATCACTTCTGCCGAAATCGGCCCGTCGACGATCGAGCATATTTCTTTTACCACTGCGACGAAGTCGCGCCCCTCCCTCGCTATGAGAGAAGGATTTGTGGTGACTCCGTCTATTATACCTATGGCATTAGCTTCGCGTATTTCGTTTATATTAGCCGTATCTATAAATAATCGCATAAGGCCTCATTATACTACGCTTTGTATTTACATACAACATTTTTGCCCATTTTTTTCGCGTTATACATGGCTATATCGGCCTTTTCTATGAGGTTATCGGCATCGTCCGAATCTTCCGGATAGATGGAAACGCCTATACTTACCGTTATATTAAGGGTTTCGTCATACGCCCTGAAGAGATGGCCGGCTATCTTCTTTCTCAATCTTTCCGCTACGAGCATCGCGCCCTCGCGGCTCGTCTCGGGCAGGACTATGGCAAATTCTTCGCCGCCGTACCTTGAGACGAGATCGATCTCGCGCACGCCTTCTTTTATCAGCCTGCCCAGCTCTTTTAAGATGACGTCTCCGACGAGATGGCCGTACGTATCGTTCGCTTTCTTGAAGTCGTCTATGTCGATCATGAGGAACGCGAACTCGAATTTATACCGGCGCGAACGCTGCAATTCCTCATCGAGACGCTCGTAAAAATACCTGCGCAGGTAGAGGCCTGTCAGAGAATCCGTTATGGCAAGCTTCTCCACCGTTTCATACAGCAGGACTTTCTTTATCTCGAGCGCGAACTGCATCGAAAGTATCAGGAATTTCTCGAGTTCCTCCGTGGGCAGGTCCTCGACCGTCAGTATCGCCGCGAGCACATTATCGCTCAAAAGAGGAACGGCCGTGAACGTCTTCACATCCGGGTCCTCGACGCCCATATCCTCCATGACCTTCTCCCCTGAACTTTTCGACGCGTGTATCTTGCGGGGGTCGTGCAGGAAATTCTTTATGAGCTTGTCGTAATTCGTTATCTGCTTCGAAACCCCCGGGCTCGTCTCCTGCCATACGCTGTATATCTTCTCAAGGCGCGGGTTCTTTATATCTTCGCGGTTCAATGTCAAGAGGTCGCATTTCGTAAAGGAAAAATTGCCCTTGAGGAAAGCGCTGAAGACGTTGAATATATCTATGAATTTGAGATTGGCCGACATCTTTCTCGTTATCTCGAATAAATTCACTATCATCAGTTCGTCTTCTTTTATCTCGCGCTCTTCCGCTTCCAGCGCCCCGAGCTTTTCGAGAAGCCCGCCCTTCTTATTTTCCTCGGCATCCAGTTCGTACTCGAGATCCCGGCGTTCTTCGTCGATAATATCTTTGGCGGCTATGGCCCCCGACTGGAAAGCTGCGAAGACTACGGCGGCCAGGAACGCGTTCAGCGGGTCTATGCCGCATATAAAGATGATGGCCGGTATAATGACGACGGCCGAGGCGATCACGCTCTTATACGACAGGTAAGAATACGACAGCGGCGTCATGATAAGAAAAATTATATACAGGATCTTCAGGCTGAGCAAACTCTGTCCCTCCCCTGCGCTTTTGCCTTATAAAGCCTTTCATCGGCTAACCTTATGAGCGCTTCGGCTGAAGATGCGTCCTCGGGATAGCCGGATACTCCCATAGAAACGGTAACGTCCGCGCTATGCCTCCTGAGCATGATGGGGCTCTCCTTAACTGCTTTGCGTATCTCTTCCGCCTCCAGGGCCGCTTCATTCTTGCTCCTGCCGCATAGCATTATGACTATCTCTTCCCCGCCGTACCTGGCCGCTATGTCGCCTTCCCTGATCATCGAATTTATCGTCTTCGCTATGTGCTTCAATATGATATCGCCCGCGGCATGGCCGAACTGGTCGTTATATTTTTTGAAATGGTCTATGTCGAGCATGACGAGCGACATCTTGCCCTTTTTCATGGCCGTGCGTTTGACCTCCGCATGGAGGCGCTCGAGAAAATACCTCCTGACGGCAAGCCCGGTCATAGAATCGATTATCGCCAGCTCCTGCGTCCTGGCATAAAGGAGCGCATTTTCTATGGAGATCGCGCCCAGGTCGGCTATTATATCGAGCAGCCTGAGGTCGTCCTGTGTATAGGCGACCTTACGGGCGCTGTCCATCCTCAATATCCCTATCACCTTGTCGCCGCTGACAAGCGGCGTGGCTATCAGCGACCTGAATATCTTCTTGAGGTCGCCTTGTTTGTCGGTAGAGAACCTGAAATCGGTGACCACGTCCTCCACTATGAGGGATTTCCTGTTCTTCAATACCCATCTGTCGAAAAGATCGCCCTTCTTCGCGGTTACGCGTTCGGCGCCCCGCGAAGCCGAAAGCATCAGTTCCTGCTTCTCGGTATCGACGAGGAAGAGCAGCACCCTGCCGGGCTTACCGATGGTCTTATTCGTCTTTTCCATTATGAGCTTCGTTACGTCGTCGAACAGGAGCTGCGAACTGAACGAATCTATCACGCCCTTCAGGACGGCGTACCTTTTAAGTTTTTCTTCGACAGAAAATATGCCCTTCCTGCTGTCCTCTATACCGTTAGAAATTATATTTATATTCTCCCCGGCTTTTTCCATCTTCAGGCGATACGCGTCATTGAGCCTGTTGCGGGCGCGCCAGTACAAAAAACCGAAAAACGCGGTCAGGAGGAACGGCAATACGAGGGCGGAATGGCCGGGAAGCCCGACCCTGAGGTTCAGGAGCAGTACCAGCGCTATCGAAAGGGCGGCCATGCCGATCCCGAAGATCATGCCGAAACCCACCCATGCGAAAAATACCGCGATATTGTAGGAGAAAATTATAGAACTGACCAGATCCGCGTAAAATACCGCAGGGGCCCCGTGGCCGTACGGTATCTTATAGAAGAGGATCGTCGAGAGGATAAAAGAGATTATGGAAAGGATACCGAGCGCTGTTCTTTTTAGGGAATGGAACATCCTTAAAGCCTAAAGGTTAGACTATCGTATTCTCTGTTTCTTTGTCAAAAAAGTGTATCTTCGACATATCGAAGACGAGATCCATGTCCTGGTTCAACGTAGGTTTGTTGTGGCCGCCCACTTTTGCTACGAGCGGGTTCTTACCCGTATTGAGATACAGGTACGCTTCCGATCCCATCGGTTCGATAAGTTCGCAGGTCGCTTTTATGGTATTATCGGGCGGCGCTTCGGAAACGAAGAGCTTGTCGTATATGTCTTCGGGCCTTATGCCGAATATGACCTCTTTATCGATATACGGCTCGACCGTTTTCATCATCGAATCCACTACCCTGACCTTGAATTTCCCCTCGTTGAAATAGAATTTCCCGTCCTGCTTTATTATCGGCCCTCTGATGAAATTCATAGGCGGGCTGCCGATGAAACCGGCGACGAATTTATTCACCGGCTTATCGTAAAGTTTGATCGGGTCGGCTATCTGCTGTATGATGCCGTCCTTCATCACGACGATCCTATCGCCCATTGTGAGCGCTTCGGTCTGGTCGTGCGTCACGTATATCATCGTCGTCTGGAGCCTGATGTGGACCTTCTTTATCTCGGTCCTCATCTGGACGCGCATCTTGGCGTCGAGGTTCGAAAGGGGTTCGTCGAACAGGAATACGAGCGGTTTTCTCACGATGGCGCGGCCGACCGCGACCCTCTGCCTCTGTCCGCCCGAGAGCTCTCTGGGTTTTCTGTGGAGAAGCTTCTCTATCCCGAGTATCGTCGCCGCTTCCCTGACCCTCGATTCTATTTCCGCTTTGGGATATTTGCGCAGGCGCAGGCCGAACGCCATATTCTCGTAAGCGGTCATATGTGGATAGAGCGCGTAGTTCTGGAATACCATAGCGATATTCCTGTCTTTCGGCGGGACGTCGTTGACGCGCTGGTCGCCTATGTACACGTCGCCGGAGGAAGCTTCTTCGAGTCCTGCTATTATCCTTAAAGTGGTGGATTTACCGCATCCGGAAGGGCCTACAAAAACTACAAATTCTTTATTTTCTATACCGAGGTTTATGTCGCGTATGGCCTGGACGTTGCCGGGGAAGAATTTCGAGACGTTATTTAAGCTTACTTGTGCCATATGAGTTATTATTTTAGCATAATAGCAGCAATGCGCAACTTAAAAATAAGATAACAGCCTCGAGAGGGTCTCTTTCATCGTCTTCCTGGGAACTATCATATCTATGAGGCCGTGGGTGAGCAAGAATTCCGATTTCTGGAAACCGGGCGGCAGTTTCTGCCTTATGGTCTGCTCGATGACGCGCGGACCGGTAAAACCTATCAGGGCTTTCGGCTCCGCCATTATAATATCCCCGAGCGAGGCAAAGCTCGCCATGATGCCGGCCATCGTCGGGTTTGTGAGGATCGATATGAATACGCATCCTGCCCTGTCGTGCCTGCACAAAGCGGCCGATGTCTTCGCCATCTGCATAAGAGAATACAGGCCTTCGTACATCCTGGCCCCGCCGCCGGAGCCGGATACTATGATAAGGGGGAGGTGTTTTTTAGTGGCATGTTCGATGGCGCGGGTCAATTTCTCGCCCACTACAGAGCCCATCGAGCCCATGATGAACCGCGAATCGGTCACTCCCAGGACGACCGGTATGCCGTTTATTGCGCCTTCGCCCGTAACGACCGCTTCTTTTAATTTTGTAAGCTCCTGGTCCTTCTTTATCTTTTCCTTATATGTCTTTGGCCCCGCGAACGTGAGCGGATCGAGGGATTCCATCTGGGCATCCATCTCTTTGAAACTGCCCTCGTCCATAAGAAGGGCTATCCTCGCCCTGGCGCCGAGCGAAAAATGGTAATTGCACTTCGGGCAGACGCGCATATTCTCGTCCAGCTTCTTATTATAGATGAGTTCATTGCAGTCGACGCATCGCGTCCAGAGATCTTCGGGGATGTCCCTTTTCTTGGCTATCTTTACTATCGTGTATTTAGGTTTTCTGGGGAAAAGCGGCATACTTAGATCACCTCTTAAGCAATTCTTTGGCCTTATCGACGGCTATCGCTGCGTCTTTCGCGTAACAATCGGCTTCTATGGAATCGGCAAATTCTTTGGTCACCGGCGCCCCGCCGACCATTACTTTGACCTTATCGCGAAGCCCCGCCGCTTTCAGCGCGCTTATCGTGTCTTTCATCGAATTCATAGATGTCGTGAGGAGCGACGACATCGCGAGGATATCGACCCCGCCCTTCCTGATCGCCTCGATAAATTTCTCCGTCGGGACGTCTATCCCGCAATCCTCGACCTCGAAGCACGACCCTTTAAGCATCATGCTCACGATATTCTTCCCTATGTCGTGGAGATCGCCCTTGACCGTCCCTATTACGACCTTGCCCATAGGCTTGATGCCGCATTTTAAAAAATGCGGCTCGATAAGCGCCATGCCCTCGTGCATCGCTTTGGCCGCGATAAGCACTTCGGGGATGAACACTTCGTTATTTTTGAATTTGCCGCCTATGATATCCATGCCGGCGATGAGCCCGTCGTTAAGTATGTCGGGTATGCTCACGCCCGCATCAAGAGCCGCCTTGGTCAATGCCGTAACGCCTGCCCTGTCGCCGCGCATCAGCGCCGCTTTAATGTCATTGAGTATTTTATCTTTCATCGGTTTCCTTTAATGTTTATTTATTACCAGACCCGAGATCTGCTTCGGATAGAAATATGTCGATTTCCTCGGCATACGCTCGCCCAGCTTCGCTATACGTTTTACCTGCGATACTTTCGTCGGGTTCAAAAAGAACGCCGCTTTGAATTTATTACTGTCCACGGCTTTTGCCGTTTCAAAAGGGTCTTTGGAAAATTCTATATTCTCGTCCGTATCTTTTATGCCGAGCAGATGCCGAAGAACAAAATGGTGCAATATGGAAACGTCGAGCCTCTTCCATTCCTTCGGCTTATCCCTGATGACTTTATCGGACTGTCCGGCGTCTTTGAGTTTAAGTACGTAAAAACGCCTCTTACCCAGGTACATGCCGAACGCGCATCCCGCGCTAAGCCCGGACAACCTTAAGATCATTTTTTTAACGTCAGCCGTCTTCTCTATATCAAAGTGCTTTTTTAATCTGCCTATTATATCATCTTTTTCTATTTTTCCTAAATCCTTTATTAGGCGGTGGGTCGGGAGCACCGTTAGCATCGCCTCGTCCGCTTCGACAAAATAGACCATCAAATGGTCCGAACCTCCCGGCTCTTTCGAATACATCTTCGCCACCTCGTAGCGGTGATGTCCGTCGGCAATGAAGACATTTTTGCCTTTCATATGGCGCTCGATCATCTCTATTATCGCCGGGTCTTCCAATTTCCGGATGATGTGCCGGACGCCTTCGCGCCTGAAGTCTATGACGGGTTTATTTTTAGCGCTGAATTTTTTGAGCGCGCGCGTTATGGCGCTATCGTCGTGCAGTATGAATATCGGCTCAAGGTTGCCTCTTACGGCGCGTGTCAGTTCAAGGCGGTCTTTTTTCGGAGTGGCGAGCGTATTCTCATGCGGCAGCACCTTGTCTTTGCCTTCGGATCCGATCTTCATCAGGCCTATGAAACCTACCTGAGCTATATTCCTTTTGCCGCTTTTATATATCTGGGTATAGACGTAGAAAGCGTCCTTGTCGTCCCTCTTCAAAACGCCTTCTTTGAGCCATCTGGTCAGGAATTTTTTCGAACGGGTGTACCTGTTGTTGGAAGCCGTATCTTTGGAAGTCGTCTTATTTAAAATAATGCGGACCGCGTTATATTTGTTTTTGCGGTACAATTCGCCCTGCATCTTCGGCGGTATGACGTCATACGGAGGGGTAACCACTTCCGCGATGTTCCGCACTTTCGATTTATTATATCTGAGCGCTTTAAAAGGTTTTACTATGGGCATTTTACGAGGCCTTATTTAATGTTTGTGTTTATGGCTTGGGCAGCCTTTGCATGCGTCGGACTTGGGCTTACTGCATGATCCCGAAACGGATGATTTCTTGTAATCCGTCTGGTAAAATCCGCTTCCTTTGAATATTATGCCGCTGCCGGTGCCCAAAAGGCGCGTCACTTTCCCGCCGCACTCGGAACATTTCGTAAGCGGTTTCGCGGTCATCGACTGGAAGGCGTCGAATCTGTGTTTACATTTATCGCATTCGTATTCGTAAGTCGGCATAACTCTCCCTAATGTTGTTTATCTGAACATCCTCTTCATCTTCTCGACGAACGACTTCGCTAATGGCCCGGGGCTCTCCTGGGACGCTCTCGCGAAATCTTTCAATATTCTTCTCTGCTCCGACGAAGTGTCGGTCGGCACGTCTATCTGAACTTTGACCAACTGGTCGCCCCTGCCCGATTCATGCAGGCGCGCTATCCCCTTGCCTCTTAATCTTAAGACCCTGCCGCTCTGCGTCCCCGGCGGTATCTTCATCATTATCCTGCCTTCAAGCGTCGGGACTTCGACTTCCCCGCCCAGCACCGCTATGACGAAACTTATCGGCACTTCGCAATATATGTCCGCGTCGTGGCGTTCGAATATCTCATGCGGCTCCACTTCCAATAAAAGGTATAGGTCACCCGACTTCGCGCCTTTCGCGCCTGCTTCGCCTTCGCCGTGGACCCTCAGACGCGATCCGGTATCAACACCCGCCGGTATCTTGACTTTTATATTCCTCTTCGTCCGCACACGCCCCCTGCCGCCGCACGCGGAGCATGGGGTCTTTATGATCGTGCCTTCGCCGCCGCATCTCTGGCAGGTCCTGATGATATTGAAGAACCCGCTCGACGCGCTCACCTTGCCGCGGCCGCCGCAATCCGGGCAGCGCTCCGTCTTCGAGCCGGGCTTGGCGCCCGTGCCGCCGCAAACTTCGCATGTTTCGTTGCGCGGTATCGATATCGTCTTCTCCGTCCCGAAAGCCGCGTCTTCGAAAGTTATCCTGATCCTGTACTCGAGGTCCGCGCCGCGCCTGCCGCCGTACCTGCGGCCTTCGCCCTCTTCGAACGAATCGGTGAACATGTTCGAGCCGAACCCGAAGCCTCTTAATAGGTCGTTCAAGTCAAACTGGCCCCACACGTCCTTGACATCGTCGAAGTGGTGGAAATCCTGCCAGCTGAATCCGCCCTGCTTGAACGAACTGTCTACGCCGGCGTGGCCATATTGGTCGTAGGTAGCTTTTTTCTGCGGGTCGAGCAGGACTTCGTAGGCCTCGGACACTTCTTTGAATTTTTCCTCAGCTTCTTTCTTTTTTTCCGCAGGGACCCTGTCGGGATGGTATTTCAAAGCAAGGTTTCTGTAAGCTCTTTTTATCTCGTCGGCACTCGCCGACCTGGATATACCTAAAATCTCATAATAATCGCGTTTCGCCATGAACCCTTTTTTAAAGCGGTTTTTTCTTGCCCAATAAATTATTTATTATCGTTTTCATCTGCCTGCGTATCTTTTTATCCAAAACTTCGCAGCTTTTTTTCGCTTGTTTCGCATGCCCGTTTATCATCGACTCAAAATCGATATCCCCCGTCGCAAAATCTATGCCGCCGCCCCACAGGTCCGACCGGTCACTGCCGTCTTCGAGCAGTAACCTCTCGCCGTTAGCGTGGACTTCGCTGCCCGCGGCCAGTATCTTCCGCCGGACATCGACGACAACCTTCGTATATCCGCCGAGATCCTCGGAGACTATCTCCCGGACCCCTTCGTCAGCCTTTTTTCTGATGATGAGCAGCATTTTGCTTCCTTTTACTTAGCCATAGGTTTGCGCGGAATGACCATCCATATCAGGATATAAGCGAGAACGCCCAACCCCAATGACAGCAGCGCTATCAATATGAAAATTACCCTGACAAGCGTCGGGTCTATATCGAAATACTCGCCCAGACCTCCGCATACCCCGCCGATCTTTTTATCCGTGTCGGAAAGATATAATTTTTTCATGGTTACCTCCGCTATTATCATTGTAATCTTATCTAATCTGATAAGCTAATCTTTATTGGCAACTAGGTCGGATTCCTTTTTCTTTATAGAAATAAAACTTTGGTACTCTGAAAATTTAGAATATACCCCAGTTGTATTAAAAACTTCATTAATCAGAACATCTTTTTGAGAAGAATCAGACAGTACTGCATAATAAATCCCAAGTAACTGCGATGTCGTGATCAGACAATGTTCACGATTAATTGAATATTTAATCATTTGATGTGGAAACGGTGGCTCAATTCTTTCGTTTAATGGGATATCACAGTATGCATTGACAATAAGAATACCTTTTGGCTTAGTATCATTATTAGTGATATATTCTGTAACCCATTTTTCTAATTGTGCAGCATTTTTTTCTGATGCGCTTTTAGATGTCCCTTTAATCTCAACAACAGCAACTTTATCACCATACCGGAGGATTAGATCATCGCGTCCCGCAGTCCCTCGTTCAACTATAAAACCAATTTCGCCTAATATATAAGCAACCTGCTCTTCTAATATTTTCCCAGAGCCACTCAATAAAATTTTATTTTTTTCGATATTAATAAACTCTTTTTTGAGTTTAGCAATCTCTGTCGTTAATTCAGTAAGCTCGCTTTCTTTTATTTCAACCTGACTTCTTTTTGCTTCTTCAGGGGGCAACATGTACTGCTTAGTCCAAGGAGGCAATAAATAATCATCTCCCGTTTTTTGAAGCCCAGAAATTAGTTCATTAATGGCATCTATAAATTCCGCCGATATTGAAGCAACTTCACTTTTAGGTTTAATAACTAGCGATGGAAGCATTAGAAATATGCCATTTTTGGTAGGCACCCACGTTCCTACTACCTTGTCGGTACCTTTTATAAAAAGAAATGGTTTGCCTAAAGAAGACGACAAGTATGCAGAATAATAATGCCGCTTATTCATTTTACTCCAATATTTCTTAAAAGGTTCTTGTTCTCTAAGTTCAATATTATAACCATCGGCCATTACTGTTGTAAAATCTTCTATTGGAACAATTGAACACAGATCAAGCTCGTCTACATATCTTGTAGTGGAACGATTTTTGCCTGATCCAGCATAATCATATTTACCACTGGCACAATAGCATTTTTTAGGTGGTGGCAATATTATAATAATTGTTCGATTGTTTTTTAAAAAATCTATTATCTCACCTCTTCTGCGCTTTACATCCTCACGAATCCTTGGAGAATCATCATCATTTAAATTTGGATATCCTTGATAAGTAGGCTGAGAGTACTCGCAATTATATTCTTCAAACAAATCAGAAGGATCCCATATCAACATATCATAATCCAATAATGATGTTGAAGATGTAAACGATATATTAGCTACGTCTTTGTGTTGGATATGCAAACCGATAGATGCAATTTTCATTTGTTATCCTTTGTATCAGATATGAACTCAACCCTCACCGTGTCTTCTACTTTAAGATTCAACCTATCTTGATAGCAACTTTACCCTTACCTCTAGAGATATGCATGCTTGTATATGCTTGCACCTGGTGCAAATTCAAACCTTCGACCTGCTCCCACGCTTTAATCAAAATTTTTCGCTCTGCAAAAATGCGATGTGGCGGAGCGGTGAGTAAGGCTTTAAAATTTCGAGGCAGCGTACGAGAAATTTTACAGAGCAAATTTTTCACATGGCTGAAAAATTTGCGTCCTTACGAACCGCTTCGCCATAGCGCATTTGCACGCTGTGGCGAAAAATTTTATTTCTTCTTCTTTTTGTCTTCGTCCTCGGGCGTGTATTCCGCGTCGATGACGTCGTCTTTCGACGAGCCGGCGCCGTGCTTCTCGGTCTCGGGCTCCTGCTGAGGGCCGCCGTAATCCGGGCCGGGTCCCTGCTGTCCGCCCGGTCCCTGTCCGCCGGGGCCGCCCGCTCCCGCGCCGCCTTTGTCCTGCGCCTTCTTATATATCTCCTCGGCAAGCTTATGCGAAACTTTCGTAAGCTCTTCCATCTCTTTTTTGATCCTGTCGAGGTTCTTGTCTTTCATCGCCTGTTTTAAGTCGTTGATCTTCGCTTCGATATTGCCCCGCTCCTCCTGAGAGACCTTATCGCCGTATTCTTTCAGGGCTTTCTCGGTCGCGTAGACCAGCGTATCGGCCTGGTTCACGAGATCGACCTGCTCTTTCTTCTTTTCGTCCTCGGCCGCGAATTTCTCGGCCTCTTTTACGAATTTATCGATCTCTTCTTTCGAGAGTTTCTTCGGAGCCGATATCTTTATCGACTGCTCCTTGCCTGTGCCGAGATCTTTGGCGCCGACGTGCACTATGCCGTAGGCATCGATGTCGAATGTGACCTCGATCTGCGGTATGCCGCGGGGAGCAGGCGGTATGCCGATGAGGTCGAACCTGCCGAGCTCGACGTTGTCGTCGGCCATTTTTCGCTCGCCCTGCAAGACTCTGATGGTAACTGCGGTCTGATTATCGGCCGCGGTCGAGAAAGTCTGGCTCTTCTTAGTGGGAACCGTGGTATTTCTCTCGATGAGCTTAGTACAAACTCCGCCGAGCGTCTCGATACCCAGAGAGAGCGGAGTAACGTCGAGTAAGAGGACGTCTTTCGTGTCGCCCTTTATGATGGCCGCCTGTACTGCCGCGCCCAGAGCAACGCATTCCATAGGATCGACGCCGCGCTCAAGCTTCTTACCGACGTATTCTTCTACGAACTTCTGGACTACCGGCATCCTCGTAGGCCCGCCGACTAAGATTATCCTGTCGATACTCTTCGCCGTAAGTTCCGCGTCCGACAACGCCTGCTCGATCGGGTGGTGGCACCTATTAATGATCGGCTTCACGAGATCTTCGAGCTTCGCCCTGTTGAGCGTCATCGTAAGGTGCTTCGGGCCCGTCTGGTCGGCTGTGATGAACGGCAGGTTTATATCGGTAGAAAGGGTGCTCGACAGCTCTACCTTGGCTTTTTCCGCAGCTTCCCTTACGCGCTGCATCGCCATCTTGTCGTTCTTCAGGTCGATGCCGGTATCACGTTTGAATTGATTTACTATGTGATCGACGAGCGCGTTATCCATATCCGTTCCGCCGAGCTGTGTGTCCCCGGAAGTCGCTATTACCTCGAATGTCGCGGCCTTATGTTCGTCGTCCCAGCCCATCTCAAGTATGGTGACGTCGAGAGTGCCGCCGCCCAGATCGAATACCATTATCTTCTGCTCTTTGCCCGATTTGTCGAGTCCGTATGCCAGGCACGCCGCGGTCGGTTCGTTTATTATCCTTAAAACGTTCAAACCGGCTATCGCGCCCGCGTCCTTAGTCGCCTGCCGCTGGTTATCGTTGAAATAAGCCGGGCAGGTGATGACTACGTCCTCTACTTTATCGCCTAAGTAATTTTCGGCGTCCTGTTTTATTTTCTGCAAAATGAACGCAGATATCTGCTGGGGCGTGTATTCTTTGCCGTAAATATTATATTTGTAGTCTGTGCCCATTTTGCGCTTTGCCGCGAATACCGTGCCTTCGGGATTTACCGACGCCTGCCTCTTTGCCGGTTCGCCGACGAGCCTGGTGCCGTCTTTGGTGAACGCCACGAACGACGGGAACGCTTTTCCGCTGGCCACTCCCGCGCCTTCTGCCGACGGTATTATAACCGGACGGCCCGCTTCCATGTACGCCGCGGCCGAATTCGATGTACCCAAGTCTATGCCTATTATCTTTGCCATATTATTTACCTCCCTCTTTTTTCTTCGCTATCTTTACCGATGCCGGGCGCAGCAGCCTGCCGTTAAACCTGTAACCCGGTTTCAATTCCGCTAAAATCTTTCCGTCGTCTTTATCGTCCGACTCCGCCACCTCTATAGGGTCATGCATATGCGGATCGAATTTCTCGCCGTTCACTTTTATCCGCTCCACGCCTATGTCCTTCAAAAATTTCTGTATCTGCATCTGGATCATGTCGACGCCTTCCCTTACGGCGGCGAAATCCTTTGCTTCCTTTATGTGCTTTTCCGCCATCTCAAGATTGTCGAGTATCGGCAAAAATTCCAGTAAAAATCCTTCGTTCGCATATTTGCAGTATTCGACCTTATCTTTTTCTATTCTCTTCCTGGCATTCTCGAACTCTGCGTGCGCGCGGACGTATTTATCGAAATAGCCGTCGCGCTCGTCCGCCTTCGCCTTCAATTCCTCATACTCTTTTTTGGTAAGGATGATCTCTTCGGCGCCGGATGCCGGGACTTCCTCGCCCGCCTTGTTATTCTTATTATTTTTGGAAGCGTTATTTCCCATAAAAATTAAACGATCTCCTCTAAAAGTTCCGAAACCGAATCGGCCAGGTATTCGACGGTAGGTATGACCTTTTCGTAAACCATCCGCTTCGGCCCTATTACTCCGACCCTGCCGGTAAGTTTCCCCCTCACTTTATAACCGCGCGTTACGATACTGCATTCGCTCAAAGAATTGTACTGGTTCTCTTTACCTATATATATGGTAAGCTGGTCCGTTTCGAAATCATTCGATAGGATCTCGAGGATATCGCGTTTGTCCTCGAGACACTTCAAAATATGGTGCAGCTTCTTGAGATCCTTGAATTCGGGCTGTTCCACTATGTGGCTGGCGCCGTCCAGGTAAAGCTTGTGGTATTCGGAAAGGAGCGCGACGCCGACGTAATTCGTAAGGTGCGAGATGAGATGGCTCGTCCGCTCGAGGACGTCTTCGAGCGAGCGCCTGGCGTGAGAATACTCATCCTTGATCGAGCGGGCCATGTTGTCGTTGACGCTTTTGACGCGCATGAGCGACTCGATGTAATAGCGGTAGCCTTTGTCCGTCGGTGTGCGGCCGGCGGAAGTGTGAGGATGCGTGATGTAGCCGGCGTCTTCGAGGTCGGCCATGACGTTGCGTATGGTGGCGCTCGACAGGTCGAGTTCTTTGGCGATGTATCTTGAACCGACAGGCTCAGCCGTCTCAACGTAACGCTTTACGATGAGCGATAGGACCTCTGCCTGACGTGTTTTAGCGTCTTTTTGCATGATTAGCACTCTACACCATCGAGTGCTAAAAGTCAATAAAAATTTATCTTCAGAATTTGGAGAGGAGGATGGCGTCGATGAGTTTGTCGAACCCTTCTTTTTTGAGCGCGGATATGGCTACGGCCTCCCCGAAATAACCTTTGAGTCTGGCTATCCTCTCGGGGTCCGTGACCTTGTCGGCCTTATTCAATACGGTTATGACCGGTTTCGATCCCGCCCCTATCTCTTCTAAGACTTTGACGGTAGCCTGCGCCTGCTCGATGGCCTTGGGATGGCTGGCATCGACCAAGTGCAGGATAATGTCCGCGGTCGCCACCTCTTCGAGGGTCGCCTTGAACGCCTCTATCAGATTATGCGGAAGGTCGGTGAGAAATCCTACCGTATCTACGAACAGCGTCTCCTGTCCGCTCGGCATCCTGAACCGTCTCACCGTCGGGTCCAGTGTAGCGAAAAGCTTGTCTTTGACGTCCACCGTGGAGCCTGTAAGTGCGTTCAAGAGGGTCGACTTGCCGGCGTTCGTGTAGCCCGTTATCGCGATCATCGGTATGTCGAATCTCTCACGGCGCTTACGCATCATGTCGCGGCGCTTTTCCAGTCCCTCGAGTTCGTCCTTAAGTCTGGAGATCCTTGCCCTTATCCTGCGCCTGTCGACCTCGAGCTTCTGCTCTCCCGGCCCTCTTGTCCCGATGCCGCCTCCGAGGCGCGAAAGTTCCGTGCCTTTGCCCGTCAGGCGCGGCAAAAGATACATGAGCTGGGCCAGTTCCACCTGCACCTTGCCTTCGTTGGAATGGGCGCGGCTTGCGAAGATATCGAGGATCAGCTGTGTCCTGTCTATCGTCTTCACACCCAATATATCCGCGAGGTTCTTCGCCTGGGTGCCGGCAAGGTCATTATTGAAAATAACCACTTTTATGTCTTCCGCTTTGCAAAATGCCGAGAGCTCCTCGGCCTTGCCCTTGCCGATAAAAGTCGCGGGGCATATCGAGTGCCGCTTCACGATCTCTTCGCGTATGACCTTGGCCCCGGCGGATCTCGCAAGTTCCGCGAGTTCGCGCGACCGCTCTTCGGCCGTCCATTCTTCTCTTTTGCCCAGATCCACCGTAACTAAGAGCGCCCGTTCCATATGCTTTACCTCAATTCTTTTGTTATCTTTTTTATTATCTCTTTATTATTCAATTTGCCCGCGTCGAACCATTTAATTTTATCGTTTGCCCTGAACCAGGTCATCTGGCGTTTGGCAAAACGGCGCGTATTCATCTTCAAAAGTTCTTTCGCCTCGTCGAGAGTGCATTCTCCGTCGAGATAACCCGAGATCTCCTTAAATCCCAATACGGCGGCCGCGGTCCTCGAGAGTTTCCTGCGCCTCAGCCTTTTCACTTCCGCGACGGCGCCGGAGCGGAACATACCGTCCACGCGGCTGTCTATACGCGAATACATCTCTCCTCTCGGCCGGATAAGCCCGAATATTTTTATCTCGCAGGCGTCTTTCAGGCCGCGCGTCGAGGCCTTCAATTCCGTCATTGTTTTGCCGGCGGTATGGTAAATTTCAAGGGCCCTCACCACCCTGCGCAGGTCGTTCGGGTGTATCGTCTTCGCCGCGTCCGGGTCGATCTTCACTAGTTTCGCGTAAAGTTTTTTGCGCCCGTTCTTGGCGGCAAAGCGCGCCATTTTGGCGCGAAATTTCAGGTCGGCCTTGGGCGACTCGAAAAGGCCGTCGATAAGCCCCTTTATGTAAAGTCCGCTGCCGCCTGCTATAATAGGAAGGCGGCCCCGTTTTGTTATCGCGTTTATCGCAGCCGTAGCTTTTTTTATGAATTCAGCAACGCTATATTCTTTGCGCGGATCGATGGATTCTACTAAATGATGGCGGGCCTTTCGCTTCTCTTCCGCGGTCGGCGCCTGGCTTAAGATCTTCATCCCATTATAGATCTGCATCGAATCGGCTGAGATTATTTCCGCATCGATACGCCTTGCCAATCGAACGGCGAGGCTTGTTTTGCCTATGGCGGTGGGGCCGACGATGAAAACTACTTTACCGGGAGGGGTTCTCATCGGATATCTTGGTCCTGTAGCCGTCCCTATTCAGTTTCGCCGCCGTATTTTCGGCTTCGCTCCTGGTCTTGAACCTGCCGATCTTTACGCGATAGAGTTTATCGCCATCGGCGAGCGGCAGTTCGACATAGCTTGCGTATCCTGCGGCTTTAAGCTTGGCCGATAGTCTCTCGGCGTTCCTGTGGTTCTTGAATCCTCCCGCCTGGACGGAGAAATATCCCTGCGATCCATTCTGCGGGATCTCAGGCGTCACTATATCCGGCTGCCGGGCTGCTACCGGCTTACTTTTTACGGGCAAAGAGCTTTCGATGGGAGGAGAGCTTTGCGCGGAACCGCCTCGCTTTCTGCAATCATTCAACCGCGCGTCCACGATAGCGATATTCTTGTCGTTCGGGAATTTCGCTTTTACCTCTTCATAGGCTTTGGCCGCGCCGTTCATATTGCCTTCGAGAAAATACGCATCCCCTATCCCGACATGCGCGTCGAAAGCCCGGCTCGACTTAGAATACCGGGAGACGATCTCATCGAAGCTTTTGCGCGCGTCATCGAAACGGCCGAGTTTCAGCTCGCTCAAGCCTTTGAGGTAATATATTTCATGTCTATTCCTGGCGCGTTCGTCTATCAGGCGTTTCGCCTCGTAAATTGCGCGGTCGTATCGCCCTTCGAGGAACGGTTTCTCGACGACAGCGATATCGGATTCGGCATATGCGGCCGCGGGTTGTAAATTAAAGCCTATAAGCAGCGCAAAAATTGTAATCGTAAAAAACTTCCGTTTACTCATACGATCTTTCCTTTCAATGCATACGGCGTAGCCGATAATATCTTAACATCGACAAATTTACCGACGAGATCCGGTCGCCCGTCGAATACAACCACTTTATTCGTGCGCGTCCTTCCGGTAAGTTTACGCGGATCCTTACTTCCGCAGCCGTCCACAAGGATCCCGGCCGGCTGCCCGATCAAGCGCGCGTTGATATCTTCAGCTATTCTACACTGAATATCCATAATAGTCTTCAATCTTTTATCTTTGAGCGCTTCCGATACATTGTCTTTCAATTTGCACGATCTGGCCGGCGGCCTGGGCGAATATTTGAAGGTGTAGGCGCTGTCGAAGCCCGCCGCCTTCATGACCTTTACGGTTTCTTTGAGGTCCTTCTCCGTCTCCGATGGGAAACCTACTATTATATCGGTGGTGATAGCGCCCTGCGGCAGTATTTTCCTGTAGCTCTCGGCCAATTTCAGGTAATCCTTGACGGTATATTTGCGGTTCATGAGCTTCAGTATCCTGTCGGAGCCCGACTGAAGCGGCAGGTGGAGATGTTCGCAAACTTTATCGAGGTCACGCATCGCTTCGAATAACTTTATCGACGCGTCCTTAGGGTGGCTCGTCATGAAACGGATGCGCTCGATGCCCTTGAGTTTATTTATCTCGCAGAGCAGTTTTACAAAATCGGTCCCCTCGCCGCGGCCGTACGAATTGACATTCTGTCCGAGGAGCATCACCTCTTTAAAACCCCGCGAGCCGAGATCATCTATCTCGCGGATTATGTCCTTGGCATCGCGTGAGCGTTCTTTCCCGCGCACATACGGCACTATGCAATATGAACAAAAATTATTGCATCCTTCGCCTATCGAAACAAATGTCTTGAATGTCTCGTCGCGGTAAGCGGGAAAAATCTCGTGCTTCTTTTCATTGACCTTATCGGCGGCCACCATACGGCACCTGTCTTTCAGTATGTCGCCGATGATCGCAGGCAGGTCGCTCTCATTCCCCGTCCCGCAGACAAAATCGAGCAGCGGCGCCCTCTCCAGCGCCGCGTCTTTATAACTCTGGGCCGTACAGCCCATAAGGCCGATCACGAGCCCAGGTTTTCGTTTTTTAAGCTTCCACAGATCGCCGATATTGCTGAACAACTTATCCTCGGCGTGTTTGCGCACCGAGCAGGAATTAAAGATAATAACATCGGCCTCGTCGGCAGACTTCGCCTTCCGGAACCCGCGGTCCATGAGTATCCCCATCACATACTCCGAATCCCGCATGTTCATCTGACATCCGAAGGTACGCAAAAGCACACGTAACTTCTTCGGGCTTTTGCCTCCGGAGTCGCCTGTATTGTCGTCTTTTCGCTCGTTTTCAACCATTTCATCCCCTCTTCATAGCAAGTCTTCCAAGGCTCATTCAACTCAAATTTCACGATCTCCTGATTCTGGATAGTAATCGACTTAAAGACAATCCGCATGAACGTCTTTATAAGGTAGTCCAATTGGTGATTGTCGCTTTCGGGCGTACTGCGCAACCTCAAAAGAAAATCCTGCGTCGCCTTAACCAGATTGACGGAATTGCGCTTATCCAGAATCTTAAGATGAATGGCCTTGATATCCTGCTTTAGTTTTTTCTCCTCATTACTTAAAAGCTCGGCTCTGTCTTTATAGAGCCCCATATTTATTTTGTCTTCTGAAAATAATTCGTATATAGCCCTTTGCTTCTCCACGTTCTTTTTAAGAAGCGTTTCCTTCTCCTCCAACTGTTCCACATATACCCTCTCCGGCTCAGAAGCGTTAAGCCGAATCATGTCGCCTAATTCTTCCAGCACGTGAAGATTTTTTCTAATGACTTCAACGATATCCCAGACCTGCTTATTGATAGCATCAGCAGTCACGGATTTATTGTTGCACTTAATGTACCGAATCCCTCTGGACGAACACCTATACCACGGACGCCTCATCTTTGTTCGATGATTAACGATATGCGTCATCCCGCGATAATTGCCGCCGCATTCATTGCATTTTAAGATACCGGAGAGATGATAAACGTTATTGCGAAACCGGACTACGCCATTTGTGCGGTTTCGTTTGAGAAGCGTGGAAGCCTCGTCAAACTCCCTTTGCGAAATAATCGGCTCGTGCGTATTCGGGACCTCGATGATCTTGGATGGATCATTCTTGATATAGCAATACCCTTTCCCCTCGCCATTTTTAGTCTTATTCTTTGTATCGTAACGCCGCTTATTCCAGACCAGCATTCCCAAATACACTTTATTCTTAAGAATATCAGAGATGAATTTAGTATAAAACTTTCCGCCCTGCCTTGAGGGAATCCCGAGATGATAATAATATCCGGCAATCTGCGAAGTGCTCTTGCCATTTATATACATCGAGAAAATCTCTTTGACGATCTTCGCCTCATCCGCGTGAACTTCCAGCTTTTTGGCTTCCTTATTATAGCGGTAGCCATACGGCGCGTAGCGGGCGCCCTGCCAATGCCCGCGCTTAACGCCGACCACCATACCCGGGAACACGCGCTCAACCAAACGGTTTCGTTCAAACTCCGCGCAACTACCGAGCATTTGGATTGCCATTTTACCGGCACTGGATGTCGTATCAAACGGCTCGGTAGCTGACTTGTAACCAATGCCGATCGACTCAAATTCCTCGAGCAATCCTAAAAGATCCTTAAGCCGACGGCTTAGGCGATCCTGCTTATACACCAGCACTAAATCAAACTGCTTATTGCGGGCGTCAAATAGAAGCCTCTGCAGTGCCGGTCTATCCATATTACCGCCGGAATAGCCATCATCCATATAAACTTCTTTTCCGGAAAGACTGCAAAAAACGTCCCAGCCGAAATTTTTCGCGTATTGCAATAAATATGTCCTTTGCACCTCCAACGAAAAACCTTCGCGGGCTTGATCCTCTGTGCTGACTCTCGTATATAACGCTACCTTCATTATTCTTCCCTTAAAGTCTCACGCCACTCCTTAATCTTGGCGATACACTCGTCCGTGAACACCGGCCAGTCTTTGTAATCCCGCTTGGGCTTGACCCAACCCTTGCGGATCCAATTGATCATGGTCTGCCGGTGTACGCCCAGCATCTTTGCCGTCTCTGTCATGGTGTAAGTTTTCATAATTGGCACCCTCAACTATTGGTGCCCAGTATACCGTATTATACAACCCTATACAAGCGTTTTCTTCTCCGCGTCATAGCAAGACAAGAACATACGCGTTAAAAGCTCTATACCTTCGTTAAATGACTTATGCGCTTCTTGGATTTCGGCACAAGACAGACCGCGGCTTTTCAGCTTTATCTCTAAAGCATCCCAGCCTCGCGGGCTCACCGCTTGTTCTTTATTTGTGCTTACGTCCTCATTCATTTTTCCCACTGTCCAATAGGACATTCGGACATTTTTTGTGTCCGATCGTGTCCGGTTTTACTGACACACTGACATTGCTCGTGTCAGTGAATGTCACTCAAAACACACTCCAAAACCCATGAAATACCCTGAATTTGACCTTTTTTCCGCAAAAAACGCATATTTTGCCCAGTCCTACCCCTATTTTGGCGCTCTCCCGATAGCCCTATATGACATGACATCGATTTTTGAAATTTTGTATCACTGACAGAATGCGCCTCGCCCGACCCTCGCCCAAACCGCCCCCAGAAGGACCCGTAAAGTTAAAAATGCGTGCGGAGAAGGGCAAGAGGTGACCCTCTGCCAGACGCGTTTATCTGGCAAAACTTTCACGATGGAAGAGTTAACAAGAACATCGATCCGGTTCCTCCGCATTAAACTTTCACTCAGCCACCGACTCGGTCTGTTCTGCTGGTTTTACCGGTTCAGGCCGGTACTTTCTCATAAGCGCTTTAACCTCATGCTCAAGGTCAAAGTGCGATACCCAATGGTCTCTTACACGAATATCCTCTGCGACATCAGCGATCGTTGGATGCCGCAATTCAGTAATGCCTTTGTCCTTCTCTGAATGAAAGACTTTATGTTCTTCTGTGCCAAGCGAAGGGCTGAACTCCGGATAACTCTCAAGATTACGCCTCGTAGTTTCCGGATGGCCATAAATAGCGAACGCTAACGCGAACAGCTTGCCCTTAGCGCGCCAAAGCTCAAGCAATGCCTTCTCGCGGTCAAGATTCCACTGTTTCCGGTCTTCGATAATCCGCTTCGCTTCTTCATCGCGTTTGGCGGTTAATGCTTCTTCCAGCTTCGTCTTGAGCTTGGCGAGACTTTCGGCAACAACGTCGAGATTAATGTTGCATTCTTCCAATGCCAAATCTGCCAGTTTTATCGACTCGGAATTAACCCGCTCACCGCACATGACACGGCTTCTGATTTCTTTTGCTTTCTCTTTCGCTTCGGCTTTTTCTTGTTCGCAGACCTTCTGCTTTTCTTCGAGAGCGACAATCTGCTCGGCGATTTCCTCCGGTGTACTTTTACTTTTTAAGACATTCAGAAAATTAAGCTTCATGATTTCTTCTCCCTTCGTTTGGAAGTCTTTTTGGCGCTGTGATGGACATCGCCTCATCAAAAGAACATTCGTTCTCATCCTGATACTGCCTTGCCCGCCAGATATGATCCAACTGACTGGCGATTAACGCGGTGTCTTGATCGGTCTTGCGCTCCGGCGCTGTCCTGCGCAAGGCATCCGTCAGCGTGCATTCAAACTTCTCCTGATATTCGTAGGCCCGTTTAAGATGGGCGAGTCGAATATCTCCTTCGCTTACTGTTGCCGGATTACGCTTGGCCGTCGCTTGCAACGCTTCGGTCAAAGCGCATTTGTGGCGGTTCATGTAAAGATTCGCCTCGATCAAATGCACGAGCTGTTTTTCCTCGGTCGAGCCCGGGACATACCGCCTGATCATCTGGCTTATTGTGTTTAATACGTGCGCTTGGTTCATTTCTTTATTCCTCCTGTTTTGGTTATTTTCTGATTCGATAAACTTCTCCCATAATTCTTCGTCTACATTGCCGCACCTCCTTTTTGTGAACTTGTGAACGTTGTGAAGCTACAATCCCCACTCTCATACCTCCGCTCCTTTAGGGCGCTTTTTTGTGAGTTTATGGCCTGTTTTCCTTATATTTCTTTCTTTTAGAACTTTAAGGAAATTAGCTTCACAATCCTCACAGATTGGCGTAACTCCTTTTGCCTCGACGAGTTGCCCCTGTGAGGATGCCTGTGAGTTTGTGTGAGGATGAAACACGAACCTCATAAATTTAGAATGGCCGATCACTGTCCACCTCGCTGTCATCTTCACAAAACTCACTGATACTCACACCATCCTCACGACTTTGTGGCGCGCATTTTTTCAGGATAAATATGCGCCTGCCGGTTCCGCCTTGGCGCTTGTCTTTTATGATATCGATGCCCACGTGACGCATGACCGGCGCGATCCTGATAAGCTCGTTCGACAGCCACTTGGCTGTCTTGGGAATTCCTTTCTCGTCATCATCAGAGCTGATTTCCGACAACAATTCAGAGGGCGATCCCGCCCAATAACCGCCATGACTCTCAAAAAATGTTTTGATCTTTTTCGCGAAGGTGCTTTCCTCGGCAGTATCCTGCCACTTTGAGTCCACCGACTCCTGATACTTCGAGAAGAATTCATCCCGCGAATAGCCTAATCCTTCAGACAAAGCGCCGCCCCACCGGGCAAAATCAGCCATGCGAAACTTCTCATGGCCGCTAACCTGCGCCACAACGCCCATCGCTCTTGAAACAGCGGTTAAGAATCCGCCCAGAATCCCGGGCAAAGACTTTTTCCATTCATCGGTAATGAAGGATTCAGGCCACGATTCTTTGAGAAGCGGAATATCGAAAATAATCGAACGGTCGAGCAGGTCCGGCCGATACATGATTGAACCGATGCCGTTTAAGACAAAACACCTGCGGTATGAACGAATAAACTCATCGTCATTGGTATAAAGCGAGCGTTTCATGTCTCCCTCGCCGGTAACGCCGCGACATAAGAAATCACTGAACCAGTCATGAATGCGCGAGACATTATCAAAAGCGCAGACCCAGTGCTTGTCCGCGGTCAGTTGCGCTTGCTCTAATTCCTTCGGGCTTGATGTGAGTATGACCCGAGACGGGTCGACCAATTCTTTGATTTTCCGGGAGTTGCTCGATTTGGCAGTGCCTTGCTCTCCGGTCATGCTGATAATGACGTGCGGAAAGTTCGGGATAAAATAGGAAGCGATTGCCGTCAACAAAAGACAACTGTCCTCCCCTGCAATATTGCAGAACCGTAAAAAATCTTTAGCGTCGCCGCCTTGAGCAGGCGTGACCTGTTCAACCTGATGTTGATAACGCCGGAATATCGGCGGAAGTTGCGTTACCCGCCACCCTGACGCTGAAACCTCAACGCCCTTATGATCAACCGCAGTAAGGTCGTAGAAGATCTTATTGTCATGCCAGCCGACCCGATTGAATAATTCGACCTGTCTTGACGTGGCGCACCGCGCCTCAAGCTGAACCTTTGCCTGATTGATAGCGTCGATCTTGGGAGGCACCCCGAATCTCTTACGGTAACGGGTAGCTGTCCAATTACGAAAACTTGAGGTGTTCGTTAGGCATACTTCCAGATGATTGTCTACCGGAAGCACCAGAATAGAATTACCGTGCTGGTCGCGGAAAAAATCTTTGCTGTTTTCCTCGCAGTCGCGGGTGATGATCTCGCCTTGAGTCGGTTTATGTTTAAATTCGCTACCCGATGACTGAAATGTGTTCTCACAACCTTCGTTGGCTTTCTCGATGAGCACCTGACCATAAGTCTTGCCATCGCTGAAATGTTTCTCATCCCATTTGGGCCGCATGAGGCCTGACTGTCTGAATAACGAGTCCATCTGCCCGGCATCTTTACCTGTCCAGAAGGCCAGCTTGTTGCAGAGCGCCAGATCCGCTTCGCTTTGAGAAGGATAATCGTTCTGCCATTGACCAGAATAGATCCGCTGAAACCTCTCCGCGTCTTTGCTATTGGCAATCAAGGATAGAATGTCGTTCGCGGGAGCTTTATCTACAAACCGACTAAATATGCCTTTAAGCGCATCAGTGCATTCATTAAGCTCAGCCGGATAATTTTCAAGGCGATTACCGGTAACGGTAAAAAATCGGCCCTTGGTATAAATCTCCAAGCCGATCTTGGAAATCTTGCAGGCACGGGGAATCTCACCTTTACAAAGAGTATGAATACCTGTGCCGCTTGGCGAATACTCGGAATATGAGTTAAGTGCCTTGAGGATTTCTAACGCATACATCTCGATAGCTCCGTCTTTAACGCAATGGTCAATATCCACGCCCACATATGGCGGTTGAAACATAAAACCGATGCCCGCGTAATTACGCTGAATCGCCAAATCTAAAGCCATTTCAAAATCAGTCCATGTTGAAGGATCGTTGCTTTTCGCAGGCATGCCGGTCATAACATTCATCGGAATCTTGTCAATACGGCCATTGTCCTCTCTGGTGACATAGCCCACCCATGCCTTTTGAGACCTGATCTCATCCGGAATAACTAAAGACATCTTGTTAAAATCTAACCTTGCTGTTTGCATCGCCACGTCCGTATTTGGTTAAGTATTGCCCGGAATTTACTGTCGTTATAGGGCACGCGACAGGTATAAAGCCACATCTCGACCTCAGAGGCCCGAAACATTACCTCTCCGCTGGGAAGACGAAAATGCGGAATAAGCCAATTCTTCACCAGATAATCAATCTGGCTCCGCTTTAGATTGAGATGAGTCATAAGCCGTTCAACGGTCAATAATCCTTCCATGTGGTTGCCTCCTCGCGAATTTCCTTTCTACTTGGAGTTTATCACCGGAAAAATTACGCCTTCCCAGCTTTACTCAAAATTGCCCAAATTTTTGCAGTGATTGTGCTTAAAAAAGAAAAAACGCCCTAAGGCGTTTTAGTGAGGATTACTGCTTTTTATTTCGGAAATGTTACTGAGAGGAATCCTGATCGTCAGCGGTAGGAAGTTCTTCCGTGGCAATCTGCCACTTGCTTCCGATCTTACGGGCTAATAACTGGTTATTTTCAAGCCAGCTTTGCATGGTCTTACGGCTGATATTAAAAACCTTTGCCCAGTGGGTTATTGGATACGGGCTTGACCAGCCGCTACGCGGGACTATTTTTGCTTTGGTTTTGAATCCGGCAGATGAGATCCTATTCCGGGCCCCAATGATACGGTTCATCAGGGTAAACTCAATTCCCTCCGTTTTCTTCAACCATTCATTATATCCGTTGGGGCATTCCCCTGGAAGCTCAGGAACAACAGGTATTTCGTTAGGCCCAAAAAGAGAATCTAAAACAGGCACTGCGGCATCATTTGCTTCTTGATGCAATTTCCAAAGATTTGGAATTTTTATACCGTGTTTCTTTAATGTACTTTCAAACTTGCGATTCTTTTCGTCATCAGTCAGACGCTCATAGGGGCTGATTGAAGATAACTTCAGTCTATCCAAAGCTAAAACACAGTCACTGGCGGCCTTCCGATACGCCGACCATTTCTTCCAGAATTCATTAAGGCAATCTAACTTATTTTTTGTCCCCACTGCGCTCCCCTAAAATAATTAAGCCGCCTTATCCTTTTGGGCATAGACGGCAGTATTGTCCATTAAGTGTGTCCGTTAATTCGTTGGATTCAATACACAGAAAAAGGGACAGGATGTCCATTTAAAAACTTTTTTCTGTTATGTAAAGCGAACCAAATCAAGCCCGTCCCTTCGGATACCCCATTTTTAACCCTTAATGTAGGGATAAAATTTTTGCTCATCAGTGATTCGCATTTTCTCAACGAGCTGTACTCTTATAACATCCCTTACCTCTCCGATGAGTTCAATATCCCATGCAATATTTTTGTCAGTAGGATTGATATCACAAATGAGTCGATAAATTGCATTATCGACCATATCCTGTCTTCTGATTTGCTCTTCAGTTAAATTATTCATATATCACCCAAGGGCATCAATCCAGCTTACCTTCTTCTAAATCACTAGGGGGTTCTATCCCCAAGAATTCTCTATAAATCCTATCCTTATAATCTTTGCCAATCTCATTCACGGCACTTATGAATGCCTTATACGTTCCTGTCCCGCCGATTTTTTCCCAAAACTCATCGCCGATAAGCACAACATCATCGTTTTTCATATCAAACCAGCGAGCGGGGAAAGCCCAAGCATAATCAGTACGCTTACCATATGGGTTATAAGGCAACGCATAATAAGCGCCATCGACTTGTAGTGGTTGCATGCTATAAAGTTTCAAGATTTTTTCTTTGCTGACCTTCGTCTGATCGCTATTAGGCAAAGGGGCCTTTAACTCAAAAGTATATTTTTTATTATTGTGTTTGTCTTCAGCGTAAACATCGCAAATAACTGTTGTGGGGATAAGCTTCTCACTTTTGCCTTCTAAAATGTATTTCAATTCTTTTTTCCAATCGGGCCGCACTTTTTCCTTGCCTCGCCCTGAATGTTCCAGGGTATTCAAAACCTCTTGAATTCTCCGTAACCGTTCTGAATTTACTTGGCCCTTTATTGATACGCCTTGCTCGCCATGACCAAGACCATTGTTAGCCGCTACAATGGCTAATTTCTCCCAAACATTTCCAAAGGGCGTAACAAATCTTCGCTCGAAATGAGATCCCTTGAATATCTCATCCGGCACCAGGGCCGCATATAGCGGTTTCTCTGCTTTGTGGTCTTCTTTAATAAACGGATCCTCGACTAATACCTTATGCATAATCCTGTCCATCATCGATTTGATGACAGACTGGATTGCCTCTTTCATTTTTTGTTTATCTGTCATATTTTCTCCCATATTAAAATGCTCTCATAAAAAGCGCCTTCTCGTCGGCCAGTTCGTCTATTTACATGACGATCAACTCGCCCTACAGACTTGAAACCCACGTCTTCTGCCTTGTACAAATGATACTTATCGTTCACAACAATCAGAGCAAGGCCTTTTTTAACCATAAAATCTCTGGTATGCAACAGAACATCATTTATGCCCTTAATATAATCCTTGCGAGCCTGTTCCGATTGTCCATTTTTTGCGGGGCCAATTTCCCGCATCTCATTATTTTGTAAACCCAATAGCTCGTAAGCATATTTGTGCTGATCGTGATAATCTATAAGCCCCAGATAGGGCGGTGACGTAAAGATCATATCAATGCTCTTCGGCAATTTTACTTCACGCGAATCATCGTGAAAAATTGTAACTAATGCTTCCGTTCGTAATTTTGCATATTCTTTTATTCGTTCTAACGTATCAAGAGTATATCTGTACAAAAACTTATAGGCTTCGTTTACTGGCTGACATGTACGATTGTGTTTGTAACAAAAATATGGTTCGATTTGAGGTTTTTTAGGGAAGTCCAAATCATAATGCGTTACAAGGCGGGCAGATCGAGCAGAACGAGATAAAATTACTTTCAATAAGTCTTTATACGTGTACTTATCTATCAAATCTTTAAAATATAGTAATTCTTTTTGCGTGGTCTGGGAAAACCATGTTTTGACATATTCACTGCTGGTTGATAAACGGCCATTACCTCCATTTTTTGGAGAGACGGGGCCATATTTAAAAGTATATAATTTTTTCAGAATATCTCTCAATTCCGTTTCCAATAAAGTTAAATCATATTTTGCCGTCTTGACTTGAGAAAGCAAAGTGTTGAATGAAGAAATATCTGTGCCGACTGAATCTACCCCGAGAATATTTGCTTCAACAAGTGTTGTTCCAGAGCCACAGAATGGATCGTAAACTAATTTAGGTTGATATTTTCTAAGAAAGATTTCGACTAATTGAGGAATGAATTTCCCCATATATGGATGCAGTCTGTGAACATGTTTTGTTCGTTCGTTTTCTGGAAGATCTCTTTCGCGCCAATTCAGGTTCAAATCATCAAGTCTAGTTTTTGAATTAACACTTGCGAAATCGGTAAGAGGGATTTGTTTATATTGGATCGATATTTTTTCAGCTACTGCATTATCATACATAATTTTCTCCTCTATCCTTTAAAAAAATACTACATATCCGGAATTGTTGCCACTACAACACCCTGAATCTGAAAATCCCTTGTTAACACAATTGGCTGATGTTGTTTATTTTTTGATCTCGGCTTTAATACAACGGTATCGCCAGCCGCATGAAATTCTTTAACAGTTACTTCATTATCAATTAACGCCACAACAGTATCGCCATTCTGCGCCTTTATTTGCTGACGAACCAATACAAAGTCACCATCACCGATGCCCTTCTGATTCATTGAATCACCCTTTGCTTTTAGAAGAAAATAACGATGTGGTGGACAGGCTAATTTTGTGCTAACCGGTATTTTAGCCTGAATATTTTCTTCGGCAAGCATGGGAGCGCCACAGGCAACGACTCCAACCAAAGGGACATCAATAGTTTGAGCACGGATGTTCTCATCCCCTATGCTTTTTATAAATTGCAGACTTCCATCGTCCTTGCGACGCAATATGCCTTTCTCAATTAGTTTATTAACAATCAACGAAGCGGAACGAGGTGAACGATATCCTAGAGAAGACATAAGTTCACGCATGGAGGGAATGCGACCAGCATGCATGATGAAATTGCGTATTTCGCGGATGGCTTCTAATTCCTTGTTTGTTATTGTGGACGTTTGCATGTATACAGTATTATACAGTCAGGATAATTTGTCAATGTTTATTTTTGAAATTAACGGGGTGGGGATCTCAAACAAACTCTATGAACCGAATTGATTTATAAAACCGATTCTTGAAACTTCCCTGTCGTGGAGTCCACGATCCGGAAATGGGTCTTGCCGGTGCGACCTCTCCACTGCTCTTCGATATTGAGGCTCCAGTCACCCAATGGCATGACTTTCTGGATCTCGCGCAGGCGAAGCTTACCAGCCGGGACCGCGCCCAGAAGATCGCCCTCGGTTGAGATGTTTTCCACGTAAACTTCCTCGCCAGCCAGCCGGACGCTGATGTAGCGGGTTTTCTTAACTGCTTGCTCGATAACTCTTGCCATACGCCTACCTCCCTTTTTGGGTCAAGTAGGCCATAAGTTCGAGCGGTTGGCAAGGCATATAGCAAAAGTGATCGAAATAAGCCCCGGATTAAGTTTCCGCACTTTTAATGGATCTTTTCATGTCCATCCATGTCCATCAAAATGGCCTTTTTGGGCCTCTCGGGGAGCCCCTAAAACACCCCTAAAATCGCCTGTTTTCCGACGCTGGACGCTTATTTTAGCCGGTTTGGCCATTGATGCCCAAACCCCAAAAGTGATGGACATGGACATCGATTTTTTTGACCACTATCACTGGCTCCCCGCGCCTCGCCCGACCCTCACCCGACACCCCCTTCCGAGGACCCGTAAGCCCGCAAACAATAAAAAACCCTATAGCCACTCGCTAACCACGGCCATAGGGCTCAATATAGGCATTGACAGCGTTAAAACGTGACCGCCTTATCGCTTTCTTTGATGACCTCGTACATATCCTTCATCGTATTGATCGGACACATTTCCGTCCCTTCCTGATTGCGGGATTTAATGCAGGTTCCGCAAGCAAGGATCTTACCGCCAGCCTGCAAAAACTTCTCCGTCTGCTCAACGGTGTTGAACTTATCCGTACTTATGCTCTGATATTCCACACCCTTGCCCATAAAGAACACCTTAACCTCATCCTTCTGGCCAAGTGCGAAGTTAGCATAGCGAAGCGCATTCCAAGACGTCTCTGCGTCATTGCTTGAAATTATGATTCCTATTTTCATCTGAACCCTCCTGAATTAAATAATTTTCAAAGCGTCAACTGGACAAACTTTAACGCACCCACGTAAACGGTCGCATTTAGATTCGTCAGTTACCTTACATTTCCCGCTTTTCTCATCAATATATAAAATTTTCTTAGGACAAAGTGATACGCACGCTCCACAGCCAATGCACAGATCTTCATCAATAATCACTATCTTATTCACAACTCTATTTCGTCTCCTTCCTTCAACCACGCAAAACCCTCTCCAAAAGATTGGCGTATTAACTCAACCGCACGCTTACCGGTACAATGCATCGGCATAATCCTGCGAATACCGGTTTCATTCAATTCTTTTATAATTCGCCCGTTGACTTCATTTGTATTGTCTTTAAGATGAAAACCACCGATAAGCGAAGAAATGTTTGTCTTAAAGCTATCCTTGGCTCTCTCGATAATCTTCTCCACTCCGGGATGAGCGCACCCACAGAGTACCGCTAAACCGTTTTTTTCTTTAATCACAACAGACTGTTCATATATCTTACGGCCGCCTGATTCACCATAAAGCTCCCCTGTGGTATAAATATTTTCTCTGACTTGAATCAACTGTCCCGCCTCGATAATCTTTGCACCGAAAGAAACGATTCTTTCCTTTATTTCCTTCTTAAACCCGGGGCAAATATAGACCGTGATATCCTGTCGATTAGGCAATAAATACCATAGCCCAGCAATATGATCCCAGTCATCATGCGACAAGACTATGTGCTTGATTTTTCCTATATCGACTTGAAGCTTAGGCAAATTATTCATAAAAACACCCGGATCTCCAAAGGTGTCGAACAACACATCCTCGCCGATTAAGAACGAAACGCCCCATCTGCGCATGAAACGCTGGAATTTACTTGATCCTGTAGCGATAACTTTTATTTTCATATGCTTAATGATGCATTGTTGCCGCAAGATACATGAATGCCACGCCAAGAATAAATACAGCCATTGAAAGAGTGGCCTTCTTAACATCCTGCTGTTTGTGCAGTTCAGGAATTAAATCACAACTCGCTATATAAATAAAACCTCCGGCCGCCATCGGCATGAGCAATCTCAAAAAAGCATCTGATATGTTCGCTAACGCATAACCGATGACTGTACCTATAACCGCCGTAAGTGCGGATAAAAAATTATAAAATAATGCCTTGTTTTTGTTCAAACCGCCGTAAATCAAAACACCAAAATCCCCAATCTCCTGTGGTATTTCGTGCATAATAATCGCGAATGACGTGGCAAAACCGAAATTAACATTGACTACAAAAGAAGATCCAATTATCAAACCATCGATGAAATTATGCACTCCGTCTCCAATGAGATTCAGGTACGTAAATGTGTGAATATCGCACTTGCCCTTATGGCAATGCCGCCAATGCAAATATTTCTCAAGAATAAAAAACAGGATAAAACCAACTATTACGAATAAATAAACCTCGCTATGAGGGTTATGCTCCGCCGCTTCCGGTATCAAATGTAAAAATGCGCCTCCGATCAAGGCCCCTGCGGAAAAACTGATCAATAAAAGGAGAATCTTGTTAAGTATGTTTTCTTTAAACAGCAGACTGATAACCCCCACAAAGGAAATCAGGCTTATAACAATACTCGCTCCCAATGCCCAGATAAAATTCATTTAATCCCCTTACTTCTTAAGCAGATAGTCCGCTATCGCCCTATAAAGAGTGCTTACGGAAAGAATTGAACAATGTAAATGGTCTTCCGGCAAACCTTTCAACCTCGTAATAACCTCTCCAGCCGAAATCAATAGAGCCTCTTTAACAGTCTTACCGTCAGCCAGCTTCGCCGCCATCGCCGCACATGCCCGAGTGGCATGACAGCCATCGGTATAATATTTTATCTCGGTGATCTTATCTTTATCGATAGATAGATAAAACTCCATCGCATCACCGCAGAGGCCCTTCAAGTAAGAAGACGCAACGGGATCGTTCATCCTGCCAAAATATTTTTGGTCGTTTATTAATTCAATAACCTCTTGGGGATATTCAGCAAGAGCTTCTTCTTTATCATGTTCCATCCTACTCCTCCTAGTCCTTTAAACATTCCCAAATTTTTCTCACCTCATTACCCGCCAAACAGTCCGCATACTCAACAATAGTTTTCCCCGCAACCAGCGCTTGAACAACCACCTTGTCGAAAGCGATCCTGCCAACGACTAAAACACCTTTTGCCTGACAAAACGCTTCAATCTTTTCTGTCATTACAAGATTCAAGTCGTACTTATTCACTACCAGTTTAACCGGGATATTAAAATGTTTAGCTACTTCCATAACACGCTCAGCGTCATGCAAACCCGAGAGAGTCGGCTCCGTCACGATTAATGCGCAGTCGACTCCTGACAATGACGCTATAACCGGGCACCCTATACCCGGAGGCCCGTCAATAATTACATAATCAAGACTGTCTTTCTCGGCTAATTCCTTGGCAACTTGCCTGATTTTGGCTACCAGTTTGCCTGAATTTTCCTCAGCGATCCCCAATTTAGCGTGAACAAAGGGCCCATATTGTGTATCCGAAATAAACCATTCTCCAGCGACATTTTCATTCATGCGTATTGCGCCATACGGACATAACTGAGCGCATAAACCGCACCCTTCACAGGAAAACGGTTCAATACTGAAATCAGGTTTTATCGCCTCGAATTTGCATGCCGATAAGCATTTCCCGCACTTTTCGCAGAGCTTCTTTTCAATAACAGCTGTCTGTCCGCTTCTGAATTCGCGGCGTTCCTTGACATTCGGATGCAATAGCAAATGCAAATCGGCCGCATCCACATCACAATCCACCATTATTTTATTTTGCGCTAAG
The DNA here is from genome assembly GCA_028715345.1 of Candidatus Omnitrophota bacterium. GTDB lineage: Bacteria > Omnitrophota > Gorgyraeia > 2-01-FULL-45-10 > 2-01-FULL-45-10 > FEN-1322. The sequence continues at coordinate 19,855 of JAQUSB010000011.1, read as the reverse complement.
AAGGCAAGAGATCCTGTCACAACCGTTTTGCCAGTTCCGCCTTTACCGCTTACGACAACTATCTGCTTCATTCTTTATCCCGCAAATGTTTAAATACAAATTAATAAATTTATCCTGATATGAAATATCCCTCTCAACAACCGGAATGCCTTCTGAGTAACTTACCGCTATTTCTTTGGAAAAAGGAATTTTCATCAAAATAGGGATATTCTCTTTTTCGCAATAGTCCTCTACATTGCCATCGCCAATATCCGCACGGTTAATGACCACCCCGAAGGGAATCTCGATTTTACGCAATACCTCAACCGCCAAAATAAGATCATTGAGCCCGAAAGGCGTAGGCTCCGTAACCAGCACGCAAAAATCGCTCCCTTTAACCGCTGTGATCACTGGACAAGACGTCCCCGGCGGCGCATCAATAATGACTGTTTTTGACAAGTTAATATGCTTCTTCACCTGCCTTATAACAGGGGGTGACATTGCCTCCCCGACATTAAGACGGCCGTGGACAAACATCATGTTTTCTTTCTCGCCGGTTTCAATAATCCCGATCTCTTTATCGATCTCCTTAATCGCTCCCTTAGGGCACAGCAGACTGCATGCGCCACAACCATGGCAAAGATGCGGGAAAATTAACACGCTCCCCTTTTTTCCATCATTTGCTGGTACGACCGCAATAGCGTGGTAGGCGCATACCTCTCTACACTTACCGCAATAGTCGCATTTTGCCTCGTCAATTTCCGGCACAGGAATAACAGCCTTCTTCTCCCCAATAATCTTTGGTTTTAAGAAGATGTGGGCATTCGGCTCCTCAACATCACAATCAAGGATCTGCACATTCTGAAGTGAAAGCGCCAGGTTGACCGCAACTGTTGTTTTTCCTGTTCCACCCTTACCGCTGGCTATTGAAATAATCATAATAACTCATTACCTTTTTTCAGCCATAAGGACAGCTTGATATATACTTTTTGTCCCGATGACCTTAAACCCTTTATTGCCTAAATAATTCTCAGCGTCAGATAATGTAACCTCCCGCACCTCATGCTTATTGCCTTCAAGCCCGTGAATCTTATCCATCACCTTAAACCCTTCATCTGTAAAATCAGCTAGGATCAATTTGCCATTAGATGAAATGAGCCGGATGAGTTCATCGATAACTTGGTAGGCGTTACGCAAATGATGCAGGACATTCACGGAAAAAACCACGTCAAAACTTCCTGACAGGAAACTCGTTTTCTCTCCGTTTTCGATCCTGAAATCTACCTGTTTATCAAACCCAAAATGAGTGATATTCAGCTTCGCAAAACGCTGTTCTTCCGGAGAGATATCAAAGGTAACAAATGAATACCCTGCCTTCGCCAAGGCGAGCGCAAAATGCCCCTTGCCAGTTCCGGCCTCAAGGATTCTCCCCGAGACAGGCTCCGCCTGCTTAAGGATAAAATCCCGTTCTTTATCTACATCGTATCCGAAACTTTTATAGAGGGCTTTACGCTCTAAATACCTCTTGTGATTCTCTAATATTTCGTTATTCAATTTGACCTACTTCTGCGACATATCTTCAAGAAGTGACTCCAAATCCTCCTCATGCTCAACCTCATCCGCCATAATTTCTAAGGCAAGATGATACGTGATCACATCCTTGTCCTTGACCGCATCCGCAAGTTTCTTATAAACATCAATAGCGCATTGCTCACCCTTGATATTCTGCTTCAAAAGAGTTTTTACCGATGGATCTTCCGGAGCGTCATAACCGCAATTTGTCTGCTTATACCAATCTTCCGGTTTCAATATCGGTGTTCCGCCAAGTTGGATAATTCTCTCGGTGAGCATACCCGCATGTTTAAGTTCTTCGCCCGCATGTTGCTCGAGCTCCCCAGCCACAGCTCCACGCATCTGACCACGTGCAACTTTTGCTCCAACCCAGTATTGATAATACGCTAGCCATTCATCAGCAAACGCCTTATTTAATAAAGTAACAATCTTTTTGACATCTGCACCAACTAACTCTCGCCCCTTTGTTCCCATTTGACCCTCCTTTTATTTATTCGGCATGCCGAATTTTGAACCGACGTTTGGCGCATCGGCCGATTTGTATTTTCCATTCTTATAATTCTCAACCGCTTCCTTTACCGTTCCTGAAACACCGGTAAAAACGCTGACCCCCGCCGCAGATAAAACCTGATGAGCATTAGGGCCCACGTTTCCGGTAAGAACCGCTTTAACACCTTTAGACACCACAAGCTGACCAGACTGAATGCCAGCCCCACCTTGAAATTGAGCATTCGCATTTTCACACGCTTCGAAATTACCGATATCAGTATCGAAAAAAATGAAATTCTGGCACCGGCCGAAGCGAGGATCAACTTTAGCGTCTAAAGTTTTTCCTTCGGACGTAATACATAATTTCATATTATCACCTTCCTTAATGGCAACTTCCTCCTTGCCCATGATCCTTGCATGCCTCAAGTCCGCCCAAGGTATTATTCATAAAATCATCAAGGGCTTTTTGCACGTTACCGGAATAACCAAAAACCTGAACTCCTGCTTGTGCGAATTTCTGCTGAGCGCCCATGCCCATTCCGCCAGCGATCACATGGGTTATTTTATATTTCAATATCTCATCAACAGCCACGCATCCGCCGCCGCCATGCACAGCTGTATTAGGCACAATACGAGTGCCTGTTATTTTCTTTTTCGCCTGATCGATATCCGCCAAAAAGAAAAACTTACATTGCCCAAAATGCGCACAAACATTCCCATGCACACCATTCTCATCTTCCAAAACGACTCCTACTCTCATGTTTTTACTCCCCTTTCTTATTTAGCTTCTAAATCCTGAACTCTCGTTTGCACCGCTTCAAGTTCAGCCTTAAGATAATCAGCCTGACCTTTTAACATAGACAATTCGTCTTCCTTAGATAACTCACGCCCGCCCCCGCCAAATGCCTGCATACCCTTTTGCGCACGCATCCATCCCGGCAAGCCTGTAGCGTAAAAACAATTCCTATGCCCCCGACCTCCTCCTCTAGCGAAAAATCCACGCCCAACGCCTCGTCTTGCAACCGTGCCGCTTAAATTAACCGCACAATACCCCCTTCCACCGCCTGTCATACTGCCTTGCCCCATAGGGCCCGTTCCGTCAAAACCCGGCATCTTACACCTCCCTTTTGTTAGTGAAAACTATTTCCATTAAAAGACAAAAAAATATAGCGATTATTTCTTGGCGCTACATTTATTGCACAAACCGTAGAATTGAATAATATGATTTGTGATCTTAAAATTGTATTTTGCGCCTAAACCCTTCTCGGTTTCTCGCAAAAGCTCTACCTCATCATCAATGAAATCCGTGTAATCAACCACTTTGTTGCAATCCGTACAAACTAAATGGTGATGATGATGCGCTCCCTTAGGGCCCTCAGCTAATTCGTAGCGAGCCCTCCTATCACCAAAATCAAGCTTCGACACCATACCAAGATTAGACAACACATCCAATGTCCTATAAATAGTAGTAAGACCGACATTAGGATATTTGGGATGGACTTTCATGTAGATATCTTCGGCGCTTAAATGGCCTTCGGATTTAGACAAGATATCAAGGATAGCTTCTCTACCGGCAGTAAGCCGATATCCGCATCCCTGAAATTTCCCGTGCCACCAACCCTGCCCCCTGCAATTACCTCTTGGCATTACATCTCCTTAATGAAAATGGTTTCCATTAACAATTATACTGATTTTTTAATTACTGTCAAGCAAATATTTTGTAGAACGCGCCTATCCATCCCCCGTTAACGCCTCCGCAAGATCCGCCATGCTGTGTCTATAGGGTAGACATCGGCCAACCGAAGGTTTTTATGTACAGACTGGGTTTATTTTTTTTCATACTAAATGGCTACTCCAAAACATAATTACAACCTAATCTATTTTTCATCCTCCATCCGGTGTTTGGAATTATTTTTTTCTTTTTTTACATTGTACCCCAAAGCAGCCGCTAAGCCCAACATTGCTGAGGCAAGGATCACTCGCAGACCTTTTATTATAGTTTTAAAAAACACGCTAAAATGAATATATCTAGGCACCTTTTTAATATATTCTTCGAATGTCCGGCCATATTTGAGTCTGCACACCCTCTCTTCCGCAAGTATCATAAAATGCTGCGGTACAATAATAGCGAGCAAAAAAACAAATAGAATAATATTGGCCGTCATTAATGATACGCCAAGGAAGATCAGCGTAGCAGAAACGTAAAGAGGATTTCTTGAAATCTTATAGACTCCCGCAGAGAATGATGAGTTAAGAGGTGTTTTCGCGATAACATAGAGCGTTAAAAAAAACATTGTCATGCCTATAACATAAATAACGGCGCCTAGATACAGGAGATGTTTTATGGCTGTAAACGGTGCCCAGACAGCTAAGATCATGTATGGATAAGGAGTGAGCGAAGCAATAAACGTAAAAACCTTTTCTCTCATAGTGTATCCAGTCATATCCGCCATGCGCTTGGCGATGACTTTATTCTGTATACCAATATACATTCCTCCGATCAAGAATGGGATATATAGCAACCAGGCATTCCTAAGACCTGCTTGAAACATCGGCATTAACCACCTCGCTTACACTTCACTTACGTAAGGTTTTGATAAATACTTTTTTATTCATAAAGTTATCCACAACGTAGGCCAGGTTTAAACCTGGCCTACAGCTACAGCTTTAGTCAACAACCACTTTAAACGCCGTTAATTCTGCAGGCCCGGTCCAGTCTCCCCTGCATTCCACAGAATAACCCGGAGCAAATAACTCAAGCGGTATTCTAACGCGATTGGGGCCTTCCAGCCAAGCACTGGAAGGAACTTTTACCGTAATACCACTAATGACGATTTCTCTTTTCTTAAAATCTAGTGATGCTATTTTGCCCTCTACCACCGCGCACTCCATGATCTTTCTGTCGATTTTGTTTGCCTTCATCTCTGACGGGCCGATAAATTTCCCGTTTATTTCAACATAATTTCCTTGCGTTATATCGCTTAGTGCAAGCGGATAATCTTGTTCGTTTTCCACCCACGCGTCACCTGCCAGTACTTGCACGCCGGAAATCTGCAGTGTCTTTTTCGTTTTGTCCACAGAGCTAACCTTCCCTTTAATCTCATCGGCTAAACATATACCAGTAAATACAAAAGCTATAAGAAACGCGGCCATGCCTATCCTTCTCATTCCTTGCCTCCTTTTCCACTTGCTCTTCCGGTTAAATTTCTATTTTTACTGTCAGGATATCCTTATCCTCAATTTTTTCTTTCTGGCGCACGTTTCTTATGATAGACATCACATAATTACCCTTTTTTGTCGGAAAAAGGGTAGTTGCCCAGGAAGTTTCTCCTACTGTGGCAATAGCTTTTACTAATCCTAACTTACTTTCTTTTTTATCAGGCAATCCCCTGATTTTCCACGATAGCGTGTTATTCAGGCTGATAAAATACCAGCCTTCCGCCTTCGGATCTTTCCAGACTTTATTTCTGAAAGTAAATACCCTGCTCATATGAAAAAATTACAAAAGTTTAAATGCATTTTTGATGTCTTGCGCAACCATGGCTTGCTTGGATTTTTCGATGAGAAAATTCTTCCCTGTCTGTAGATAAGAAGGGAAAACCCGGACCTTGCCAAAATAAAATTTTCCGCTCCTGATCTTATACGTTGAACCGCTTGGAACTGCCTTTGCCTTGAAAGTCCTCTTCGAGATGAAATTCAGCGCTTTGATGGCAGCGTCCCCCATTAAAAGTATTGCTTTTACTTTGGGGAACATTTTTAACTCTTCTTCGAGAACATAAGAATCATTCTCTATCTTCTTGAGGGGAACGGTCAGTCCTTTCCGCGGCGATTTAACCGCAACCGTAAGATAAACTCCCTTTTTTATAATGTCTCCCATGTTTTTAACCGGAATTCCGGCGTTATTGAATGCGTCAACAGTATTCAGAACATAAAGCGAATCTTGCGAAGAATAAAAATAATCATTCTCTTTTTCCGGCATGGCCTCACAAACCATTATTATTCTTACGTCCTCAGGGTTTATAATTCTTGGAATAGAAAAGTTTTTCACTTTTCGATACCCTCGGTTATCCACAACGTAGGTCACCCTTAAGGGTGACCTACGTGCTCTTTCAGCATTCGACCCTGCTGTTTTTCTCTTATGCGCCGCTTTCGAGGGCCTTTAACGTCTCTTGCGACGGTTTATTGGGAATAACAGCAATGGTTTCTCCCTTATATGTAAAAGTCTCTTTATCGTCCCCGGTAATTTCTCCGATCACCGCGACATTATCTGTTTTAGTCCGTATGGCTTTCAGTACTGCGTCAAGCGATTCCGGCGCGACCTGAACCAGATAGCGGGCTTGCGTCTCACAGATCAAAATTTCCTGCGGGGTAATCTCTTTGACTGAAACCGGAACGTTAGATAAATCCACCTTCGCGCCCAATCCCCCATACCTGGCTGATTCACACACTGCGGCCCCAATACCGGCGGCACCGCAATCGGAGCAGGCATTGATCATACCCGTACCGAAAGCGGCAAGAGCCGCTTCCATGGCGACCCTCTCTTCTTTGAACAAGGCTATGGCGGGACGCATCTCTTTTACCAAGCCAGCGCGGTGAAGCGTATCATTACCGTCATTGCCGGTGACGCCAATAATGACAATCTTATCTCCGGCCTTTTTGGCTGGTTTGGTTAAAGGCCTATCCGTCACTAATTTCCCGATGACCGACACAACAACGGCCGGTACAATATCGGAAAAAGAGGTAGAGAATCCTCCCCCGACAATAAATACATCCATGGTCTTACACATATCACTCAATCCTTTAACCATCAGATTCAACCTCTCATGGCTGAGCATCACCTTGCATTTGCCGCATGTGCAGCGTCCCGAAAAACCGCACGGCCCAACGATGACTTCCTGATCGAGAGGCCTGGTCCCGATGAAATCCAGAAGGAAAACCGGCCGGCCGCCCATAGCTACAATATCACGCATCGCTCCTCCGGCCCCGGTGGCAGCAGCGTCATACGGCCTTGGCACGGCGGGAGAACAATGGCTTTCCAGCTTAGCGACCACAAAACCTTTCATGCCGGGGATTTGAAAGACCGCGGCATCATCATTTTTTTCAGGCCCTATCGCCAAGGCGTCCGGCCAAACCTTGTCAACCTGGAGATTTAATTCCTGGAATCTTTTGAAATCTATTACTTTATCGATGTTGTGATGCAAATGAATAAATAACCCGTGGATTAAAGCTTTTTCTATAGTGTTCATACTGTTCTCCTTTACCGTTTAAGATTATTTCACAAGCTTATATTACATTCTTCCCAATGTTTTTCTTTATGCCCAAACCATTTGCGTAGCGTAAAGCACTGCAACATGTCTTTTGAGTCATTACTTGAAATAAATACTCATATCTTCATTTTTTCCCCCTTCTTAACGATATGTTGTTATTGTATCGTCTGTAAACTTAACTCCAACGGCCGACCAAACGTCTTAAGGAATATTTTTTGCTCACGTGAGCGTTTTTAATGTTTTTCTCATAACAATATTATCCGGATAATCAAAAATATCCACGCCGAATTCTTTTATTGCTGTACTTTGAGACATTTTTATGGGCCTAAAACCCGCCTTTCGATATGCCGCTATGGCGCGCTTATTCCTCGAAGATGGCGCAATATAAAAATCCTTTATGCCGTATCGCTTGTTCAGGAAGCCGCAAATCGTTATCAAAGCATCCGTACCGTAACCTTTGCCGCAATATTTTTCCGCTCTCATCCAGATATCTAAAACCACTCTCTGTTTCTTTGCGTCGAATAAATCATATCCTACTGTACCGGCGCGGATATTATTGGCACTGATAATATAATTTTTTCCGGTTTTATTACCGATAGAGCTAAAGAAGCTCGCCTTGTAATCCTGACAGAATTCTCTCAAGGTTGGGATGCGGGAATCAGGATAATCCGGAGGCCCTATAAACGACGGCGTTAAATCCGAATTTGCCAGCCACGCGTAAATCATTCTGCGCTCAGAAAGAACAGCCGGCCTTAATTTAATTTTTGAACCCTTAATAACCATTTATGATTGATATGTTACGATCTTTGCGCCGCATATCTAATTTCACTTACGCACGGTTCCTTGAAAGCGAATTCCCGCAACTCTAATTACGGCAAATTATCAACCCTTATTATACGTCCCTGCCAGAAATTGTAAAAGCGGTTTGTAACAACGTACCCATCTGGCAACCAAATGTCTTTATAAATACTTTTCTCATCTCTGATTCAACTTGAATAGCTCTATATTAAGAACGACCGCAAAGCTAACCCATAGAATATATGGTAGCAACAAAAAACATGCTGGCCTTGAAACAAGAAAAAAAGCCGCCATCGTCCAAAGTATCGATAACCACAAAAATACAATAACCACCAGAGCCCCTCCTATCGATCTACCGCCAAAAAACACTATGGACCACAGGCTATTTAAAATCAGCTGGATAAGGAATGCTGTCAATGCCGCCTTTACTCCGGAGAACTGAAAACCTTTCTTCCAAACAATATAGGCCGCAATGCCCATCATGGTATATAATGTTACCCAAACTGGTCCAAATACCCAGCCAGGCGGATTGAAAGAAGGTTTTTTAATATGCTCATACCATCCAGGTATAGATTTTTGGGTAAAGACCGCCCCGATAATACCTGCGCAATGACAGACAATTATACTTATTATCAATTTAAGCAATTACGGCGGCTCCTGTCTCACATTTCCTCTTGTACCGTCTGAGATTTTAAACCTTTAACCTGTCCCCACGGCCAAGATCGGCAATTGCCTTATCTCCATCGAATGCATGGGGATCTTTATGGGAATGTTCCGTGTCCTGAGAATTCAAGCTTACTTTATGGAGTGCATTTTCCTGCGGCATGGTATCTGTTTCAGTCATATATTAATATGAATATTATATCCTATGAGTTGCCATATTTCAATAAAAGTCGATATAAACAAAAAACCTTCAAAGGCCGGCGGCCTAAGAAGGTCTTGCTTTTTTATAGCCCGGGATCTACCTCTTCGTTTTTAAAACAGAAATACGGCGGCGGCTACTACGGTGGAATGATTGCCTTCCGTATCCACTATTGCGGATTGCGTAATATTTGAGGTGCTGATTATTTTGTCCTTTAACTGGTATATTTCTTTATTTTCGTCCCATGATTTGTCTTCATCGTATTCTACGCCGAGAGTGGACGCCAGCATCTCAACGGCCAGGTCTTCCGCAAAATCACCGGCAACATGTTCGTTTTCGCCGAAAGCGTGGTGCTCGCTTAAATAGCCATATGTGTTTGAATCCGCCGGTACCGCGCAGCCTACGCTGGCCGCTATTAAACGGTGCGGCTCATTGGAACAAGCTCTGGCCATAACGGTAAAGGTTATCATCCCCGCGACAAGCTCTTTCAACCCTTCGGTTTTGGATATTATCTTGCATTCAGGGGGCAAAATACTTGAAACGTGTACAAGATTGCATCTTTCTATGCCGGCATCCCTTAACGCCAACTCAAAGCTCCTGAGTTCCGCATTATGCGTACCTACGCCTTTTGTAAAGAACATCTTTTTGGGAACAAGGAGGTTTTTTCTGGGAACAAGTATCATTTCTTATTTCCTCATGGATTATTTTTTATTGTTCGACATATAAATATACCCCAGTAATCTATATATAAGCTTGGCCGCCAGGAAATTCGACATTATCTGATTTTCCATCGGGCAAAGCTCTACAACGTCAAATCCTATTATCTTTTTATCTTTTGCTATTTCCTTTAAGAAATCCGTTATTTCGTACCATCCAATACCGCCGGGCTCCGGCGTACCGACTGCGGGCATTATAGACGGATCGAAAACATCCAGATCGATCGTTATATACACATTTTCGGATAAACCGTTAATGGCATAGTCTTTCCAGAGCGGTTTCTCCAAAATGTCATAAACATTTACGGTCTTGATATTCCCGTTGGCCTTGGTATTTAAAAAATCTTTTTCTTCTTTCGATAGGCTTCTTACGCCGGCTTGCACCAGAGGGCACATTTCGGATATGCGCCTTGCGGCACACGCATGATTATATTTAGATCCTAAATATTCATCCCTTAAATCATAATGAGCGTCCAGCTGCAAAACCGACATATCGGGATAATTCTTTTTCATAGCGGCTACTGCGCCTATAGATACGGAATGTTCTCCTCCGAGAAATACGGGAAATTTACCAAGCCTTAAAAGTTCATCTGCGGTATCACGGACCTTTTTTACCATATCTTCCGGCCCTGCATCGGATATGCCCGGGATCTCTACGGTATGGATGCCGATCTTATAGATCTCCTGGTTTAACTCGTCGTCAAATAGCTCCATATTTCCGGAGGCATCTATTATGGCCGCAGGACCGTTTTTTGTGCCTTTAATGTACGTGGTCGTCTTTTCATAAGGAATTTGGACTACAACGACTTTGGATTTTTTGAAATTAGAATAATCCTCATCGATGTCGCCGAATTTCTTATCGGATAAACGATAAAAAATAGGTTTTAAGGCTTGGTTTTCATTCATATTTAATCCTATCTCGTGATTTTTAATATTATAGTCTCGGCCTCCAGCCAATTATTCAAATCCCGGCCCGGCACCCTGCCGTTCTTCTCGTAAATTTCATAGGCTTTCTTTCTGATCGATTCCACGGTCTTCTCCGACCTCTGCGGTCCTTTTGAAGCATTTTTTCTTACCATTTAAATCACCTCCTTAATTCAGCGTTTAATTCATCGTTTACTGAATTTATCAACTGGGAAATCTTTTCACTCATTTCTGCCTTATCCACGCCTAGTTCCATATCTTTTGTCAGTTCGTTTGCATCTATCTCTTTTACATGCTCTACTTTATCACCCAACAGAAGTTTGGCCTCTCTTATTAATTGGTTGCATCTTTCTGCGGTGGCTTTTTTAGCGAAATTACCTTCTATTTTCTCGATTCGGAATTTAAAAAATTCCAACTCATTTAAAAGATTCATTTTAAACACTAATTTATTCCCCATTTTCATTTTTTGCCTGCGTTATTGTTTCCGCCTTTTTCTATCGCCTCGGGTTGATATAAGATTTTCTTGATCTTTAGTTTTCTGATGCCCGCGGGGACCTTCCATTCAATAACATCGCCTGCCCTATATCCGAGCAAGGCTACACCTATGGGTGATAGGACCGATATTCTATTTCGTTCTATATCGGAATGGCTCGGAAAAACCAATGTATACACATTTTCTTCCTGCGTATCCAGATCTTTAACACAAACCTGCGAATCCATAGTAATAACATCGCGGGGGATGTCTTTGGACGAAACTATAATTGCTTTCTCTAATTCGGCCTCAAGATCTTTTAAATGGACCTCGCTCTCAGCGGCGTTTTCCCTCGTCGATATTATTAATTCATGCAGACGTTCCTTATCAACGGCGGTTATATATAGTGTTCGCTCCGACATGATTACTTTTCCCTATTTAAGCAGCAAGCTTGACTGCATTTGCTATTTTTCTATGTGTTTTATAACCAACATCTTGCTTTCTATGCTTCGTAATTAAACTGATACTTCGCGGTGGAAAGCTTGCGAAAAAGCGTCTCTTCCTGCGAAAATGCCGGGGACGCGTTAACTATTTTGGAAAAACCTTCCCAGATACCGAACCAGCCAAGAGGCACGAATAATATTTCGAGCGTCTTAATGATAAGCTCCGAAGTAATGTTATAGTAGGCCATCAGCGTAATCGAACTTAAAAAGCATATGCCTACCAAAATAAAGATCACACCCTTTTTTCTCATGCCATATATTTCCCGCCCTACCTGCAATGCCCTGTATTTAAAATATTGCTTAAGCCTCTGGACAACCATCTGCTCCGACCTTTCGTCTTTCAATGCTTTCGGCACGAAAAAAGATATCAAGAGGCTCCCCCTTGCCGTTTCCCTGTATCTCTTTTTAAGTTCGGTTATAAAATCTTCCGACAGGGCCCTCTCGTCAAGCGGTCTGGGGTCAAAGTCGGAAAAAATATCATCCCACACATCGAGAATTATGGATATTTCTTTGAGTTTTTCGCTCATATACTTCCCTGCATTTTATTTATTCAATATGTAGGCAAACATAAGCGGCGCCACGATTGTCGCGTCCGATTCGATTACAAACCTTGGGGTATCAATTCCGAGTTTGCCCCATGTGATCTTCTCATTCGGGACAGCGCCGCTATATGATCCAAACGACGTTATGCTGTCGGATATCTGGCAAAAATATCCCCATAATCTGCACTTCTTATTCAAATCAAAATTTATCAGGGGGACCGTGCATATGGAAAAATCGCCCGCGATCCCGCCGCCTATCTGGAAAAATCCTATCGGTTTATCCTTTGAATTTTTTAAATACCATTCGATAAGCGAGGCCATTTGCTCTACGCCTGTTTTTACGGTGGTGACATTACGTATCGATTTTTTAATGATCTGTGCCGCAAAAACATTCCCAAGCGTCGAGTCTTCCCAGCCGGGCGTAAAGATCGGGAGATTTTTTTTGCACGCGGCGATAACCCATGACTTTTCGGGGTCGATCTGGTATCGTTTTTTTATCTGCCCTTCCCGTATCAGCTTGTAAATATATTCATAAGGAAAATATCGCTTACCTTCTCTTTCCGCACGTTGCCATAAAATGATGATCTTACGTTCGATAAAACGCATGGCCTTCTCTTCGGGTATGCACGTATCCGTGACGCGGTTATAGCCGCTCTTTAAGATGAATAATTCCTCTTTATCGGACAGGTTCCTATAATTCGGGACCCTCCTGTAATATTTGTGCGCGATGAGATTAAAAATATCTTCTTCCAGGTTGGCGCCGGTGCAGCAAATAGCGTGAACCTTGCCTTTCCTTATCATTTCCGCCAGCGTAATGCCAAGTTCGGCAGTGCTCATAGCGCCGGCCATAGCGACAAGCATCTTCCCGCCCTTATTGATGAATTTTACATATGCTTCGGACGCGTCTTTTAACGACGCGGCATTGAAGTGAAGGTAATTATCACGTATGAATCTTTTTATACCGCTCATAAAATACCTCCCATTATTTTCTAATCCTTAAATAGAAAGTTTTGGAAGCACCATGGATTCTCTTTATCAAGATGCGCCGCCGGGTTCTCCTTAAAAAATATCTGGTAATTCTTAAACGGTGTCCAGTCGGACGGCTCCGATATGAATTTTCCGAGGTACGGCTCGGCTATTTTGAGTACGTAATCATAAGGAAGATCTTCCGGAACGCAGACACCTTTGCTGGGATTTTTTATCATCCACATGACAGCCGACACTACGCCTATAGCTACCTGTATAGTAGTGGCGTTTTGATGCGGGACCAGCTTCCTCGCCTGGTCTATGCCTAAAATACTTCCTATCCACCATGAGCTATATTTATGCCCCATAAGGAGAGCGCCAAGTATGTCTTCCCCCTCGACAATATCGTCTCCCATGATTCTCTGCTTCGGCTGGAGCTCGTAATTACGGCATCGAAGCTCATATAAAGAAGATAATGTCTCGCAAGACGGCATATAGGCATAGTGAACTGTGGGCCTATAGACGGCTTTGCCGCCTTCCGTCACCGTAAGCCTGTCAGATATGGTAAATGCCTCACCGTGCCTTATGGCCATGCCTATAATTTCGTGATGGGGCACCCATGACCTTACCCACGTATTCATACCCATCTGTGAAAGGAATATCTGGTTTTTCGGGCCGTAATCCGGCACATTGGCCAGATCAGGCAACTTCTTCTCATGCGTACCCCATCCCATCTCGGCAGGAGATATCCCTTCTTCCCTCAATCCCTCAATACTCCAGGTTCCGACGAATTCGTTTAATTTTTTCGGCACATTAGTAACCTGGGTGTCCCTCTCGCTTATATGTATTACCTTTATGCCGAGATCCATCGCCAGATGCGCGAAATCTTTTTTGCTCAGATGCCGCTCCAAAATATTTGCTTCGCTCCTGGGTGTAGTGTTATCTCTTATCGATGCTTCGGCAATATCTAAAATACCTTTTTTCGTGAAATGAGAGATGAGTCCCGGATTGGCCCCGTGATCCACTACAGCGGTTGTCGAATTACTCCATTTAGCGATTACGTTGCGCAGCTGCATATGCCTGTAATATAGCGATTTTTGAAGAGGCGTCTTATTATGTATTCCGGCATACGGATCCCATTCCTCTACGGAGGCATTAACATATAGAACTTTATTTTCAGAGCACCAGCCAAGGATATCTTCGCAACCTATGTTCCAGGCGAGATCTATGATAAGCCCGCCCGAAGACACGTGTTTGCCCAGCTCCTGCGCCATGTTTATCGGGGTAATCCTTTCCTGGCAGAACGTTACTCCCTTTTCCAGCCACTGCTTTAATTGTTCGCGATGATCGACAAAATCCATTATCGTAATATTGTGATGCGGGATTTTGATGTGCTTCAATAATATAGGTAAGGTGCATTTCGATACCGCGCCGTAACCTATAATCAAAACCTTATTATTGAATTCCAAAATTGCGTCCTCCTTTTGTTTTATTCCGCAAGCGCTTTTCTTACTTTTTCAAGCAATAGCTGCGTACCGTGTGATTTGTCGTGATAATCTACGGCGCCCTTAACGATGCGTTTTTGTTCGTCAAGCGGATATACGCTCGCTACTATGACTTTCACTTTATTGTGGAATGACTGCATGATCTCGTACAAAATGCTTCCGAATACAACCGGCATTTTTATATCGAGCAGCACCAGGTCTATACCGCCTTTATTCAATACGTCGTACGCTTCGGATGCATCGGCGCTTTCAATTACTTCGAAGCCTTCGTCTGTAAGCAACTGGGCGTATATTTTACGCACGCGATCTTCGTCTTCGATGATAAGTATTCTTTTCATAATTAATGTCCTTGGGTCGATAATCATATACAAAAAAAGTATATCAAAATGCCCATTAACAAATTATTAACAATATATTAATTTTTTTAATAAGCGGCCAAACCGAGTGCGGCCGGAAATTTTATGAGGAAATTTTTTGAAAGATGTTAATGCGGCAAGGTCGGGAGCTCCAGGATAAATGTCGATCCTTTACCAAGCGTACTTTTAACTATAATTTTAGCTTTATGCAGCTCCGCTATCGACTGGGCGATCGGCAGCCCAAGACCGGAGCCCGGAGCGTACCGATTCTTTTCTTTATTTGCCCGAAAAAATTTATCGAATAACTTCGGTATGTCTTCTTCCGCTATACCCATCCCGGTATCCGAAATTGAGACGACGGCTTTCTTCTTCTGATATTTAATATCTATTTTTATCCGGCCGTTCTGGGGCGTAAATTTAATGGCATTATCGATGATATTAAAAAATAATCGTCTCAGGCTCAATCCATCTGCCTTGACTCGCTCCGATATCTCAGGGGCATTGATATCTACGCTTATATTTTTTTCTACGGTAAGAATCTTACTCTGCTCGTAAATATCATTAAGGAATTGATTTAAATCGATGTTTTCGAAATTCAGGAATTCCGGCCGGTATGTCATTTTTGTGAGAAGAAGCAGGTCTTCTATGGTCTTAAGCATCTTCTTCGATTCATCCAAGGCAATGCTTATTACCTTTTTATATTCTTCGTTATCGCGTTCCTTTTTTAACGCTATCTCCGCTTCCCCTCTTATGATGGCAATGGGTGTTTTTAATTCGTGTGCTATATAAGAATTAGACTCCACGATATATCTGAAAGAGCTTTCCAGCCGCGATATCATATCATTGAAAGCGGATATTAAATATTTGGTTTCTTTGTTTGGATTTTTGATATCGACTCGCGCGCTCAAATCTTCATGCGTAATCTTTTCGGCGATTTTCGCGATCTTTTTAACCGGTTTCATTATGTGCCTTACGATTGCCTTCCATACTAAATATAAAAGCGCAGCGGCTATTAAGACGGGAATAAAAAGTTTTGCCAATATATGGCCTTTGGCTATATTATTAATGGCTTCGTTAATATTATGGCTCGTAAGCGCGTAAATAAAACAGCTGTAAACGAATAAGAAAATACTCAGGATGGCTATATAAACAAGATCCGTCTTAAATTTAAATATTCTCATATCTATTCTTTCAGAATATACCCTGTCCCGTGTATGGTATGAATAAGCGGTTTGTCGGAATCTTTATCGATCTTATTCCTTAAATGATTTACGAATACATCTATTATATTGGAAAGGCTGTCGAATTCTTCGTTCCATACATGCTCGGAAATCATCGTTCTCGTAACGACTTCGTTAGCGTTCATAATGAGGTATTCCAGGAGGGCGTATTCCTTGCTCGTAAGATCGATCTCCCTGTCAGCGCGTTTAACCTTATGGGTAAGTTGATTCAATTCCAGATCGGCAACCCGGAATATGGACATCTTATCGGCCCGTTTCCTCCGAAGAAGCGCCCTTACCCGCGCTAAAAACTCATCGAACGAAAAAGGCTTGGTGAGATAATCATCCGCGCCAAAATCCAAACCCTTCACTTTATCGCGCACGCTGTCTTTAGCCGTTATAATTAATATCGGAGTATCCATTTTTTTATTTCGTATATGTTTACATATAGCAAGCCCGTTCGTATCCGGCAGCATAAGATCCAGTATTATCAGATCATACGCGTTGATATCGACTAAAAAAATCGCGTCTTCGCCTTTATAAGCTACGTCGATGACATAGCGCTCTTCTTTTAGCCCTTTGGTGACAAAATCCGCCATTCTTTTTTCGTCTTCGACCAACAAAATCCTCATGCCTTGATCTTACCTCTTTTTCACTCCGGTATATTTACCATTTTTTGCGCCACCAAAATATGGCGATCACCATAACCGACAAGGCCGCTAACGCGGAGATAAACCAGAACGACACGATGCTCTCATGCTGAGGAATAGGCAGTTTTACGTTCATGGAAAACAGGCTGACGATAAATGTCGGCAGCATTATGCAAATGGACAGGATCGTGAGGGTTTTTATGCGAAAATTCAGATTGTTGCTTACCATAGAGACCCAGGCATCCATCAAGTTGGATATCACCTGTAAATATATATTGGCCTCTTCGTTGCATTGCGTCGCTTCTATAATCATGTCTTCCAAAAATTCATTTTGCTCTTGCGATATCGACATCTTCGCTGAATTCGCTTTTATTCTTTCAATAACGCGCGAATTGGAACTTACGGCTTTAAGATAATATACGAGGCTTTTTTCGAGGCTGAACATATAAAGCAGATCTTTATTGGTCAGGGCCTGATTGATCTCCATTTCAAGTTCGTTGGACACTTTATGTATTATCCCAATATGTTCTTCGAAGTGCTGGACACAGCGGAATACCGTCTTTAAAAATACATCCGAAACGGAATTTAATTTTTGGAATATCCTGCTGTCAAGAAGGTCATTATCTTCGTTCGATACGATAATGATTTTGTCTGAAAATAAGAACAGCCCTAAAGAAGATACTTTGAACAGAAAATTATCCGCGGCCGTGTACTTCTTCGGACATTTAATGATGGCCGCTATATGATTGGGTTCGAATTCCAGCCGGCCAAGTTCATCCGGATCCAGCGCTGAATTATAGGTATGCTCGTCTATTTTTAGCTCGTTAATAAGATAGCCGGTCTCGCGCTCATCGGGCTTTATATAAACATGGACCGCACCGCTTCCGTTCTTCGCTTCCGACAACCTGCCTTCTATTATGTTATATGGTTTAAGCATTTTTAATTCTCTTTTTGAAACAGCCCCTGGATAAAGTTATTAGTTTCACGTTTATAATAGTATACTACATAAAACGAAAAATGAGAACCGATGAAAAACCTTTCGGAAATAAAAAATCCCTTTCCCGACTACTTTCGGAAAGGGCATATTTTATTAAAATAAAAGCCGATAAAGATACCGGCGACCCTTGTTCTCCTCTTTTGTATTTCCGTCGCCGTGCTTCGGCAACCCAACTACCTTTCCAACCTGACTTCAGGCTGACGAAGGCTTGTGGCTTTGTGCCCCACGATTTCTCGTGGTTTACCTTTATCGGCTATATATAATATAGCACATTATCTTGCTTTTGTCAAGATTAACTACCGATTAATTTGCTTCCCTATAAAAAATTATTGCTGCGACGGATATGTAATTCTTCCTTTAAATAGCCGTAGAAATGGCGTTACCTTATGAATTCTAGCGCTTTTATTACTCGTGATGTGAAAAACTTTCCAGCGGTATTTAGTAAGTGCGTCCGCGATCAACGAACGATGGCATCTCCAGGGCACTGCTTCAGCGCACATGATCGCAGTTCGTTTTTTCCGCGCTATCGTTTTTAATTTGTTAATTGCTTTTGCAAATTCAACCGTTTCCATATAATCGGCAAATCCCCGAAAAGAAATATTCTCCCATCCAAGATTCCGTGAATCTGCTTTTGCGTGACGCAGCCCTCCCAGCTGCTTCATGTGCCTGTAGCCTATACCTCTATTTCTTAAACGCTTAGATAGATCTGCCTTATTGAATTGGGGATTATGACGGGATCTGGGTATAGTACGCACGTCCACCACCTGCTTAATTGTGTGCGCTTTAAGCAGGCCTATAAACTGTTCAAGCGGCCTATCCGAGTGGCCTATGGTATAGAGCTTATAAATAGGCATATTTTAGCGTGCCACGCTATGCTTTAAATATATTGAGCATTTCCCGGTAAAAAACAATACCCTTTTCCTCGATAAAAAATGGCATAGCAGTCCCGTACAGGTGCACCCATCCGTCAATAGAAGATATATAGGCTGGCTATTCGCCAAGCACCCTGTTGATCTCGGTCTCAAGCGCACTGAGCTCTACAGGCTTTACCACATACCCGTTAGCGCCAAGATAATATGCCTTTTTTATGTCCGCTTTGTCTGCTAAGGCCGAACTCACTATAACGGGTATGTTTTGCGTATCGGCGTCATTATTCAAAAGCTCCATAAGCTCGAACCCGCCTATGTGAGGCATGCGCAGGTCGGTGATGATGACGTCGGGCTGAAAAGCTTTCGCTACGCGCATCGCTTCCCGCGAATCTGTCAGCGTCTCGACCTCGAACACCCCTTTTCTCTCCAGATAAAGTTTGACGAGGTCGCAAAACTCCTTTTCATCGTCTATCATAAGAACTTTCTTCGTACTCACATCACCACCACCTTTGTAATAAGGATGGACGCCTTTGCTATCGATGCCTCTTTATCCTTTGCCGTTATCTGTATCCTGCTCGCTCTGAAAAGCTCCTTAGAGGAACCGAGAAGATACAGGAAGTTCATTAAAGCATCCATTTTCCCTTCCGCTTCTATTTCTATCATGTAATACCTGTATATTTCGGAGTCTTTTGGGGGCTGAGGCTTGACGTTCGTGATCGAAATGCCGGCGCTGCGCCCCATACTTTCGACGGCTTCCAATAGTTTCGCAGTCTCCTCGCCCTCGGTATAATCCAACTTCACATACGGCAGGTATTTCTGATACTCTTTCGCTATGGCTTCTTTATTGTTAACGTTTACGATAGATTGTGCCAGCTGACGCTCGCTTAATTTTATCTCCGAATTTATTTTTCTGAAACCGGCGCTTATAGGCATCAATACGAGCCTGTCGAAAAATGCCAGCGATCCTATCAAAACGGCGACCGCAAGCCCTAGCTTCTCTTTCTTACCCATGCCGGCAAATATATTCAATATATTCATACCCACATCCCTTTAACGCCTTTCGTGCGGGTACGTGATCTCGAATTCCGCGTATTCGACATCCTTATCGCCCTCCTTCTCCCTCTTAGTCCTTGTGTACGAACCCTTCACGTTGGTGAACATCTTCGCA
>JAQUSB010000056.1 GCA_028715345.1 Candidatus Omnitrophota bacterium | reverse complement strand
ATGTGAGAGCTCCCGGGATTATTTCAAAAAGGCGCTTGTAAAATTTATCTTTTTTCATGGGTGTTTTCCGCATCTCGTTTTACCAGAAGCTGCATCAGGTAATCGAAAAATTTCTGCCTTAAGTCCAACCTGTAAAGGTAATTACCGTCTTTCGAAAAATTACCCTTCCCCCTGTCCATAAAATAAAGGGAACCGTTGTTCAGATCATAAGAGACCGAGCGGGGCGGGGATTCGAATTTGTATAAAGTGGCTATATTGCGCCTCGTACCCCCGCGTAATTCGACTACGTTTATGTATTTTTCGGTGACGACTATTATATATCCCGATCCGGAGTACCAGAACACATCCACTATCGGTTCTTCGGCGGTCAAAACGCTCTCGACGCGCGCGCCATCCCCGTTCGCGGCTTCGCCTTTGTCGAGATTCCAATATATCACCATTATATCGCGCTCGTTAAAACAGAGCAGCTTATCTCCGTCGGGCGAAAACCTTTTCTTTTTTATCTTTTTAGGCCACTTCGAATGAGACGACAGCCTTTTGAGGTCGAACCCGTCGGCGTCCGAACGGTATAACCCGGAGTCCGAAAAATAATAAACGTATCCCCTGTCGGATACCGCAAAATCTTCGCTCGGCCGGTTATTCAGCTTATTCATTTCCTGCATTACCGGGAATAGTATTATGCTCTCGGCTTTCGTGACCATGTTAGGCCTCACGGTCAGCTCTTCTTCCCACGGATAAAACCCTTCTTTCATCACTTTTATTTTATAAGACCCGGGATCCAGGTCCTCTACCTGCGCCGGGGTCAGGTTAGAACGGAGTTTCCCGTCAACGTATATGGAAGCGCCCGCGGGGTTGCTGTTCAAAAATATTATCCCCGTCTTGGATACTTTGAAATTTCTGTAGTCGATGCGATATCCGAGCGAATAGGAAAGCAGTATGGGAAGTACGGTGAAGAATAACAGCACCGAAAAATAGAAGGCCACCGCTCTTTTTATCTTGTCGGTATTTCTCATTTCATCCTCGATATCCTGAGCTGGCCGCAGCCGGCATCTATATCTTCGCCTTTGGGTTTGCGGTGCGTAGCGTTAATACCGCCGCTTTTCAACGCATTCATGAATATCTTTATTTCGGCCCCGGACGGCCCCTCGTAAGGGCTGCCTGGGATTTTATTGTACGATATGGCGTTCACTTTGCATTGCATGCCTTTCAAAAGCCTGACAAGAGAGAGCGCGTCATCTTTCGAGCTATTTACGCCTTTTATCAATACATACTCGAAAGTTATTATCCTTTTGGTGGCGCGTATATAATCCCTGCACGCCTGCATCAGGTCTTTTAGAGGGTAACGCTTATTTACCGGAAGAAGCTTCGATCGCACGGCATCGTTTGCCGAGTGAAGAGAGACCGACAGCTCTATCTGCAGGCCCTCTTTGATCAATTTTACCATACCGGGCACTACACCGCACGTCGAGATGGTGATCTTTCTTGCGCCTATATTAAAAGCGTCCTTGTCGTTAAATACGCGTATGGCCCTCATCACGTTGTCGTAATTATCCATGGGCTCCCCTATCCCCATAAAAACGACATTCGTTATATTGGCGGCGGGATTCGCGTTCTTTATGGATATCGCTTCTTCGAGTATCTCACCCTGGGAAAGGTTCCTCACAAAACCGAACGGGGCGCTCGCGCAGAAAACGCACGCGAACTTACAGCCTACCTGCGACGACAGGCAAATGGTATTTCGCTCTTTCTCCGGCAATAGAACGGCTTCAACGGTATTCCCGTCCTCCAATTTGAACAGATATTTAGTCGTCCCGTCCGACAATGAACGCCTTAAGTCGAGAACGGCCGGATCCGAAATATAGAATTTTGAGTTTAACAGCGCGCGCAGAGACGCCGGCAGGTCGGTCATTGCGTCAAAGGACGAGGCTTGCGCCTTGTAAAGCCATCTGAATACCTGCTTTGACCTGTAAGGTTCAACGCCTTCTTCTTTAAGCGCGGCCTCAAGTTCAAACCTGGAAAGGTCCCTTATGCGGTTTTTTTTCATCTTTTTGCCATTATTATAAGTAAATATTATAGCATTTGCAATAGAAAACCCTTGCGCAAACATCTTATATCGTGTAAACTTAAAACCAAATGGCTATTCCGCAGAAAAAGTATATAAAATATACGCAGATATCGGTGATCGCCGTTATGCTGACCGTCGTATTCTTCCTGTCGGAAGGCTCTCTCCCTCCGGCAAAATTCATACATCTCAAGATATATGACGTTTTAAACAAGATCGAATATGCCATACGAAAAGCCCCCGCCCAGGCCAAGGATATAACGATAGTAGGCATAGACAATGATACCGTAAGTAAAATGCCTTACAGGTGGCCGTATCCGCGGTCGATATTCGCTAATGTGATAAAAAATCTTACTAAGGCGCAGGCCAAGATAATAGCTTTCGATTTTGTATTCCTCAGAAGATCGGAAGAGGCCGAGGATAAAAAGCTCGAAGAGGCCATGGCCGGCAATGATAAAGTGATACTGGCATGCACTATCGACGAGAACGGCTCCCTTAATATACACTCCACGTCCAGACTTAGCGGCATAGTCCCTTCTGGGGTCGTCACAAAACTCCAGGATATGGACGGAGCGATAAGAAGGAACCTTACATATCTGATATCGGACGAGATACCGCCCAGGGGCTTCCTTTCCTGGGAGCTGGCCATATTGAAAGCTACCGAAGGCCTTATCCCAGCTCCGGTAAAAGGCAGCGACCGCTATATCGTATTGTCCAACGCCAGGTCGGAAAAATGGCTTATACCGGTGGACTCTTATAATAAATCGTTCATGATAAATTTCCGCGCGCATACCGGGGATTTTACGCGCCTGTCCTTATACGATGTTTACAAGGGCGATTTTAACCCGGCTTTGGTCAAAGACAAGATGGTCCTGATAGGATTCATTACGCCTCTATTGGGGGATATACATAATACGCCCATAGGCTGGATGCCCGGCACTACGCTTAACGCGAATTCTCTCCTCACCCTCTACGCGCGTTCGTTCATACATGGCATTCCGGCCAGGATAAACCAATCGGTAACGCTGTTAGGAGTGCTCTTATCGGTAATATTGATCCTGTCATTCAGCCCAAAGATAGCCGCTGCATTGATAATAACGGAAATGATCGTATTCTTTGTGGTAAGCTACATATTGCTCATATACGGTTACACATGGGATTATTTCGCGTTCCCTTTCTGCACCGCTCTGTTCCCGTATCTGGGCAAAAAAATATATGTATCGATATGGCAGAGGAAAAAATTCTACTGGACTTGATATTTTTAAATTTTTAAGGAAAGGACCCGATGATGCGTATAAAAAAAACCAGCCTGCTC
This sequence comes from Candidatus Omnitrophota bacterium, assembly GCA_028715345.1. Classification (GTDB taxonomy): domain Bacteria; phylum Omnitrophota; class Gorgyraeia; order 2-01-FULL-45-10; family 2-01-FULL-45-10; genus FEN-1322. Next base: position 374 of record JAQUSB010000056.1, on the reverse strand, counting down.
CTGCTTTCGGCAATATTACTGATATTTTTAGCGATGCCCGGGTGCCAGCTTTTATCTTTGGGCAAGGTCAAGATAACCGAGATGAAGACGGCCCCCTCTCTGAGCGAAGACTATATGCCGGTCGGCGCGACGGATACCTTCCCCAGCGGCACTCAGAAGGTATATTGCTGGTTCAGCTGGCACAACGCAGAAGCAAATACGCAGATAGTTGCCAAGTGGCGATACATATCGCAAAATATAAGCATAATAAACCACACGTTCACGCTTCCGCGCAGAGAAGGGTCCGGCAGCGTGCTTTTGACCATGCCGGAAGGAAAGACCCTGCCGTCAGGTTCATACCGGATAGATATGGTCATGGATAAACGCGTGATCAG
>JAQUSB010000010.1 GCA_028715345.1 Candidatus Omnitrophota bacterium | reverse complement strand
ACATCGTTTACGGCTAGGACTACCAGGGTATCTAATCCTGTTTGCTCCCCTAGCTCTCGTGTTTCAGTGTCAGCAGTCAGCCAGAAAATCGCCTTCGCCACTGGTGTTCCTCACGATATCTACACATTTCACTGTTACACCGTGAATTCCATTTTCCTCTCTGACGCTCAAGCCGATCAGTTTCGAATGCAGTTCCTTGGTTAAGCCAAGGGATTTCACATTCGACATAATCGGCCACCTACACACCCTTTACACCCAATCAATCCGAGTAACGCCTGCCACCTCCGTATTACCGCGGCTGCTGGCACGGAGTTAGCCGTGGCTTCCTCTACCGGTACTGTCACCCTGCAGGTTTATTCAACCTCCAGAGATTCATCCCGGTCGACAGTGTTTTACAATCCGAAGACCTTCATCACACACGCGGCGTCGCATTGTCACCCTTGCGGGCATTGCAAAAGATCCTCGACTGCAGCCTCCCGTAGGAGTCTGGGCAGTGTCTCAGTCCCAATGTGGCTGACCATCCTCTCAGACCAGCTACCCGTCAAAAGCCTTGGTGGGCCGTTACCTCACCAACAAGCTGATAGGACACGAGCTCATCCCTAAGCGAGAGGCCTTGCGGTCCCCCTCTTTGATCACAATCGGATGCCCGATCGTGGTCTTATGCGGTTTTAGCCTCGGTTTCCCAAGGTTGTTCCCCACTTAAGGGTAAATTGCTCATGTGTTACTCACCCTTTTGCCACTATCCCTTGCGGGATCGTTCGACTTGCATGCCTAATCCACGCCGCCAGCGTTCACTCTGAGCCAGGATCAAACTCTCCAATTGTAATATCTTAAAGAATTTACGTCCTGGCCTATTCCCACAAACCTAAATTTGTAGGGGCTTGGTCGGTTCAAAACTCGTTAAGAAAGAACAGACAAAAAAATCCGTCCAGGGGACGGATCGTAAAGACAAAAAAGGCGTCGAGACGACGCCTGTAATTACATCCTCTAGTAAGTTTATTTATTCCGAAATTGTCAAGGTGAAGTGATCAATACCTTCTCCTTATTTAAGATGCTGTTTCCCAGCTCGACTAAAGCTGCAACCAGAATCTTAGTGTATTGTAATATATCATATTGCGGGATTTTGTCAACAACTATTTTAACTTTTTTTCAGTATGAGGCGGGCGAATTTTTTACCTACGCGGACCCGGTATTCCTTGCCTGTTTCGAAGCGGAAATTGATGTCGCTTACCTTAGAACCGTTAACCTCTACGGCGCCTTCCTGTATCTTGCGCTTTGCCTCTCCTCTGCTGGAAAGAATCTTCAATCCCTCCGCAAGAACAGACAGGATGCTGCCGTTATTTGCATCGGCTATTTCCTGCAGGGGAATATCCTGCGGAAAGCCTTTGTCCTTGAACGCGCGGTCAAATTCCTCGGCCTGTTTATCGGCTTCGGCCTTTGAATGGTATTGCGTAACGATCATCTTCGCGAGGTTCACCTTCGCAGTTTTCGGGTGGAGCGCGCCGGATTGCACGTCGGCCTTTATCGCCGCCACATCCTCATCCGTCAGGAGCTCGTAATATTTATACATAAGCTCGTCCGAAATGGACATAACCTTGCCGAACATATCTTTAGCCGGTTCGTTTATGCCGATGTAGTTACCCAGCGACTTCGACATCTTATTTATACCGTCGAGACCTTCGAGGATCGGCATAGTGAGAACAACCTGGGCCTCCTGGCTATAGGCTTGCTGCAGGTCGCGGCCGACGAGCATATTGAATTTCTGGTCGGAGCCGCCTATCTCGACGTCGGACTTCAGCATCACGGAATCGTAGCCCTGCATCAGCGGATAAAAAAGTTCGAGGAAACTTATCGGCTTGTTCTCGTTCAACCGCTTTTCGAAATCGTCTCTCTCGAGCAGGCGAGCCACGGTATATTTTTGGGCAAGCTCAACAAATTGGTCGAAACCAAAACTCTTGGCGGAGAACCACGCGCTGTTATGTTTGCGTTCGAATGAAGAGGCGCTATGCGTATCGAGTATCTTCGAGACCTGCTTTTCGTAAGTCTTCGCGTTCTTTTCCACCTCGTCCCAGGTAAGGGTCTTGCGCGTAAGCGACTGGCCGGACGGGTCCCCGACCAGGGCTGTCGCGTCACCTATCAAAAAGATGACCTTATGCCCGAGCTGCTGGAAATGCTTAAGCTTCCTTAATAATACGGTGTGGCCCAAATGGATGTCCGGTGCGGTGGGATCGAATCCCGCCTTTATCACTAACGGCTTATTCTCTTTTATCGCGCGCTCAAGCTTCTTCTTAAGCTCATCAAGCTGTATCACTTCGACAGAGCCGCGGCTTATAAGGCCTAATTGTTTATCTATACTCTTTTCCATTATCACTCCACTACCTTTATCTCGTCCAGCTTGTCATCCCTGTCAAAATAGAGGTATATCTTTACCCCTGAGAAGAATGACGATGAGGCAGGCTTGTATATCCATTTATCCCTGCGCGTCTCGGTTTCCCTGGTATTTACAACGGGCTCACCATAACGGTCTTTTATCTCTTTTTTGGTTTGGCCTTTCTTTATATAACCGCTATCGATAGCGTTCTTGACACGTTCGAATGCTTTAGTCTCTTCCTTGTATTCCCTCTGGGCGTCCGCCTGGGCAGCGGCTATTTTTCGCAGCTCTCCCAGCCCGGCCTCACAGTTAGCGCAAACCAATAAGAAAACCAATATAAATGTGGACAAAACGGCTTTTCTCATATAAATTTATTATACTAGCTAATATGATTATTCGCAATTGAAAATTCCGGAAGGAGCCATTATGAAAAATTCTGCTGAACTCGAAAAAGAAGCGGTCTTGATGACGGCAAACCACATGGCCGCGGCGGCCAGGACAGCGCCCAAGACCAGAGGCACCGACAATATCGAGATCATCGTAATAGACGACGAGGACACTAAAAAGCGGCTCATCGCAAAGATGCTGGAGATAGCAAAGAAAGAGACGAGGCCGAGTTTCGAGCGCGACGCAAATTCCATAGCCGCTTCTTTTGCCATAGTTGCCGTAGGGGCCGCGTCTAATCCCAGCGGGCTAAATTGCGGTTACTGCGGATATCCTACGTGCGATGCGCTTAAAAAGTCGAAAGGCGTATGCGCGTACAATTCTATAGACCTGGGCATCGCGGTGGCTTCGGCCATTTCCATCGCCGGCCAATTCCATATCGACAATAGGGTAATGTATTCTATCGGACGCGCCGCGCTCGACCTTAAACTCTTCGGTATAGGCGTGAACCAGGCTCTCGGTATCCCGTTAAGCGCGACCGGGAAGAACCCTTATTTCGACAGAAAGTAAAAAAAGGGACAGACACCTATTTTAAAAATAGATATCTGTCCCTGTTTAATTAACTGCCGCTCTATATTTTAATGCTAAGAGCGATCTTGTGCTGGATCGAATCGACCTTCAATATCTTCACTTTCAGGTCGTCTCCCGCCTTGAACTTCTCTTCGAGCTTTTCACCTTCTCCAAGCGGTATCTCAGAGATATGAACGAGCCCTTCCAAGTCTTTGTCTATTTCCACGAACAGGCCGAAATTTGCCACCTTCGTGATCTTGCCATCCCTGGTCGTATCGGCAACATACTTGACGGCGATATCATCCCACGGATCGGGAGTGAGCTGTTTCACCCCGAGCGATATGCGCCTGTTATTGGCATCCGCAGCCAGGACGACAGCTTCCACCTTCTCGCCTTTTTTGAACACATCCTTGGGATGGCCTATACGTTTCGTCCATGAAATATCCGAAACGTGTATGAGCCCGTCTATACCGTCCTCGAGCTCGACGAATGCTCCGTAGTCGGTCAGGTTGCGTATCTTGCCTTTGACCTTCGTCCCTACCGGATACTTCTCTTCTACGCCGATCCACGGGTTGGCCTCAAGTTGTTTTAAGCCTAAGGATATCTTCTTATTATTCTTGTCCACTTCCAATACCTGGACTTCTATCTTATCGCCTATCGCGAGAAGCTCGTTCGGATTGGCGTATTTCTTGGTCCAGGAAAGCTCGGATATGTGGAGAAGCCCTTCGACCCCTTTTTCCAGCTCGACAAAAGCGCCGTAAGGCACCAGGTTGACCACATTACCTTTTATGCGCGAACCTACGGGATATTTCGTATCTACGAGCTCCCACGGGTTCTGCGTCTTCTGCTTCAGGCCTAATGATACGCGGCCCGAATCTTTATCGAAATCGAGCACAACGACGTCTATCTTATCGCCTATCGCTAGGACTTCGCTCGGGTGGGAAACCCTCCCCCAGCTCATATCCGTTATGTGCAAAAGGCCCGTCATGCCGGCGCCCAGGTCTACGAACGCGCCGAAGTCGGTTATGTTCCTGACGATACCGTTAACGATAGCGCCCTTTTGCAGCGCATCGAAGACCTTCTTCTTGTCCTCGTCCTTCTGCGCCTGGAGCACGTCTTTACGCGACACGACTATATTCTTTCTCGCTTTGTTTATCTTCACGATCTTGAACGGGAAAGTCTGGCCGATGAGCTGATTCAGGTTGCCGAACCCTTTCATGGCCGCCAAACTTGCGGGCAAGAAGGCTTCGACGCCGATATTGACCATGAAGCCGCCTTTGACCTTCTTGGAAACTTTACCGTCGACCATATCGCCTTCGCCGTAGCGCGATATGACCATTTCCCAGCCGACGGCGCGCTCCGCTTTCTGTTTCGAGAGCACCACCATGCCGTTCTCGTCCTCTTTCGACTCGAGATAAACATCCACCTCGTCGCCGATCTTTACCGCTTCAGGATCGGAGAATTCGGAGATGTTGACCGTACCTTCGGACTTATAACCGATGTCGATCACCACATCCTTGGGATTTACCGCTATGATCTTACCTTTTACGATCTGCCCTTCCTTTATATCAACGATGCTCTGCTGGTATAATTCGGCGAAGCTCATCTTTTTGGGCTGACTTGCCTCCTCTTTTTGCGCTTCTTCTACGTTGTTGGTTTTTTCTTCTGACATTACGTACACAACCCCTTTCTTAGGATTTTTTTGATCTTTTGTTGTGAAGCTTTGCGTTTATCTTTTTCATTACCTTTTCTACCATCCAGTCGGGCGTCGAGGCGCCGCTCGTTATGCCTATCGCATTAGCGCGTTCCAGCCAGTTACGCTCGATCTCCGACTCCGTCTCTATCAGGTACGCCTCCGGCGAATTTGCCCGGCAGACGTCGAGGAGCCTCTTGGTATTGGCGCTGTTCCTGCCGCCTACCACTATCATCAGGTCGACCTCACGCGACAGTTTGGCGGCGTCCTTCTGCCTCGAGTCGGCGTCTTCGCAGATCGTGTTGAATACCACGAGCTCTTTCGGCCTCTTTGCGGCTATCGCTTTCACGACATCCGAGAAATTGCCTTTCGACTGCGTCGTCTGCGATATCACGCTGACTTTGTCGGAACTGTCCAGGCGCAGTTTCTTTGCCTGGGCTTTATCTTTTACGACGTAAACGTTCTTCGCGGCAAAATCGACCAGCGCTTTGACTTCCGGATGGCGCGCGTCACCCACTATCACGACCGAGTAACCTTCGCCCGCCTGGCGCCTTGCGATCTTTTGCGCATTAAGCACGAACGGACACGTAGTATCGATGATGTCTATACCCCTCTTAACTATAGACGATTGTTTTTTCGGGCTGAGCCCGTGAGAGGATATTACAAGCACCCCCTTCTTGATATTATTTATACTGCCTATTACCTTGAGCCCTTTTTTGGAAAGGCCCCGAACAACCTGCTTATTATGTATTATCGAGCCCAGCGAATAAATGGGCTTTTTCTTCATCAATGCTTCTTCGGCCATCCTGACGGCGCGCTTCACGCCGAAACAGAAACCTGTTTTCTTAGCCAGCCTTACCGACATGCTCATCTTTCAGTTCGGCGATCCTTCTCATTATTTCGTCGCTCATCGCCTGGTACGCCTCTTTGCCTTTAAGTTTCCCGCCTGACGCAAAAACGACAGGTTCGCCGATATATACCGTAACGGGATGGCGCTTCAAAGTCTTAATGCTTCTCGGCAGGGCCTCGAGCGAGCCGTCTATGTAAGCGGGTATGACCGGCACTCCCGCCTTGGCAGCTATGAACCCCAATCCGGGTTTAGCAGGCCTTAAGCTTTTATCCGTAGCGCGTGTCCCTTCCGGGAACATCACCAGCGGCTTGCCTTCATCGAGTATCGCCAGTGCCTGCTTGAGCGCGCCCAGGTCGCCTGTGCCGCGTTTAATGGGAAACGCATGCACGCCCCTCATTATCCAGTTGGAAAGCCCTTTGGCGAAAAGGTTCTCCCGCGCCATATAATACAAACTTCTGTAAAGAGATGTGCCTAAAAGTATCGGATCAAAATAGCTGGCGTGATTCGAAACGAATATGAAGGCCCCCTTTTTGGGGACATTTTCCCGCCCTACTACCTTAAAACCAAGGTACGTTTTGAAAAAAACCAGGAATAAAGACCATCCTATGAAGTAAACCATATGCGTTCATTTTATATAGGACAATATCTTTTTTACCACTTCGTCTATAGAAAGTTTCGTCGTGTCTATCAGTATCGCGTCGTCCGCTTTTTTAAGCGCGCCGACCGATCTCGTCATGTCCGATTCGTCGCGGCTTATGACGTCTTTCTTTATATCCGCCAGGTCCACTGCCTGTCCCGCCTCGACCAATTCTTTATGCCTGCGCCGCGCACGTTCAGCCGGATCCGCGTCGAGGTAAAATTTATAATCGGCGTCGGGGAAAACGACCGTACCTATGTCCCTGCCTTCGAGAGCGGCGCCGCGCCTTTGCCCTATAGAGCGTTGGAGCCTGACCATCTCTTCTCTCACCCCGGGCACGCGAGCTATATATTTTACATTATTCGTAAGTTCCGGGGTCCTGATAAGCCCGGCCACATCCTCGCCGTCCAAGTAAACTTTTAAAGAACCGGGGCCGTCTTTTAAGTCTATCTCCGTAGATCTCGCAAGGCCGGTGAGCGCGCCTTCGTCTTTCAAGTCGATCTTATTTCTCATCGCCTTCAGCGTGAGCGCCCTGTACATCGCTCCCGTGTCTATATAAACTACGTCGAGCGCTTTGGCAACCAACTTGGATACGGTGCTCTTCCCGCTCCCGGCAGGACCGTCTATCGCTATTACAAGTTCGTTATGTTTTCCGGCCATGGATGAATCTATCGTGTTTCGCTTTAGCTTTCTTAAGGGCATTCACGATCCCGTTGTGATCGTTTATCGATAATGCTTTCAGTATATTCTTGTACGACCTCTCGAACATCCGGCAGGCTTTGATCGCCTCTTTCCTGTTAGTGAGAAATATATCGGCCCAGAGGTTCGGATCGCTCGACGCTATTCTCGTCGTATCCCTGAAGCTCTCGGCGGCATACGCCATGTCCTTTTCGGGCACGGCCCCCGCAAGCCCGAACGCGATGATGTGCGGCAGATGGCTTATGAGAGCTACGCTGCGATCGTGCTGCGCCGGGGTCATCACCTTGACCCTCCCGCCTAATCTCTTCCAGAAGTTCACGACTTTGGACAGGGCGGAATTATCCGTACGGCTTGTCTTCGTCACTATGCACGGCGCCTCTTCGAGAAGGCTGTCGCGCGAAAATTCTACGCCGTTATGCTCCGATCCTGCCATAGGATGAGAGCCCACGAAATTTACGGAGGAACCTTTAGAGGCTTTTTCCAATTGCGCCACTATCCATTCCTTAGTACTCCCGACATCGGTTATTACAGCGCCTTTCGCGGCATACTTTATGACTTCGCGCGCTACGCGCACGATGGACGAGACGGGCGTCGCCAATATTACAAGGTCCGCGCCTTTTACCCCGTCCTTAATATTCATATAGCCTTTATCTACGGCCTTGCGTTTCAGCGCTTTATCAAGCGTCGCCTTATGCCTGAAAACCCCGGCCACTTCCTTTGCCAGGCCTTTCTTCTTTATCGCCAGGCCTATCGAACCGCCCATCAGGCCTACGCCGACTATCGTGATCTTATCGGATCGCTTCATAGATCTCTGCCGACCGCCGCGGCCACTTTCCTTGCCTCCTTCATCATCTTATCGAAATTTGCCGGCAGGAGCGATTGCTCGCCGTCCGACATCGCCTCTTCGGGGTTCGGATGGACTTCTACTATAAGTCCGTCCGCTCCCGCGGCTATTCCCGCCTTTGCGCACGGGCTTACCAACCCCCACTTCCCCGTAGCATGAGAAGGATCCGCTATTACAGGCAAATGGCTCAGGTTCTTAAGAACAGGGATCGCGGCCGCATCGAATGTAAAACGGGTTGCGTCCTCGAAAGTCCTTATGCCGCGTTCGCACAGCATGACGCTGAAATTACCCTCGGAGAGAATATATTCCGCGGACATCAGCAATTCTTTTATCGTATTTGCCATGCCGCGTTTCAATAATACCGGTGTTTTGGTCTTTCCGACCTCTTTGAGCAGGTTGAAGTTCTGCATATTCCTGGCGCCGATCTGGATAATATCCGCGTATTTAACGACCATATCCAGGTCGCGTATATCCATAAGTTCGGTAACTACTCTTAAGCCTGTCTCCTTCCTCGCTTCCGCGAGAAATTTCAAGCCTTTCAATCCCAGCCCCTGGAACGAATACGGGGACGTGCGCGGCTTGAATGCCCCGCCCCGCAATACCGTAGCGCCGGACTTTTTTACCTTCCGGGCTATCTCTATCAGGAGCTTTTCGCTCTCGACCGAACACGGGCCTGCCATCACTACAATCCTTTTACCGCCCACCTTAACGCTGCCGCCGCAATTTACAACGCTGTCCTCTTTTTTGAAATCCCTGGACGCAAGCTTATACGGTTTTAATATCTGCAGTACCTTTTCGACTCCGGGAAAAACTTCGAGCGGCTGGACCCTTATGACGTCCTCTTCGCCTATCACGCCGACGATCGTTCTCTCTACGCCTTTCGAGATCCAGGGCTTGAGCCCCAGGCCCGTGACTTTTTTGACCAGGTGGTCGAGCTGTTTCTTCGTCGCATCCGGACGCATTACTATGATCATGAGTTCACCTCTATTTTAAGACTTTTTTAAGCGCCGTTATAAAACGTCTGTTCTCGGGCTTCGTTCCTACCGTGACCCTTATAAAAGTATCGAGCCCCCAGGCCTTCATATCGCGCACTATAAAACCTTCTTTGAGCAGCGCGCTGAAAACTTCTTTACAGTCCCTGCCCACATTGACTATCATGAAATTCGTCGCGCTCCTGACGTATTCAAGGCCCATCTTCCTGAAAGCCGAATACAGGTATTCGCGCTCTGTCTCGACATGAGCCAGCGTCTTTTTCAGGAACGCCTTATCGTCAAGCGCCGCCAAAGCGCCCACCTGGGCGAGGATATTGATATTGAACGGCTCCCGCACGCGCTCCATATAACTTATGGCTTCCGGGTTAGCAATGGCGTAGCCTATCCTCAGGCCCGCCAAACCGTACACTTTGGAGAACGTCCTGGCCAATATCATGCCCGGCCTCGATGCGAGATAATCCATGCCGTTCGGGTAATCCTTGAAACTGTAACTGGCGAACTCGAAATACGCTTCATCCAGGAAAATTATCAGCTTTTCGGGCAAACCCTGCAGAAACTCGTCCAGCTCTTTCTTCGTAACGTAAGTGCCGGTCGGGTTGTCAGGATTGGCTATGAAGACCATCTTCGTCCTGGGCGTTATCGCCTTCTTCATTTCCTTAAGGTCGTATTTAAAGTCTTGCGTCATCGGAACAATTTTTATATCGGCGTTCTGAAGCGAAGACGCTATCTCGTATATAAGGAATGTCGGCTTGGCTATGACAACTTCGTCCCCGTCAGAAACGAACGCCTTTATCGCCATGCATATGATCTCGTCCGAGCCGTTGCCGAACACGAGACCGTCCTCGGCTAAACCCAATGACGCGGCGAGCTTCTTCTTAAGGTAGAAAGAAGAGCTGTCGGGGTATCTATTGATGCCCCTCAAGGCCTTACGTATGGCGGCAACCGCCAGAGGAGACGGGCCGAAGCAGTTCTCGTTCGAAGCAAGCTTGACCACATTTTTCAAACCCAACTCGCGCTCGACCTCTTCTACGGGTTTACCCGGAACGTATTTTTTTACTTTAAGTATATTTGGCTTAACCAGGTTTTTCATGATACTATCCGCTACACTCCTTCTTCCGCCGGATATGAGCCGAGTATTTTTACAAAGGAAGCCTGGGCCTCCAGCTCATCCAGCGCTTTTCTTACTTTAGGATTCTTGTAATGCCCGCCAAGATCCACGAAGAAATAATACTCCCATGCCCTGACCTTCGAAGGCCTCGACTCTATCTTCGTCATATTTATCTTATATTTCTTGAACGGAACGAGCATATCGTGCAAGGCGCCCGATCTGTCTTTGACCGAGAACATTATCGACGTCTTATCTTCCTTCGTCGGCATCGCGTTGTATTTTCCGATGACCAAAAAGCGCGTGACGTTATGCGCATTATCCTGTATCGACCTGTAGAGCACTGTAAGCCCGTATTTCTCCGCGGCAAGCTTGCTGGCTATGCAGGCGGATGAAGCGCCTTCGCGCGAGGCGATCTCGGCGGCCTTAGCGGTACTCGAAACTTCGATGAGCTCCGCGCCCGGCAGATTCGACTCCAGCCATATCCTGCATTGGCCGAAGACTTCCGCTTTAGAATAGACTTTCTTTATTTTGCTCTTGTCGGCTTTTTTAGCCAAAAGATTGTGCGTAACCTCAAGATATATTTCGGAGCATACCTTAAGATCGGAATCTATGAACATATCTAGGGTATGGTTTACCGCGCCCTCTATGGAATTTTCTATCGGGACTACGCCGTAAACGGCCATCCCTTTCTCGACCTCACTGAATATGTCGGTTATAGTACCGCACGCTTTATAGGTAACGCTTGCGCCGAATTTCTTTATCGCGGCAAGGTGCGTGAATGTGCATTCGGGCCCGAGATAAGCTATGGCGAGCGGGCGTTCCAGCGCAAATGAACTGGACATGATCTCCCTGAATATCGCTTTGAGCGCATCGGCAGGCAGCGGGCCCGGGTTCTTCGCGATAAGTTTTTTGTAAACTTCTTTCTCGCGTTCCGGCACATAGATCGCCTTATTCGCCTTCGCCTTGAGCTTACCTATGCCCAATATGACCTTAGCCCTCTCATTCAGAAGCTTCAGGACCTGAGAATCTATCGAATCAACCGTTTTGCGCAATTTGTTGATCTGCATTTGAGTTCTCCAATTTGCCCGTTTCGACATTAACAACTTCATGCTTATCTTTCTCTTTCACAAAATCGAGATCGCTCTCCTGGAATTCCCTCAATTTAGGCAGCTCGTCGAGCGATTTGAGCCCGAAGTGCTGCAAGAATTCCGTCGTCGTGCCGTAAAGTATCGGGCGGCCCGGGGCATCGAGCTTGCCTCTCGAGCGTATCAAATTGCGGTCCTCGAGGGTGCGCAGCACTCCGTCGACATTAACGCCTCGTATGAGCTCTATCTGGCTCCTGGTAAGCGGCTGTTTGTACGCTATGATCGCGAGCGTTTCAAGCGACGGGCCGGTCAGCCTGTCGGGCGGCCTCTTATACAGGGCCGATATCCAGCGGCTGTAGACAGGGTCCGTAAGCATCTGGAACCCGCCCGCTATCTCTTTTATGGCAAAACTTCTTCCCGAGGACGAATATTCGCCGTTCAGCTCCTCGATGATACTCCTTATCTCGGTCGGCTCGACCTCTTTCAATACGTCCTTCAGGGCGTCGATCGAAACAGGTTTATCGCTCACAAAAAGGAGCGCCTCTATTATCTTTCTACTTTGTTCCTTCTCCATCTTTAACCTCACTAGGCGGCTTTACCGCTTCGGCGTTCTTCATTATCTCTATTTCGCCGAACGGCGCAGCCTGGATGACTATTACCTCTTTTATCTTAATAAGCTCTAAAAGGGCCAAAAATATGGTTATGATCTCGAACTTCGTCTTCGCGGCCCTGAAGAGATCCGTGAAGAGTATCTTCTTCTTATCGACGACCATATGCAGGACGTCGTGTATCTTTTCGGATACCGTGAACTCGTCCTTTACGACTTTATAAAATACATCCCTGGGTATATCTTTTAAAACTTTGGTAAAAGCGGTTATCAGGTCGAAAAGGCTCGCCTCGAAAAACGTCTCTTCTTTCGGCAGGTCCTCGACGTCGATGCCCGGGCCGACCCTCGCGAAGAAATGCTTATGCTGCGACTCCATGTGCGAAAGCTCTGACGCGGCTTCCTTGAATTTCTTGTATTCCAGAAGCCTCTTCACCAGCTCCGCCCTCGGATCTTCTTCGGGCTTTTCCTCCCCGTCGACCTGCTCCGGAGGCAGAAGCATCTTCGACTTTATATGCATGAGCGTCGCCGCCATCACTAAAAATTCGCCGGCGATGCCGAGATCGAGGAGCTTCATAAGCTCCAGATACTCCAGGTATTGATCCGTTATCTTCGCTATCGGGATATCATATATATCCACTTCTTCTTTTTGTATCAGATAGAGAAGAAGATCGAGCGGCCCTTCGAAAACATCAAGTTTTACTTTGTATGTCATTGATCTGTTTACTGTAAAAAGTTGATCAGCTTTTTGACTTCACGCATCGTTTCGGACGCGGCGTCGCGGGCTTTTTTCGCGCCCTTGCGTATTATATCCTCGACTTCGTCATCCGACATCTTGGCGCGACGGGCGCGTATGGGCTCCAGGGACTCTATCACTATTTCGGCCAGCGCTTTTTTGCACTCCGTACAGCCCTTCGACGCACCTTCGCACCAGCCTCTCACCTTCGGCGCATGGTCCGGTTTAGCGAAACCTGCGTAATAACTGAATACATTGCATATGTCCGGGTGGCCCCTATCCCGGAGTTTTATCCTTTCGGCATCTGTTATCATAACGCTGACCTTTTTCCTGATCGCATCGGGAGTATCCGATAGCAAGATGAAATTATTATAGCTTTTTGACATCTTTCTGTTGTCGAGCCCTAAAAGCTTAGAGGTCTTTGTCAATATCGCGTCGGGCTCGGGAAATAATCCCGTTTTATACAGGCCGTTGAACCTGCGGACGATCTCGCGCGTCAATTCCAGGTGCGGCACCTGGTCCACGCCGACAGGGACGGCGTTCGCCCTGTAAACGGCGATGTCGGCCGCCTGCAGTACGGGGTAGCCTAAAAATCCGTAAGTAGTGAGGTCCCGCCCTTTGACCTCGCGCAGCTGCTCTTTGTAAGTAGGGACTCTCTCGACCCACGCCAGAGGCGTAATGTCCGAGAATATCATCGCGAGCTCCAGGTGCTCCGGCACGTGGGACTGGACAAATATGACGCTCTTCTCCGGATCTAGCCCGCAGGCCACGAAGTCCCTTACCATTTCATAGCAGGACTCTTTGAGGTTCTTCGGGTCTTCGTATTCGCTCATGAGCGCGTGCCAATCGGCGATCATGTAGAAACAGAGATACTCATCCTGGAGCTTCACCCAATTATTGAGGGCGCCCATGAGATGGCCGAGGTGCAATTTGCCCGTAGGCCTCATCCCGCTCAATATACGTTTCTTCATTACAGCAACCCTTATGATTTTCTGGAATCAAGCCTTCGCGCGACTTTTTCTATAGAATACACCTCTATGAGGTCGCCGGCCCTGATATCGTCGTGCCTGTCCAGTCCTATGCCGCATTCGACGCCCTCGTTCACATCGCGCACGTCGTCCTTGAACCGTTTGAGCGACGCTATCTTACCTTCATACACCACGTTCCTGTCGCGTATCAATTTCGCGACGCCGGTCCTCACCATCTTGCCTTTCGTAACTATCGACCCGGCTATCGTCCCGGCCTTTGTGACCTTGAAGACCTGTTTTACCTGGGCCCTGCCCACGAATATCTCCTTCAGGGCCGGCTCGAGCAACCCTTCCATGGCCGCCACGATGTCCTGGATCGCTTCGTATATGATCCCGTACATCTTTATTTCTATGCCCTCTTTTGCAGCGAGATCGGATGCGCCTTCGTCGATCTTCACGTTAAACCCGAGCACGACGGCATTCGATACGACGGCGAGCATTATGTCCGATTCGTTTATGTTACCGACGTCGGCGTGGACTATATTTATCTTAACGTCCTTCGTGTTCAATTCCGTAAGCGACGACTTGAGCGCCTCTATGGAACCCTGGACATCGCCTTTCATCACTATCGTCAGCTCTTTCGCGATACCTTCTTTCATCTGTTTATAGAAGTCTTCGAGAGTGACCCTCTGGCTCAGTTTGAGTTTCTTGGACCTGGCCTCATCCTGCTTCAACGTCGAGAGTATCCTCGCCTTCTTCTCGTCCTTTACGACGAAGAATTCGTCTCCGGCCATCGGGACGCCCGATAGGCCGAGTATCGTGACGGGCTTTGACGGCGGCGCATCGTTTATGCGCTTGCCCGTATGGTCCATCATCGCTTTTATCCTGCCGTAATGCATGCCTGTCAGCACCATGTCGCCTAAGCGAAGAGTGCCGTTCTTTACCAAAAGCGTTGCAACGGGGCCCTGGCCGCTCGACAATTTACCCTCGATGACGACTCCGCGCGCCCTGAGGTTAGGGTTGGCTTTCAATTCCAATAGTTCCGATTCCAAAAGCAGCATCTCAAGCAAATTATCGACGCCTTCGCCGGTTTTAGCCGATACGGGCACCGCGATCGTCTTGCCGCCCCAGTCTTCGGGCATAAGCCCTATCTGCGACAGCTGGCCCTTCAGTTTTTCGATATTGGCCCCGGGCAGGTCGCATTTATTCATCGCCACCACTATCTGCACGCTGGCCGCCCTGGCGTGGTCGAGCGCCTCTTTCGTCTGGGGCATTATTCCGTCGTCGGCTGCGATGACAAGCACCACTATATCCGTCGCGTTCGCGCCGCGCGCACGCATAGCCGTGAACGCCTCATGGCCGGGCGTATCCAGAAATGTCACGGACCCGTTCTTGAACTTTACCTCGTATGCGCCTATATGCTGGGTAATACCGCCTTTTTCCTTATCGGCAACCCGTGTCTTACGTATGAAATCGAGAAGGCTCGTCTTACCGTGATCGACGTGGCCCATAAAAGTAACCACCGGAGGCCTCAGGACAAGATGCTTGACATCCTGTTTCTCCTCAAGCTCCCTGTGCTCTTTTACGACCTGGTCTTCGATCTTGGGAGGTTTTTGGTATTCGATATCGTACTGCTTCAATATATTTTTTAAAATATCTTCACCGAGGGACTGGTTTATAGTGGCGAAAATATTCTTGGCCATCAGATTTACGATTATTTCATTTGGTTTCACGCCTATCTTTATAGCGAGATCTTTTAATGAGATCGGCGTTTCGACCTGCAGGATCTTCTTCTTGGGCTCTTCTATAACTTTGGGTTCTTCCGCGGGTTTCGTTATAACGGGCGGTGGCGGGACGGGCGAGGGCGGTTTCGTTTCGACCTTAACCGTAACGACAGGCTTCTCTTCTTTTTTGACCGCGGGCTTTACGGCCGACGTTTCGACTTTCTTAAGCGGAGCCGGGGCCTCTGCCTTCCTGGCCGGCGCTTCTATCTTCTTAGGCGCAGCGACAGGTTCCGTCTTCTTCACCGGTGTAGCAGCCTTTGCCGGCTGGACAACGGCAGGCTTCTCTTTCTTTTCCGGAACGGCTTTCGCGGGCGCGGCCTTAACCTTCACAACCGCTGCTTTCACGGCGGCTTTTTTAACTTTTGCCTTAACTACAGCCTTTGCCGGCGCAGCGGCTTTCGTTGCGCTTTTTTTCGCTTTGACTTGCTTCGTCTCTTTTTCTTTCGTCTTTTTTACCATTTATCCCTTTTTTAAGCCTTCTTTGCGGAATTTAATATCTTTTCTGCTGTCTTCGCGCCGATACCTTCGATCTTCATAAGGTCTTCGGCTGCGAGAGTCTTTATCCTATCGACCGTATCGTAACCGGCCGCTGTCAACGCTTTCGCGACTTTCGGCCCGACTCCGTCCAGGTCGGTAATGCTCGCTCCCGATCCGGCATCTTCGGCCGCCTTCGCTTCTTCCTGCGGCTCGGCAGCTTCGGCTTTTACTTCCTCTTCGCCTGCCTTTGAAAGCGCCGCTTCGGCCTCTTTCTTCTTCTCATCCTTGCCGCGGATGTCCATTTCCCATCCGATCAGGCGGGAAGCGAGCCTGATATTCTGGCCGTGTTTGCCTATGCCTATAGAAAGCTGGTCGTCGGGCACCACCACTTCGATCTTCTTGGTCGTCTTGTCGATCTTTATTTCCGAGATCTCGGTCGGTGAAAGAGCGGCCTTGACATATTCGCGCAGGTCATCGCTCCACCTTACTATATCCACTCTCTCGCCCTGGAGTTCCCGCACGATGTCTTTTACGCGGGAGCCTCTCATACCGACGCACGCTCCAACGGCATCCACTTTCTCATCCTTGGACCATACGGCGATCTTCGTCCTCTCGCCCGGCTCGCGCGAAATAGCCCTTACCTCTACGATGCTTTCGGTTATCTCCGGGACTTCGATCTCGAACAATTTTTTGACGAACATCGGGTCGGCTCTCGACAATATGATCTGCGGGCCGTGAGAAGTCCTGGTCACTTCCTGTATGAGGACCCTCACCCTGTCGCCCTGTTTGTAGCGGTCTTTCGGGCATTGCTGCGACTTGGGCAGTATGCCTTCGGTCTTGCCGAGGTCGATAATGATATCGCCCTTCTCGAACCTGTGCACGGAACCGCTCGTGATGGTGCCGAGCCTCTTCTGGTAATCGTCGAAAACGATGTCGCGTTCCGCTTCGCGTATCTTCTGTATTATGACCTGTTTCGCGGTCTGAGCGGCGATGCGGCCGAACTCGTCGGAATTCACCTCTTTGCCTTCGCTTAAAATCTTTATCGAGCCCGTGGACCTGTCGATGGTAGCGACAACGTCTGCCTCTTTATTTCCGACTATCTTCTTAGCGGCGCTCGTAAGGGCGGATTCTATCGCTTTGAACAAAAACTCTTTATCTATGCCCTTTTCACGCTCTATATGTTCCAATACTGTCAGCAGTTCTTCGTTTGGCATACATTGCTCCCTATATGTTAGAATTCTATCTTGAGCTTTGCTTTCGCTATCTTTTTTCTCGGAATTACCGTACTTATCCCTTCCGATTCTATTACTATATTCTCACTATCCATACCTATAAGCCTGCCCCGGCGCTCCCTCTTGCCGTCTATAGGCTCATACATCCGCACATCCAATTCTTTAGACATCACCCGGGCGAAGTCCCTGTCCGTAACAAGCGCCCTGTCAAGGCCCGGGGAAGCCACTTCAAGCAGAAAATGCTCCTCTATTACATTTTCTTTGTCCAGCGCTTCGCTTAAGAAATTGTTCAATTTTTCGCACTCATCGACCGTTACGCCGGCGGCAGTATCTACAAGAAGCCTGAGCACCATGCCGCCCTGTTCCCGCCTGTAAATTATTTCGACGAGTTCTATGCCGTTTTCTTCTAAATAACCGCTTATCAATGATTTAACGCGTTCGGTGATTTCCATATTAATTAGCCTTAAAAAGCCAATAAAAAAGTGGGTCTATTTTAATAAACCCACTTTCCCCCTTTCAAGAAAGTATAAGTATTTATACTATAATATCATATTAAAGTCAAGGGAAAAATCATTGCAGGGCGCGGACGCAGAAAATCTGGTCGTCCGGCTTCATCTCCTCGATCTTACCGGTCTTCCGGTCTTTGACTTCGGCTATGCCTTTTTTAGCGTTCTTTGAGCCTATGATCACCTTGGTGGGTATACCTATGAGATCGGCGTCTTTGAATTTGACGCCCGCGGATTCATTGCGGTCGTCGAAGAGAACATCGCAGCCGGCCTTTTTCAGGATAGCGTAAACATCCTCGGCAAGCGTTTTTACTTTTTTATCTTCCATATTTAACGCCAGGATAATTATACGGTACGGCGCTATGGACGAAGGCCATATTATACCGTCTTTATCGTTCGATGTTTCGATGAGGCTGGCCATTATCCTGTTTACGCCTATGCCGTAACAGCCCATGATGGCCGGCTTCTCGACTCCGTCCTTATCGAGGAATTTGGCCCCTAAGGCGTCGGAATATTTTGTACCGAGCTTGAACGTGTGGCCGATCTCGATCGCCTGTTTGATCTGTATAGGCTTGCCGCACTTCGGGCATCCGTCGGCTTCCGAAATCAACCTGAAATCGCCGAATTCCTTCGTCTCGAAATCCCTGTCCAAATTCACGTTTATAAGATGAGCGTCGTTTTTGTTCGCGCCCGTAACGAAATTAGCCATCTCCTTTACGCTATTGTCCGCGATGATGCGGATATTATATAATTTCACCGGGCCCGAAAACCCGGCGGAAGCTCCGGTAACCTGTTCCACCGTCTTCGCGTCGGCAAGTTCCAGCGTTACGCATTTCAAATAGTTCTTTATCTTCGATTCATTGGCTTCGGAATCACCGCGCAAAAGGACGGCGACAGGCTTATCGTCGCATTTATATATGAGAGTTTTGACAAGTTTCTCCGGGCCGACTTTCAAAAACTCAGAGACCTTCTCTATCGTGGTTATGCCCGGGGTCTCGACAACGGCTATGGGAAGCTTCTTCTCTTTCGACGGCGCCGGCGCGGGCTTGCCTGAGCCGCACTTTGCAACCTCGGTGCTCGCCGCGTATTTACATTTATCGCAGATCACGATCCTGTCCTCGCCCGCAGGAGTCGGCACCATGAACTCGTGCGACATGTTACCGCCCATCATCCCGGGGTCGGCCTCTACGGCTATATACGGCAGTCCGCACCGCTCGAAAATCCGGCAGTACGCGTCGAACATCTTCTTGTAGCTCTTCTCGAGCCCTTCGACATCGCAGTCGAAACTGTAAGCGTCCTTCATTATGAATTCGCTCGTCCTCATCACGCCGAAGCGCGGCCTCGGCTCATCTCTGAACTTGGTCTGTATCTGATACAGTATAAGAGGAAGTTCTTTGTACGACTTGACGTTGCCGGCGACAAGGCCGGTAATGATCTCCTCATGGGTGGGCCCCAGGACGCATTCTTTACCGTGGCGGTCCTTGAATTTTATCAGGACGGGCCCGAGGACATCGTACCGCCCCGTCTGCTTCCATATTTCCGGCGGATGGATGGCCGGCAAAAGGACTTCCTGCGCGCCCGCGGAATCCAGTTCTTCCCTTATTATATTTTCGATCTTATTGAGAACTCTCACGCCGAGAGGAAGGTACGAATACGTCCCGGCGGCAAGTTTACGTATAAAACCTCCGCGCACCATCAGCTTGTGGCTTATTACTTCCGCGTCCTGCGGGTCTTCTTTGAGTGTAGGTATCAGCGCTTCCGTCCATTTCATAATTGTCTCAACAACTCCTTTACCGCGTTCTTTATTTCGACCGTTTTTACTATCTTTCCTTTTTTAAATATTACCCCGCTCGCCTTGCCGAATGCTATACCAAGATCGGCGTCTTTCGCTTCACCGGGGCCGTTGACCTCGCATCCCATGACCGCTATCTTAAGCGGGCCGCCGTTCTTAAGTTTTAAATTACAAGCCGTGAGGCTGTATTCCAATTCTTTCACTATGCTTCCGAGATCGACCTGACACCGGCCGCAGGTCGGGCAGGATATTATCTCCGGGCCGAAACTCCGCAGGCCGATCGAACTGAGTATCCTTTTCGCGGCTATGACTTCTTCCACCGGGTCTGCCGTCAGGGAAACTCTTATGGTATCGCCTATCCCGTCGAGAAGAAGCGCCCCTATGCCTATGGAAGACTTCACTATCCCCTGGTCGTATGAACCCGAGGCCGTAACGCCCAAATGCATCGGGTAGTCGCAAAATTGCGACATCTTCCTGTAAGCCTCGACAGTGGTCGCCACATCGGAGGCCTTAAGCGATATGATTATATCACGAAAATCCAGATCCTCAAATATTTTGATATAGGCAAAAGCCGATCCTATAAGCGCGGAGGACAGGTCTACTTTGTGATTTACGGCCTGAGGTTGAAGCCTTGCGAATACGGAGCCCGAGTTAAGTCCGATCCTTATAGGGATCCTGGCCTTTTTCGCGGCTTTGACGACCTCGACGATATCGGCTTTTTTCCTGATATTGCCGGGATTGAGGCGGATCTTGTCCGCGCCCGCCTTAATGCATTTCAGGGCAAGCTCGTGATCGAAATGGATGTCGCAGACTATAGGTATGTTTATATTCTTCTTTATCGCGCCGATCGCCTTCGCGTCGTCGAGGCCTTTTATCGCGACACGTATGATCTCACAGCCGGCACGCTCGAGCCTTTTTATCTGGCTGACCACGCCTTTAACATCGGACGTAGCGACCTTCGTCATCGATTGTATCGAAACGGGCGATTCCCCGCCTATCCTGACTCCGCCTACTTTTACCTGTCTTGTTTTTCTGCGCTCTGCCATATTTAATGTTTAAAAAGTTTCAATGTTTTGTCGGCAATGCCGAATTTCACTATATCGTTATAGAATACGAATATCGTAAAAAGTATAAGCAGGCTCATCCCAACATTTATTACGGCTTCCTGCGTCTTCAGGGATAACGGTTTACCCCGCAGTTTCTCTACGGCAAGGAACAGGATATGGCCTCCGTCGAGGACCGGGAAAGGCAGGACATTGAATATCGCAAGTGAAGCGCTCAATATTCCCATAAGGTGCAGGATATATATAAACCCTAATTTAGCGGCCTGCCCCGTTACCACGAATATCCCTATCGGGCCCGTCATAGACTCTTTAAGCGACAGCTTGCCCGTGATGATGGACCAGAGGGCCTTATATGTCAGGGCGGTAAGCTGGACAAGTTTATTGAAACCCATCTTTATCGACGCCAGGAACCCGTACCGCACTTTTTCGATATTCTGGGACGGCCCTACGCCGATCAGGGCTATCGTCGCTTCTTTGCCGAATATATCTTTGGTCTTACGGACCATGGGCGTGATCGTCATATCCATCACGGAACCGCCCCTTTTTATGGAAATATTTATAGGGCCTTCCGTGTGCTTATGAATGATCTCCGTCATATCTTCCCAGTATTTTACGCTCTTACCGTCCACGGTCAGTATCCTGTCGCCTACCTTTATGCCCTGCGCCTCGGCCGGATAACCTTTTAGCAGGCTGCCCACCTCCGTCGTCATCGTAGGAGAGCCGAACATGAATATCACCGCGAATATGACGAAAGCGAGTATGTAATTCAAAAGCGGCCCGGCCGCTATTATACTGAACCTGTCGAATACGCTTCTCGACAAAAATTCTTTCTTACTGCCGGTGATCTTTTCGGTCGGCTCGTCGCCGGACATCTTCACATATCCGCCTAAAGGTATCGCGGAAAGAAGATATTCGGTGCCGCCTTTCTTTACCGAACATACTTTAGGGCCGAACCCTATGGAAAATTTCTCCACGCCCACGCCCAGTTTTTTAGCCACTATAAAATGGCCGAACTCGTGGACCAGGACCAGGATACCCAGGACTACTATGAAATATACTAATGATAACAAATTGCCCTCGCTTCCTCTTTTGCCCGCCGGCCGGCATCAAGTATGTCGCCGATCGACAGGCCCGTTTTTTTCGTGTTTTTGTGACGCGAAATAACTTTCTCGATAACTTCGGGTATTTCCGAAAATTTTATGCTGCCCTCAAGATAACACCGCACCGCTTCCTCGTCGGCCGCGCACAGGGCTGCCGGACTTGTGCCGCCCGCGCGCACCGCGCGGCGCGCCAGCTCAAGGCACGGGAATTTCTTCCCGTCGGGCGGGCGGAACGACAGGGCTTTGACTTTAGTAAAATCCACGCTCTTCAAGTGCGAGCCCTTACGCGCGGGATACGTCAGCGCGTATTGTATGGGTATCCGCATATCCGGCACTGCCAACTGCGCCAGGACAGCTCCGTCGGCAAATTCAACCATCGAATGTATGATCGCCTCGGGGTGTATAAGGACGTCTATCTTGTCTTCGCCGATACCGAAAAGGTACCGGGCTTCTATTATCTCGAGCCCCTTGTTCATCATAGTGGCGGAGTCTATCGTTATCTTCCTGCCCATCTTCCACTTGGGGTGTTTCAGGATACGCCGCCTTGCAATGGAATCGAACTTTGCCGCGCTTACATCGAGGAGCGGCCCGCCGCTTCCGGTAAGATATATCCTGGACAAGTATTCGCGCTTCCCCTCCAGGCACTGGAATATGGCGCTGTGCTCGCTGTCGACCGGTATTATCTCCGCGCCGCTTTTCGCCGCAAGCTCCATAACGACAGGCCCGGCGCTTATCAGGGCTTCTTTATTGGCAAGGGCGATCCGTTTATTCTTTTTTACCGCCTCTACAAGAGGTATTATCGCCGCGGTCCCTGAGATCGCGATAAGGAAAATATCCGCCGGGCAAGAAGCCACGATCTCTTTTAACCCGCCGGTCCCCGCGACCACCTTCGTCCCGGAAGGAAGAGAGCTCTTTATTTTATATGCAAGCTCTTTGGTCCCCGCGCACACGAATTTCGGCCTGAACTTCCGCGCCTGGGCGGAAACGAGCCCGATATTGGATCCTGCGGACAATCCCGTAACTTCGAATTCCCCGCCCAACCTCGACAGGACGTCGAGCGCATTGGTCCCTATCGATCCGGTCGAGCCGAGTATGACGACTTTCTTCTTCATTGTTTTATCAGCACCACTATATAAAAGTAGAATATCGGCGTAGTGAAGAGCAGGCTGTCGATAAGGTCCAGCATGCCGCCGAACCCCGAAAGCACCGCCCCGGAATCCTTTACGGCGCAGTCCCTTTTAAGGAGCGATTCCGCAAGGTCCCCTACCTGCGCGAGGATACCAAGGAGCACGCCCAGGACTACAAGGTGGCCGTACGGGAAATGCGGGAGAAAGCTCTTGGCCGCCACGGCGCTCATTACGCTGAAGGCGAGGCCGCCTATCGTCCCTTCGACGGTCTTATTCGGGCTTATCCTGGGGATGAGCGGGTGCTTACCGATGGCGTTGCCTACCAGGTAAGCCCCGACATCGCCCATCTTGGTAACGATGATAAGGAATGCGACCAGCAAAGCGCCGTTCTGTAAAAATTTGATCTTTATGAAGAATGAAAAGAACCACGCTATGTATAAAAGGCCGAACAGTGTCACGGCAATGCTGGACAGCGACTGGGAGCTGTCGCGCCTTATGAACTGGAGGACGAATATGAATAAACAGGCTATTACGATAAAGAACGGCTCGAGCGTAAAATATCCCTCGCCGCCCATCTGGAAATATATCAATACGGGAACGCACATCCCTATGGCCACGCCTATATACTTGTAAATGAATATATTTTTTTTCTCGACCAGGTTGAAGAATTCCATAAGCGCTATGCCGATCATCACCGATGCCAGGAGGGAAAAGACCCAGTTCGGGAACAGGAATATGACAAGGCCGGCCAGCGTAAGCATGAGGATGCTGGTCAATATCCTTTTTGTCAGGCTCAGGTTATCCGCCAAACCGCCTCTCCCTTCTTTGATATTCTTTCACGGCTTTTTTAAGATCGGCTTTTTTAAAATCAGGCCAGAATTTTTCCGCTATATAAAGTTCCGAATACGCTATCTGCCATAATAAAAAGTTCGACACGCGGTACTCGCCGCTGGTCCGTATGACAAGATCCGGGTCCGGCAGGCCTTTGGTATAGAGATATTCAGAGAACATCTTCTCGTCTATATCTTCGGCTTTTATAGTCCCCGCCGATACGTCTTTCGTGATATTTTTTACCGCCCGGACGATCTCAGGCCTTGAGCCGTAGTTGAGCGCCAGGTTCAATACGAGGCCCGTGTTGCCCGCGGTGGATCCCATCACTTTTTCAATTTTAACGCGGACAGCCTCGGGTAGGCCGTCGATATCGCCTATGACGGAAAACTTTATATTATTTTTGTTAAGCTTCTTTGCTTCGGCGTCCAGGTAATTTCCGAGCAATTTGAAGAGCGACTGCACTTCGCTTTTGGGCCTCTTCCAGTTCTCCGTCGAGAATGTATAGAGCGTCAGGACCTTTACGCCCAGCTCGCCTGCGGCCTCTATGGCCTGCCGGACGCTGGACGCGCCCGCCCTGTGGCCGGCGATCCTGGGAAGGCGGCGCGCTTTCGCCCATCTTCCGTTGCCGTCCATTATGATCGCTATGTGCCGGGGGATATTTGACATTTGTTATTATGGTTAAACGGCAATGGGGGATATATCTTATCCCCCATTGCCTGCCTTCATATATTTACGAGCCCCGTCCTATTTGACCGACTCGTCAGCCTGCGGAGCTTTCGACTCTTCCGCGGCCCTGGCTTCTTCGGATAATCTTGACTGGGTCTCTTCGTATGATTTCTTCGTTATCTCTTTGGGAAGGATTATGATCTCGACGCGGCGGTTCCTCGCCCTGCCTGACTTGGTATCGTTCGTATCGATAGGCTTATATTCGCCGTAGCCTATGGCGGAAAGCCTGTGAGGCGCTACGCCTTTACTCAAAATATAATGGAGAACGTTCGTGGCGCGCGCGGAAGAAAGTTCCCAATTCGACTTCCAACCCGAATGTTTTATAGGCACCGTATCGGTATGCCCCTCTACGCCTATATCCCTTCCCAGCGCTTCCTCGTTCAGGACGGCCGCTATCTTGTCCAGCACCGGATAAGCGTTCTTCTTCAGCTTTGCCTTGCCGGAATCGAACAATATGTCGTTAGCCATCGTTATGACGAGGCCCCTATTCGTTTGTTCGAGGAGGATCTGCTTATCGGCGATCTCTCTTGCAAGCCTGTCCTCGAGCGTTCTCTTGGCCTGCTCAAGCTCTTCAAGCTGGTTCGTCAGCTGTTTTATCTTGCGCTCCTGCTCGGGTTTTCCTTTATAAAAATTTAACGCACATCCCGTCATCGACGTCGTAAAAATCACCGCTAAAACCAATGCCGCCAGCCTTTTCATTTGCGCACTCCTCCTGTTTGATTTTTAATATTATCACCCGACTTATCCAAAGTCAAGCGAAACCGTTAAGAATCTTTAGAAAAAGTTTGTTTTCTGTCGCAGCCGACCGATATGAGGACTATCTTCGTCTTCAGCAATGCCTGCATCCGCTTAAGATAGTTCTTCGCGTTCCTCGGAAGCTTCAAATATGATGTTACTTTAGTGGTGTCTTCTTTCCAGCCGGGGAGTTCTTCATACACAGGTTCGCATCCCGCCAGCACTCTACCGTTGGTCGGGAAATCGTTATAAACTTTACCTTCGAACCTATAGGCCGTGCATATCTTTATAGAATCGAGGTCGTCGAGAACGTCGAGCTTCGTGACGACTATCTCATCGATACCATTGACCATTATGGAATGTTTGACGATAACACTGTCGAACCAGCCGCAGCGTCTGGGCCGTCCTGTGGTAGCGCCGAATTCTTTACCCTTCTGCCTGATCTTCTGCATCAGGTCTTTACCGAACTCCGTCGGAAAAGGCCCTTCTCCTACCCTGGTCGTATAAGCCTTTACGACGCCTACGACCTTACCTATCTTTGTAGGCCCGACACCCGTGCCGGTGGAAGCGCCGCCCGCGGTGGAATTCGAGGATGTCACGAACGGATATGTCCCGTGATCGACGTCAAGAAGCGTGCCCTGGGCGCCTTCGAAGAGTATCCGTTTATTCTTTTTGATAGCGTCATTGAGGAGGACGGCGGTATCGCATATATATTTTTTTATCTCGCGGGCATAGCCTTTGTATTCGTCGTAAAGCTCGTCGAACGAGAATCCGGGAGCGCCGTATATCTTACCGAGGATGGCGTTCTTCTCGTCCAGGTTCGCAAGCAATTTTTCTTTCAATACGGCGTCGTCGAGAAGATCGGCCATCCTGATGCCGGAACGCGCGACTTTATCGGCATAGCACGGGCCTATCCCTTTTTTGGTGGTGCCTATCTTTTTGAGCTTCTGCTCTTTCAGCTCGTCCAGTTTCCTGTGGTAAGGAAATATCACGTGAGCGTTCTCACTGATCATAAGCCTGCCGTCGACGCCGATATTCCTGGAGCGGAGCATCTTTATCTCTTCCAGGAGAGCTTTCGGGTCTACGACAACGCCGTTGCCTATCACGCAAATTTTGCGTTCGTGGAGTATGCCGGATGGTATTAGATGAAGTATGAACTCTGCGTCGTCTATTACGACAGTATGCCCCGCGTTATTCCCGCCCTGATACCTTACTACGAAGTCGACTTTCCGGGTAAATATATCGATGACCTTACCTTTACCCTCGTCACCCCATTGGGCGCCCAATATTACCATATTTGCCATATCTGTCTTATCTCCTTGGAGGCGCCGGCGGCGGTGCAGGCGGCGTCTTTGGCGGCTGGGGCACTGCAGGCTGAGCCGGCGGCAATTGAGGCTGTGCCGGCGGCATAACGACCTGGCGTGCCTGGCGCGTAGCATCGCCCGCGCGCCTTATCGATTCCAGCTGCGCATTTATCCTTTCGGTCCTTATACGTGTCGCCTCGACGTTTATTCTTGCATAAAGGTTTGCCAGCTGTTCTTTCGGGAGATCTTCGATCTTTTTGCCTTTATACGTATAAACTATATTGCCGGAGGCGTCTTTGGCCTGCTTCAGGTCCTGGATAAGGTTCACTACCTCGGGAAGACGGTCCAGGTTACCTTTAATGCGGACAATAAGGCCTGCCTCGGTGACCTCTTTTTTCGCTTTGGCAGCCCCGGTATCCGCAGGTTTCACAGCCGCGTTCTCTGCGCATACGGCGGATGACACAAGGAATATCGAAACAGCCGAAACGGACACTATGATCCTAAAGATATGCATAGTCCTTTCCTACGGCGTCATTGTGAATATTTTACGCGCCTGCTCGGGATATTTCGCGATGAAGAGCAGCTCGTCTTCGGTGAGCGGCCGCTGTGTATGAACGTTAGCGTACCTGACCAATTCCAGGATCTTGGTCGCTTCCTTCTCATCCTTGAATTTCACTTCTAGCTTGTCATAAACGTTCCTGAAACCTTTGATACCGCTGTACTCGCCCGCGGTTATCTGCCTGCCGGTATCGATTATCTCCGGCTCGCCGCGGCCCAGCTCCTCGAAATCGTAGAGCTCGTAGTTGCGCCTGTCTTTGAGCGCGCCGTCGGCGTGGATGCCGGATTCGTGCGCGAAAGCGTTCGAGCCGACCCCCGGCTGGTTTATCGGTATCGGTACTCCGAAAGCGTATGAGGCATATTTGGCTATCTTCCACGCGCGGGAAAGTTTGATACGCTCGTCGAGGATATATTTGCCGTTACTGAACCCGCTCGAATATTTGATCGCGAGGATCACGCTTACGAGGTCGGCATTTCCGGCTCTCTCGCCCATCCCGTTCACGGTAGTATTTATGTAAGCGTCGACGCCCGCGTCTATAGCCGCTTTAGCGCCCGCGACCGAACACGCAACGACCATGCCCAGATCGTTGTGGCAATGCAGTTCTACGGGCAGTTTCACCTCTTCGGCCAGCATCTTCACCCTCTCGTAAATAGTGAAAGGGTCGTCGTAACCGAGAGTGTCGCAGTATCTTATCCTCTGAGCGCCTGCTTTCTTGGCGGCTCTCGAAAATTTTATCAGGTAATCTATATGCGTCCTCGACGCGTCTTCCGCGTTCACTCCTACATATTTTATGCCGAACTTCAGGGCGGTCTGGACGGCCTCGGCCATCTCTTTTATCACGTCTTTTTTCGTATATTTACCCTGGAATTTGCCCTGTATCATCTGATCGGACGTCGATATCGACAAATTGAGGTTCTCGACCTTCGTCATCTTGCACGCCTTCTCCACGTCGCTTTTTATCGCCCTTATCCATCCGCTCAGTATTATCGGCTTCAGGACGCCCATCTTGACAAGCTCAAGGTTCGCGTTCAGGTAATTGGTCTCGTGGCGGGTCACGGGGAAACCGAATTCAGACTGGCAGACGCCCATCTCGTTGAGATAAATATTTATCATCGTCTTCTGGAGCTTCGCAAGGCCAAGCCTGGAGGTCTGGACACCGTCCCTATTGGTAACGTCGACTATGTATATCTTATTTTGTTTTGCCATGTCAATACCCTCTTTTCCTTACAATTTAACCAGTTTCAGCTCGTAAACATTCTTCGAGCTCTTTATCTCGTCCAGGACTTTTTTCGGCACATCGCTGTCGACGTTCCAGACGCTGACGGCGCGGCCGCCTTTTTCTTCTCTGCCGAACGAAACACTCGCCACGTTGATCTTATTCTTGCCGAATATAGTACCTATGTGCCCTATAATGCCCGGGACGTCCTTATTGAATACCATGAGCATATTTCCCTCGGGAACGAAATCGACGTAAAAATCGTTTATCTTCACTATCCTCGGGTCCACTTTTGTGAACAGCGTACCGCAGATAGAGCTGATCACCTTGTCCGTCTCGACCTCAACCCATATGAGGCTGGCGAAGTCCTGTATCTCGGCCGTCTTCGATTCTATCACCGTTATACCGCGCTCTTTGGCTATGACTAAAGAATTGACGAAATTGACCGTTTCCTGCAGTATCGGCTTGAGCATGCCTTTCATTATGGTAGCGGTGAACGGCGACAAGTCGTATTTCAAAAGGTCGCCGACATAGCGTATCTTAACTTTCTTTATATGGCCGTCGACCAACTGCGTCTGCATCGACCCGATATTCTCGGCAAGCTTCAGGTACGGCTCGAGCACTTTGTACATCTCGGGGTCGACCGAAGGCACGTTGACCGCGTTCTTTACCCCGCGGCCTAAAAGCGCATCGCGGACGGTATTGGCGACATCTATAGCCACGTTCACCTGCGCCTCTTCGGTGGAAGCTCCCAGGTGCGGCGTCAGGACGACTTTGTCGAGTTTCGAAAGCTTGGAATTTTTCGGCGGCTCCGCTTCGAACACGTCGAACGCGGCGCCTGCTACTTTGCCGGATTCGATCGCTTTTACAAGCGCCTCTTCGTCTATAATGCCGCCGCGCGCGCAATTTATGAGCCGGACGTTCTTTTTCATAAGCGCGAATTCTTTATCCGATATCATATGCTTCGTCTCTTCCGTAAGAGGGGTGTGGACGGTTATATAATCGGCATTCTTATATATAGTCGTAAGATCGACCAGCTCGATGCCCAGGTCTTTGGCTTTATCGGCCGAGAGGAAAGGATCATAAGCGAGCACTTTCATCCCGAAACTCAAAGCGCGTTTGGCCACCTCGGTGCCTATCCTGCCAAGGCCTACGATGCCGAGCGTCTTACCATAAACTTCCACGCCCATGAATTTTTTCCGGTCCCATTCGCCTTTCTTCACGGAAAGGTCGGCCTGGGGGATCTTACGCGAAAGCGCCAATAGCATGGAGAACGCGTGTTCCGCGGTCGATATTGTATTGCCGGCCGGGGTATTCACCACTATTATGCCCTTCTTCGATGCCGCCTCTACGTCGACATTGTCCAGCCCTACGCCGGCCCTGCCCACTATCTTAAGCTTATCGGCCGCGGCGATCACGTCCTTCGTAACTTTGGTCGCGCTGCGCACGAGAAGAGCGTCGTAATCCTTTATGACCTTTTTGAGTTCGTCCGGGGTCAATTTCGTATTGACGTCCACCTTGAACTCTTTCTCCTTCTCGAGTATATCAACCGCCTCTTTCGACAACGCATCGCTTATAAGCACTTTGAATGACATGATCCTTCTCCTTACATTCCCGTAATTTTAAACGCCGAGTATCTTTTTGGCAGTCTCTACTCCGCTGCCCGCTTTAAATTTGTATCCGAGTTTAATGAGGGCTTGCTCAAGCGCCTTTATCGACTCTATGATATGCTCGATATCTATGCCGCCCATATGGGCGCCTCTGAATATCTTACCCTTCAAAGTGTCCTGGCCGCCGGCGAACGTGACCTCGAATTCGGTCTTCAGCAGTTTTATTATATCATCCGCGTTGATGCCTGCCGGCGCGTTAATACCGGTGACGGCAGATGACGGATGTTTCGAAAATACGCTAAGGCCCATCGCCTTACAGGCCTGGCGGAACGCTTCGGCCATCTTTTCGTGTTCGGCTATAACGTTATCTATGCCTTTGGCATTTATGGCCTCGACCGCCTTCTTCAAGCCTATCATCAAAGTGATAGCCGATGTAAAAGGCGTATCCGTACTGTCGTAAGATTTTTTATATTTCTTGAAGTTAAAATAGAATTTCGGTAATTTCGACGTTTCCACTGCCTTCCACGCCTTCTGACTTACGGTGCAGAACGCGAGGCCCGGCGGTATCATCAAACCTTTCTGCGAACCGCAGATCGCGATGTCGACTCCCCAGGCGTCGTTCTCGAACCTGTCCGCGCCGAGGCCGCTTATCACATCCACTATAAATAAGGCGTTCGTATTTTTTACCACTTCTCCTATGGCTTTGATGTCATAGACGGTAGCCGTGGACGTCTCGCAAAGAGTGGTGTAAACGCATTTGATGTCCGGATTTTTTTCGAGGGTTTCCCTGATGACTTCCGGCTTCGGAGCATCGCCCCACTCGACATCGACCGGGACGACTTCCACGCCGTATGCTTTTGCTATATCGCCGAACCTTTCGCCGAATTTTCCGCCGCGGACCACTATTATCTTATCGCCGGGAGAAAGGACGTTCACTATCGACGCTTCCATGGCCCCTGTCCCGCTGGATGTGAACGTAAAGAGATCGCCCGACGTCTTGAATATCTTTTTCAAACCTTCGGTCGCGTCTTTGAATATGGCCTGGTATTCTTTTGTCCGATGATGTATCATCGGTTTGGCCATTTCATTTCTTATCTCTTCGGGGACCGGTGTCGGCCCGGGTGTCATCAAATAGTGTTTTGCCATCTTCTCGCTCTCCTTCGTAACTTTATTTTTTCTTCTTTATGTCCGTAATGACTTCGTCGACTATCCCGTACGCCTTCGATTCTTCGGCGGACATGAAATAGTCCCTGTCGGTATCTTTCTGTATCTTGTCGAGCGGCTGTTTCGTATGTTTGGCGAGTATCTCTTCGATCTTCGCGCGCAGGCGCAGTATCTCTTTGGCCTGTATGCTTATATCGGCAGCCTGCCCCTGCACCCCGCCCCACGGCTGGTGGATCATGATGCGCGCGTGCGGCAGCGCGTAGCGTTTACCGGCAGTGCCGGCCGCCAAAAGTACGGCGCCCATGCTCGAGGCCTGTCCCACGCAATACGTGTTGACATCGGGCTTTACGAACTGCATCGTATCGTAGATGGCCAGGCCGCTCATCACCGAACCGCCGGGCGTATTGACGTAAACGTTTATATCCTTTTCCGGATCTTCCATCTGCAGGAAGAGGAGCTGCGCTATTATAAGATTGGAAACTATGTCGTCTATCGGGGTACCTATAAAAATTATCCTGTCTTTTAAAAGGCGCGAATAAATGTCATATGCCCTTTCGCCTCTTCCCGTCGTCTCTATGACCATAGGAACCAATATGCTCATAATAAGCCCCCTTTTTTATTCTTTTTCGGTTATGACAGCGTTCTTAAGAAGGAACTGTATGACCTTCCCTTCTTTGATCTTATCTTTTAAGTCGTCTACGAGGTCTTCTTTCTCGTAATACGACCGGACTTCCTCTTCGCTCTTGCCGGCCTGCGCCGATATGACCTTGTACGCGCCGGCAAGGTCCGCATCCGCGACCTCGATCTTCTCCTGAACGGCAATGTCGTTCAGTATGAATAAAAGCCGGACTTTTCTCGCCGCCTCTTTTTTGAATTTCTCCTTCACCTCGCCGTCTTTTTTATCGAGGTCTTCTTTCTTGAAGCCTTTTTCGATCAAATGTCTCTTGGCGTCCTCGACCATGTAATCTAGCTGCCTGGCGACAAAACTCGGCGGAACGGGAAATACGTTATCATCGATAACTTTATTCAGGACCTGGTTCTCGGCGTCTATCTCCGCTTCCGCTTTCGCGCGCATCTCCAGCTCTTTCGATATCTCTTCTTTCAGGAGCGCCATGCTGTCCTTACCGAATGTCTTCGCGAACTCATCGTTCAATTCCGGAAGTTCCCGTCTCTTTATCTCCTTGGCTTTAATATGGTATTTGGCCAGTTTGCCCGCGAGATTTTTATCCGGGTGCTTCTCGGGAAAAACCGCCTCTATGTCGCGCTCTTCGCCTTTCGTCATCCCGACCATCTTTTCGCCGAGGCCTGGGACGAGGGAATCTTTTTCGAGGAAGAGCCACAGGTTCTCTCTCGTCTTGTGGACGGGTTTGCCTTCTATCGAACAGTCCATGTCGCTCACTACATATTCACCCATCCGGACGGGCCTGTCCTCAACGGCAACATACCTGGCATTCATTGTCTGCAGGTTCTCGAGCATCTTATTTATGTCGTCGTCCGATACTTTGGCTTTCTTCTTCTCGACCTTCAGCCCCTTGTAGTTCTTCAGTTTAAATTCGGGTTTGGTGTTCACCTTCGCTTTGAACGAAAGCCGCTCCATATTCTCGAAATTCACATCGCTTATCTCGGGCATGCCTATGGGTAAGAGCTTGTGTTCAAGCACGGCATTCCTGTAAGCATCCGGGATCAGGCGCTTCAGCACTTCCTCTTTCGCGTTCTTTTCGTAATGCTTCTTTACCAATTCCTTCGGGGCCTTGCCCACCCTGAAACCGGGGATATTGGCATATTTCGCTATTTCATCGTACACTTCGTCGAACGCCTTCCCGATATCTTCTTTAGGTATGTTTATCTCGAGAAGCGAAGTGCATTCTTCGACATTTCTTATCTTCGATTTCACAGCTACTCCTTTATCTTATTGTAATTTAATTGAAAAGGAAATTATATCACAAAAGCGGGGAAATTTACATCGTAAATTTCTCGCCCAGATATAACTCACGCGCCTTGGGGCTTGCTATGAGGTCCTCTTTGGAACCGGCTATCAATATCTTTCCTCCGGCCATAAGGTAGGAACGATCCGTTATAGTAAGGGTCTCTCTGACGTTATGATCCGTCAATAGTATCCCGAGCCCTTTATCCCTCAAGTCCTTTATTATCTCCTGGCATTCCGCGACCGCTATAGGGTCGATGCCGCTGAACGGCTCATCGAGCAGAATGAACAGCGGGTTAGTGACGAGGGCGCGCGTGATCTCGACGCGCCTCTTCTCTCCGCCCGAAAGCGTGTAAGCCTTGTGCTTCCTCAGGTGGGCGATCTTAAGCTCGTTGAGCAGTTCGTCGCATCTTCTCTTGCGCTCACGGGGGCAGAACCCCAAAGTCTCAAGGACCGCCATTATGTTCTCTTCGACCGTCAGCTTCCGGAATATCGACGGCTCCTGCGAAAGATACCCTATGCCGCAGCGCGCCCTGGCGTGCAGGGGCATTCCGGTGATATCGCGCTTGTCGAAAACTATTTTGCCCATGTCCGGTTTTATGATGCCGGTGATCATGTAAAAAGTGGTCGTCTTCCCCGCGCCGTTCGGCCCAAGAAGCCCGACGATCTCGCCGCGCTTGACGTTTATGTCTACGGAATTAACGACCGTCCTGGCGCCGTATTTTTTTACAAGCCCTGTAGTCTCTAATAAATGCATGCCCGCCTCACTGTCGGCTAAGTGCCGATATCTCCATCGGCCTTTTTAGAAGTCTTAAAGATATCCGCGCCGGCGCCGCCTTCCTGGTATATGACAAGCTTGGGCTGCCCGGTCAGGACTATCTTCTTTTCGGATTCGATATATGTAGCCTTGTCGCTGTAAGTGATGTTCTCGCCGCGCTTTATCTTCACATTACCTTCGGCAACTATCGTCTTTACGGTCTTCGACGCGGGATCGAGATATATCGTGAGCTTATCGGAATCTATACTGCCTTCGTCGTTCACCACGTGAACATTTTTATTGAAATATCCTTCATTCTTTTCGTAATTGAATTCGACTTCGGCGTCGCAGGTGATGGTCGTTCTCGTCTTCTTGGCCTTATCGGGGGCGGCAACTTCTTTGGACACGGCAGCGTCTTTATCGGATGCCGGCAATGTCATAAAATTCGAGGCCCCGCTTTTGGTGTTCTCGATGACCGCCTTGACATTCTGCTCAAGCCGGACATTATTTTTAGTCTTGTCATACATGCCGGCGTCGGCCGTTATCGTAGCCTGGGCGTCTTTTCCGTAAGTGCCGGCAATAACGTTATTGAGCTTCACTTTATCTTCGGTAAGCGACTCCGCCGATTGCCCTTTGACGTCCCACTTTTTCGAGCCGTCGTCGGCGAGGCCTTCGAGATCGAAAGCCATGACCTGGTGCTTGACCGGATCCGCCGTTTTAGCCGCGGCGCCCGCTGCGGGCTGGCCGGCGGCAATGGGGGCGGCCGTCTCCGCGGCCTGAGCGACAGATTCCCGCTTCGAACACCCTGCCGTCGCGATAAGCAAGATCATCGCTATGAGATATATAAAATTTTTCATTGTTTTTTTGTCTTCCACCTTCGATGCATCCAAACCCACTGATCCGGATATTTCCGTATGTAAGATTCTACCACACCGGACCATTTCTGTGTATTAGAAATTAGATCGGCCTCTTTATTGCCCGTGTCGGCCAATTCGACCGGTTCCTCCACAGCTATAGTATGCCAATTCCCTTCCCGGATAATAAATACGGGCAGGAGGACAGCCCCGCTGGCCCGCGCCAGCACCACAGGCCCGCTGGGCGTATACGCGGGACGGCCGAAGAAATTCACGAAGACGCCGTCGACGGAATCGACATCCTGGTCGGCGACTATCCCGACTATCCAATTCTTCTTCAGGGTCTTCAGCATCTTTCTGGGAGACTCGTCGCGATATATGACCTCGACGTCGCGCGAGCGGCGCAATTGATTGAGAAAATCGTCGTATTTTTTAAAGTATATCCGCCTGCCGATCGTGACGCCGGGGCATCCGTTCTCCCTCAAGGCCGCCGCCATGAGCTCCCAGCTGCCGAAATGGGCGGTGAGGACTATTATACCTTTACCTTTTTCGTATGCCTTATCGAGCCTTTCGCGGTTGCGGAACCTGACAAATTTATCCATCCTCGCCTTGTTAAATTTCGGCAGGTTCACCAGCTCGACGGCATTTTTACCCAGGTTCTGGAATACGCGCTTCGCTATACCTTTAAGCTCTTCGTCGGACTTTTCGCTGCCGAAGGCGTATCTAAGGTTGTCGATAGTGAGGTTCCTGTAACGCGGAAGGCCGTGAAATATGAGCGTTCCGACTCCGGACGCAATGGCAAGCCCGACCCTCAGGGGGATCAGCGTGAAGACGAACGCGACAGCCCGCCCGATATAATATAAAAAATAGCGCCGTAATTTAAATTTCATATTGTATCAATATATAATAGAGGCAAAGCTTTGTCAACAAAGTCTTCCCCGCTATGCGAAGGACAAATTTTTCGATTTCTTAGGAATGTGATGTGGCGCAGTGGTGAGCAAGGCCTTAAAATTGCCCGGCAGGGTCCGGGCAATTTTACGGAGTGCGATTTTTACATGGTTAAAAATCGCACGCCCTTGCGAACCACGAGCCACAGCACATTCTATCGCATCGAAAAATTCTACTGGAAATACTTGGAAGTGACGAGGTCCCACTTGTTCTGGGCTTTGAGGATGAGATCGCAGATCTCCCGGACGGCGCCGCGGCCGCCTTTATTCGAGGTAACCAGATGCGCGGAGCTTCTGACCTCTTCGACGGCATTCGGGACCGCTACGGCGAACCCTACACGCTTCAGGACCGGGATATCGATAAGGTCGTCGCCTACGAAACATATCTCTTCCGGCTTAAGGCCGAAAGTTTTAAGGGCGTCGTTAAAAGGAATGGTCTTGTCGATAAATCCCTGATAGGCCTTCGCGACTTTGAGATCACGCGCCCTGTGTTTTACGATCTTCGATTTTTTGGCCGTTATTATTATGGTTTTGATGCCCGCCCTGTTCAGCAGTGTCATGCCGAGCCCGTCCTGTACATCGAAAAATTTAAGCTCTTCGCCGTAGCCGCTGTACACGATACGGCCGTCGGTCATGACGCCGTCGATATCGACTATGAGAGCTTTGACAAGTTTAGCTTTTTCGAGAATTTCTAAAGGGATCATACGAGGCCCGCCTTCAAGAGGTCCTGGACATCGAGGAGCCCTATAGGGCGTTTCTTCTCGTCCACGACCGGAAGCTCGTCTATCCTCTTCGAGCGCAGGATGTCGAAAGCTTCGGCTGCCAGTTTTTCTTTATTTATACACGACGGGTTCTTCGTCATTACATTTTTGACTTTTCGCTCGACAAGGCGCGGGTCGCTTTCTACATGCCGCCTCAAATCGCCGTCGGTAAATATCCCGACCAGCCGTCCCTTATGATCGACCACGCTCGCTGACCCTGCGCGGGCTTTCGTTATCGCGACGAGCACTTTTTTAACAAGAGTGTCTTCGCCCACCACCGGGTTGGCGGAGCCTTTGCGCATTATGTCGGCCACTTTAAGGATAAGGCGTTTGCCGAGAATGCCGCCCGGGTGAAAGAGCGCGAAATCTTTCTCCCTGAAACCTTTTTTCTCAAGCAGCGCTATCGCTATGGCGTCGCCCATCGCGAGCATTGCCGTCGTAGAGGACGTCGGCGCCAGGCCTAAAGAGCATGCTTCCCTTTTTACCGAAACGTCTATGGTATAGTCCGCGAATTTCGCGAGCGTCGATCGGACATTGCCGGTCATGGCTATGAGCTTAGCGCCGATCTTTTTTATGATGGGTAAAAGCTTGACCACCTCTTCCGTCTCGCCGCTATTCGAAAGCGCGACTATCAGGTCGTCTTTTGTGACGCGGCCGAGGTCGCCGTGAAGCGCTTCCGCCGGGTGAAGATATAACGACGGCGTACCGGTGGAGGATAAGGTCGCCGACATCTTCTGCGCTATGAAGCCCGGTTTACCCATACCGGTGACAATAACACGCCCTTTGATCCCGCATATTACGTTTATTACATCGTTAAAATCGGAATTGACCCTGCCTATAAGGCTGGTCAAAGCGTCCCGCTCGATCTTCAGAACTTCTTTGGCTATATTTTTCGACATAAATTTATTTTACGGCCTTCTCTATCTTCTTCAATTTTATCAGGATACCCTCGAGGTCTTTAAGCCTTACCATATTGGGGCCGTCGCTGAGCGCGCCGGCCGGATCTTCGTGGACCTCGACGAATATCCCGTTAGCGCCGCACGCAATCGCTGCCGCCGAAAGATACGGGATGAACCTCGACTCGCCGCCCGATTTATTGCCGAGCCCGCCCGGCATCTGGACGGAATGCGTGGCGTCGTATATGACAGGATAACCCGATTCTTTCATTATAAGTATCGCCCGGAAATCGCTGACCAGATTATTATATCCGAAACTCACTCCGCGCTCGGTCAGGAGGATATTCTTATTTCCGGTCGATTCTATCTTTTTTATTACGTTATTCATGTCCCAGGGCGACAGGAACTGCCCTTTCTTTATATTGACCGCTTTGCCCGATTCCGCCGCGGCTATGATAAGGTCCGTCTGCCTGGAAAGGAACGCGGGTATCTGGAGGACGTCGAGGACTTTCGCGGCTTCCTTTATATCCGCCTTGCAATGGACATCGGAAAGGATGGGCAATTTCAGCTCTTTTTTGACCCTCTCAAGTATCGCCAGCCCTTTCTTCAGGCCGGGGCCGCGGAAGGAATCGACCGAAGTCCTATTGGCCTTGTCGTAGCTCGATTTATATATGAACGGGATGCCGAGCCGGCCGGTCAGGCTTTTCAGCGTCTTGGCGTGGCGCATGACGCTCGCTTCCGACTCTATGACGCACGGCCCTGCTATGAGAACAAAAGGATTGTCACCGCCTATTTTTATTTTTCCGACCTTTATCTCTTTCATATATTATGTCCGACCTATTATTTTTCTCTCTCTTTTAATAACGCCATTTCCGCCCTCTTCAGGTCCTCGGGCCTGTCTATGCCTATGGTATCGAGGGTCGTCTCGACTATCTTTATCTTGTAACCGTTCTCGATGACCCTTAACTGCTCAAGCTTCTCGGCATTTTCGAGCGCCGATTTGGGAAGGTTCCTGAAAGTGAATAAAAAGTCCTTGGTGAACGCGTAAAGGCCTATATGTTTATAGTAAGTAGGCCGCTTTGTTTCATCTATTTCGCTCGTCCTGTTGTAAGGGATAGCGTAGCGCGAAAAATATATGGCATAACCGTTCTTATCGACGACGGCCTTGACGACGTTGGAATTCGTAAGCTCGGCGTCATCTTCTATCTTTTTTATCACCGTAGCCATCTGCGCCTCTTTATCGCTCTGGAGAGCGATGACGAGCGAATCTATTATGATAGGCTTTATGAGAGGTTCGTCGCCCTGAATATTCACGGCTATGTCCACGGCGAGCGGGTTGACAACTTCCGCGAGCCTGTCCGTACCCGACGGCTGGTCGGGTGATGTGTAGATCGCCTTGCCGCCGAAACCTTCCACCACTTTCATTATCCGCTCATCGTCACAGGCTACTATAAGCTCGTCCAGCGTCTTCGATCTTTTCGCGTTCTCCCACACGTGTTGTATAACTGGCTTACCTAAAAGATTGGCCAAAACCTTACCTTCGAACCTTGTCGCGCCCCACCGCGCCGGTATAACGCCTATTACTTTCAATTTTTTCTCACTCCTTTTATATTATTGCGTTTTATCCAATTCTTTGCGTATCCTGTCGAGAAGTTCGTCGGGAGATACGACCGCTATACCGACCTTGCCCACCACTATGCCGCCGGCGCAATTCGCTATGTAAGCCGCCGTAACAGGGTCGGCTCCCGCGGCAAGCGCAAGCGTGTAACTGGCTATTACCGTGTCTCCGGCGCCGGAAACATCGAAGACTTCCTGTGCAACGGTCGCGATGTGCTTCATAGGCTTCGATTTCTGGAACACGGCCATGCCGTTTTCGCCTAAAGTTATAAGGGCTATTTTGCAATTCAATTTCTTCAGCAATTCCCTGCCGGCCTTTACAAGCGTCGCTTCATCTTTTATCCGGAAACCTACGGCCTTCGACGCTTCATGGTTATTCGGCGTAATGACGCTTATGCCTTTATAATATTTAAAATGCTCTTCTTTCGGGTCGACCGATATTATCTTATTATGTTTTTTGGCTATCGGCACTATCTTACTGAGTAGAGCCGATGTTATAACGCCTTTACCGTAATCTTCGATTATAACTGCGTCGACATCTTTTATTATCTGCCCGACATGCTGCGCCATTTTCGCCACGACATTGGCATGCAGGGGGTCCACCCTTTCCTTGTCGATCCTGACGACCTGCTGGTGCTGGGCGACAACGCGCGTCTTTAAAATGGTAGGCCTCGAATCGTCGGTAATTATGCCGGCGGTATTTATGCCTTTCTGCTCGAGCTCACCTTTAAGTATAGCGCCGCGCTCATCGTCCCCCACGACACCTACCAGGTGGACCTTTGCGCCAAGCGAGCGCAGGTTATTTGCTACGTTGGACGCTCCGCCGGGCATAAAACTCTCTTTCTTCACCCATACTACCGGGACGGGCGCTTCAGGCGATATCCTCGACACGTCTCCCCATAAAAACTCGTCGAGTATAAGGTCGCCCAGCACGAGCACGCTTGCGTCCTTGAAATTCGCGACTTTTCCTTTTATCCTGTTAAAATTTATCGCCTGCATAGTTTTATATCTTCTCTATTATCGCCCTGTAAAGCAGGGGAAACATTATTTCGTGATGGCCGATCATATTATAGCCTTTCCCGCCGGAAGATGTGGGCCTCGAAAGTATATTCTGGTAAGGCCTGTACTGGCTTATCATGTCAAAATTTGCCGTCGTGAAAACTTTCAGGTTGGATCCGAGATTTCTCGCGACCGTAACGGCTTTAAGGAACACTTCGGGCAATATAACGGCCGAACCGAAATTTATCGCGACCCCTCCCTCGAGCGAACCTACGCTGTATATGAAATTCCTGAAGTCCAGAAGCGAACTTTCGCCTATCGCTTCCCCGTTGGCCGAAGGATGCTGGTGGATGATGTCCGTTCCTATCGCGACGTGGACTGTGACCGGCACCCCCAGCTCGTACCCGCTGGCAAGGATGCTCAGGCCCCTGTGCGGTTTCTTCGTCTTCGCTATCTTGGCGCCGAGCGCCTCGCCTATGCCGATGCCCTTCTGGAACCCTTCGTTTATCGCGCCGTTTATGAATGATGCCGTCTCTTTGGCCATGCCGAACGATCCGTCGACTATGCCCTCTCCGACGTCTTCGCTCGTCCTGCCTATCATCGCTATCTCCGTATCGTGGATTATACCCGCGCCGTTCAGCGCGACCGCTTTGATCACGCCGCGTTTCATCAGGTCTATGACAAGCGGCGAGAGCCCGCACTTTATCACGTGGGCGCCCATCATAAGGATAACCATCTTCTTGGCGCGATAAGCGCCGACTATCTTATCGACGAGCGCGCGCAGGTTCTGGCTGGCCAGGACGTCCGGGAGCGAAGCATAAAAATCTTTGAACGAATCCCCTTTATTGCCGGTTTTCGCGAAATGTTGTATCGTTACCTTGCATTTCCGCGCATTGAGCGGGATCGTCTTTATATTTACCAGGTCGACTCTTTTTCTCTTCATACTTTTCCCTTCGAAGCGCATATTTTAACACGAACAAGGCCGGATAAGCTACTATTTTTTGTTCCTCTTGAGTTCGCCGTGGATATCTATTTCGATGACCTCTTCTATCTTCACGGCAAATATGACGAATTTCTCGCTTATCAGTATCTCAAACGTCTCGTGGGCAGGCTGTCCCCGGACTTCATCTATGATGTGCTGCGTGGTAAGGCGTATCTCTTTGGCGGTCATCTCCTGGCGCAGCTTATCAAAAACCTTGCCTCTCGACATTATCTTTACGGAACCGTTAAGCTGGTAGCCTTTCAGCGTCCTCGTATCCGTAAGCGACATAGATATCCTGGGGTTGGCCTTGAGGTTCTTCCACGTCATCCCTATCGTGTAATCGACAAGATATATGGTGTTGCCTTCTACTTTAAGGACAAATTTAGGCGCCGCGTTCGGCCTCCCTTTAAAATCGCACGTCGCGACACTTATGAATTCCCTTTTTTCGAGCAGGTCAGTCAGGTCCTTAGGCAGCATAACGCACCCCCACACACTTATAGTTATACATTGAAACGGATATTTAAAATGTCCCCGTCTTCGACTATATAATCTTTGCCTTTCAGATAAAATTTACCGGCCTCTTTCACCCTATCTTCCCCGCCCAGCGCGATGAGATCGGCGTATTTCATCGTCTCCGCCCTGATAAAGCCTTTCTGCAAGTCCGAATGTATCACGCCGGCCGCTTCGGGCGCGCTCGACCCTTTCCTGACAAGCCATTGGCGCACTTCGTCCTCGCCAACGGTAAAGAAGGATATGAGGCTAAGCGCCTTTATGCAAACCCGGGTCAGGAGATTGATGGCCGGTTCCTCTATGCCCAGGGCGGCCAGGAACTCCTTCTTCTCTTCGTCGGATCCAAGGCCCGCGACCTCGGCCTCGACCTTAGCCGACACCTGCATCGCGTCTATCTTCAGCGGCGCCAATTCCGACTTCAGCTGATTCAATAATCCCTGATCCTTAAGGCTATCCTCGGAAACATTCAGGACCACTATCATGTCTTTTAAAGTCACGAACGGGTAGCTCGTTATGAACTTCTTTTCGTCCGCATTCAGGTCGAGAAGCCTGAGCGGCAGGGTCTTGTCGAGGTGGGCCTTAAGTTTAAGGAGGACTTCCCGCTCTTTTATAGACGCGTCGTCTTTCGTTACCTTTATCTTCTGATCGAGCCGCTCCATCCTCTTCTCGATAAAGATGAGGTCGTGAAGTATGAGTTCCGAATTCACGAAATCGATGTCGCGCTTGGCGTCTACCGAACCGTCGACATGATAAACAGAATCGTCTTTGAATACCCTCACGACGTGGCATACGGCGTCGAGCTCATTTATGTCGGCAAAGATCTCGCCTTTAGCTATCGTATCCTTCTCCACCTTCGGCAGCGTCTCGATGTCGATCCTGGCGCGGACCTCTTTTTTCGGCTTATACGCCGAAACCAATTTATCGAAACGCGGGTCCTTTATTTCGGCTATCCCCTTAATGGGTTTTCCTGAAACAAGTTCTTTTTCCGAGGGCTTGTGATCGGTAAGCAATTCAAAAAGTGTCTTCTTCCCTACCTGAGGTAATCCTATCAGACCTATCTTCATTTTAGTTCTCCGAGCGCAGTATTCGGCAAACCTTTAGAGCCGCCCGAACTGCCGCGCATTTCTCTTACGGTTGAAATTACTATGAATAACAATAATCCCCACAAGAGAATTTTTGTTAAACGTTTGATAAATAAAAACGGCCTTCCGCTATTGCCTTTTTCAGGATTATGTGGCATACTTTATATAGAACAACGAGAGGGAAATGATAGCGAAAGCCATTGAGGCCTATCACCTCCGAAAAAGACCCCGAATTTGAGGTCTTTTTTGTTGTCTATAATCCTCTCCGTTGTAAATTTTCGCTTCCCACTGCAAGGAATTCCCTTTCGGGATTGTGCCTCACGGGCCGCGAAATTTTCGCTTCCCGCCACAGGTATGCGATGTGGCGCAGTGGTGAGCAAGGCCTTAAAATTGCCCGGCAGGGTCCGGGCAATTTTACGGAGTGCAATTTTTACATGGTTAAAAATCGCACGTCCTTGCGAACCACTCGACACAGCGCATCCAAACGCCGCAGCGAAAATTTCACCTGCCCAGAATTTTGTCTGCCGCCTGCAGGACCTCGGCGACAGTTACCGCCTCTAGGCACTTGAAGCCCTTCCGGCAATTGTGCGCCAGGCATTCGACGCAGCCCACATCTTTATGCAGGATTATATCCCGGTTACCGACCGGCCCCCATCTTCCGGGAGAAAGGCCGCGGTCGCTCCGGCCGAATATCGCTATCACCGGCGTTCCGACGGCGCACGCTATATGAACGGGCCCGGAATCGTTCGATACGAATAGCTTCACCCTGCGCAAAACGCTCGCGACATCGGCGACGCTCGTCCTGCCGGAGAGATTTAAACAATTATCGTGCAATAGCGACGAGATTTTGTCGCCCAGCTTCTTATCGTCCGCGCCGGCTGTAATGATCACCTTTGCTTTGTACTTTTCCGCAAGGGCCGCGGCCGCCTTCGCAAATTTTTCCACGCCCCATCTCTTTGAGACGCAGCTCGCGCCGGGATTTATCGCGATACATAGGTCGCCCTTCTTTATACCGTTCTCTTCGAATATACTGTCCACGTTGCGCTCGGATACGCTGTTTACGGGCATATAGAGAGTTCTGTCTTTAGGTTCAAGGCCCGTGTAGCGCAATATATCGAGGACATAATCTATTTCGTGCTTCAGGCCGTACTGT
The DNA here is from genome assembly GCA_028715345.1 of Candidatus Omnitrophota bacterium. GTDB lineage: Bacteria > Omnitrophota > Gorgyraeia > 2-01-FULL-45-10 > 2-01-FULL-45-10 > FEN-1322. Next base: position 12,288 of record JAQUSB010000010.1, on the reverse strand, counting down.
TTAGTGTGAGGGATACGCGTCGTCAGTAAGAAGCCCCACTTTTTATTGTACCCGACGGTTTCCGGGATCCCGGCCAGTGCCATAAGAAGGTGCGTCCTTTTCGTGGGATGGAGGACCAGCGCGATGTCGAATCTTTTACGCCGCAACGACCTTATGAATTTAATGTTCTTCAACAAACCTTTATCGCGCCCCTCCTTCTCGTATATTATTATCTCGTCGAGATACGGGTTTCCGGCCAATATGTCATAAGCGTGCCGCCTTGCCATGAAAGCTATGTAGCCGTCCGGGCAGACCTCGCGCACCGCTTTTATGACGGGCGTCGACAAGAGCACGTCGCCTATCCTGTCGAGCCTGACTATCAGGACTCTTTTGCCTTTATGGTTCCCGTTCTTCTGCACAGCGTTTTTATTCATATCCGTCTATTATCATTTTAGCGGCATCGAAGACCGCGTCGGGTGTTATCAGTTTCATGCATTCGTAGTTCCGGACGCATTCCGCTTTTTCGCACGGCGCGCAGGAAAGTTTCTCGCTTATCACGACGTCGAATTCCCCGGTCGGGCCGTATTTGCGTGCGTCGGTCGGGCCGAATAACGCCACCACTTTCACCCCCACCGCGCATCCTAAATGGAGAGGCGCGCTGTCGTTGGTCACGAGGAGCCTGGAACGTTTTAAAAGCGCCGCCAGCTGCCTGATATTAGTTTTACCGACCAGGATGTGCGGCCTCTGTTTCATTTTTGAGGCCACTTCTTTCACTATCGCCTCGTCCTCCATCAATCCCACCAATACGACGCTCGCCTTGCAATCCGATATGAGCCTGTCCGATATCTCGGCAAAACCGTCCGCAGCCCACCTCTTCAGGTGGCTTTTCGATCCGGCATTCACCACGACTATCGGGTCGGTGATGCCGCGTTCTTTTATGAGAGTGTCGACATACTCCTCGTCCTCTTTCGTGATGTGGATATACGCCAGGCTCTCGGTGCCTTCGATCCCCAGGGACTTAAGGCGGTGCAGATGCCGCGCCTTACTATGTATGACGGAACGCGGAAATCTTTGTATGGTCGAGGTCCTGTATTTGGGGGCGATCAACATCGGGAACACCGTATTCCTTATATCCACTACGAGATCGTAATGCAACTTCTTCAGCTTTATCTGGAGACGCCTCTTCTCGCTTATAGGAATGTGTTTATCGTAAATTATGACCTTGAAGATACTCGGGTCTTTTTCGAATATACCCCGCCCCTGGGGCCCTACCATAACGTCTATCCTAACGCCGGGAAATTCCGTGGCAAGGGTCCTTATAACAGGCGTCGTAAGTATGATATCCCCGATGTTGCTAAGCGTTATCACCAGGATACGGTTGACTTGCGTTTTATCTACCTGCATTTAGCCCCCTCGCCCAGCATGCTGAGAGATTCTTTCAGGACATCCTCGACTTTTATGGCGGACATGCACCTGTTGTCCATGCATGTAAAATCGTAACACGGCACATCGCACGTGTCATTCTTAAATATCACTTTGTATCTGCCTTCACCGTAAGGGCCGGTAAGCTGCGGAGAAGTCGGCCCGAAGAGCGCTATCGTCTTGGCCTTCATCGCCACGGCCAGGTGCATGGGGCCAGTGTCGTTCGCCACGACCAGGTCGGCGCGGGCAAAGAGCGCCCCCAATTGTTTAAGCGTGGTCTTGCCTGCGGTAATTTCGGGCTTTGTTTTCATTATGGCCTTTATATCTTCCGCTAATGTAATATCTTTTTTCGCGCCGGATATCACGATCTTCGCGCCGCATCTTTCCGCCAGGGCATCGGCCAGTTTCGCGAAATATTCTTTCGGCCAGCGTTTCGGGTCCCAGTTGCCTCCCGGGCACAGGACGACCACCGTGTCGTTGTCAGATATGCCCTGCGCGCGTAAAAGCTCTTTGATGAAATCTCTATTCGCATCGCTTATGAAAAATTCATAGGAGCGGCTCGACGGCACAAGCCCCGCCGAAACGGCTATATTAAGGAAATATTCCACTTTATGAAGTTCTTCCGCCGGCGAATCTACCGTTTTAGTGAGCAGCATACCCCTTTTCTTCGTCGGGTAACCTATCCGTTCCTTTATTCCGGCCAGGAATACGATCAGGGCCTTGGTAAAAGACCTGTGGAGCAGGAACGCTGTACCGAATCTTCTTTTGCGTAAAGATAAGATGAGCCTCAATTTGCCCGATAAACTCTTATGCGCGCCTTCCTCGTCGTAGATTATCAGCTCGTCGAGCCGGGGGTTTGCCTCCAGCATCTCTTTACACCTGGGGTGTATGAGGCAGGCGATATAGCTGTCGGGATACGCTTCGCGCACCGTCCGTATGAACGGCGTCGAAAATAACGTGTCGCCTATCCAGTTCACATTCACTATCAGGATGCGCCTCATTCGGTCTCGGTCCCCTGTCTCTTGAACCAGGTATAAAGCCTCGATATCTCGCCCCAGAAGACGAGCAGATTATCGGACGAGCGGGATATCTTGGCGCGCCTTATGGTAAATACGTCTTCGGGGTTCGCTTTGAGCGGGCTCGTAGCGACGGCGCAAACATACCCGGCGTCTTCGACGGCCTTTTTAGACCTGCTATCGAACGAACCCATGGGATAACAGAAAACGTTAACCTTTTTACCGATCTTTCCCTCTATGATATCCTTGGAATCGGCCACCTCGCTCTTAAGGAAACTGTCTTTGGACTCAAGAAGCCAGAAATGGGTCTTTGTGTGGCTGCCTATGGTAATAATGCCGGAATCCGACATCTCCTTTATCTGGGCCCAATTTAAAAAACCCGGGCTTCCGATCTTTTCTATGATGACAAAAATAGTCGCCGGGATATTGTATTTTTTAAGGACAGGATAAGCTTCCGTATAATTATTTTCAAACCCGTCGTCGAACGTTATGGCTATGGTCTTGAGCGGCGGCCTCTCTTTTTTCGCTATATAAGGAGCGGCCTTCTCGAGAGGAATAACATTGTAGTGATGTTTATGCAAAAATTCCATCTGCCGCGCGAAAGACTCGGGAGACACCGACAGCTTTGTGATCTTATCATTGTGATCTATCGAGTGGTACATGAGAACCGGCACTATATAAGCGGTCTGGACAAAGAGCCATACGCAGGCGCCCGCCGCGGCAAGAACGACAAAACCTACGATAAACCGGAACTTATTTTTTCTCATCAAGCACTCCTTTATATAACTCTATGACATTATCTCGCATGGCGTCAAGCGAAAATTTTTCGGCTGCAAGCCTCCTGGCATTATTTCCCATATCCCGCAATAAACGCTTGTCGCCGATAAGAGCGGTCACGGAACCGGCGATAGCTTTGATATCGCCTACCGGGACCAGTGTGCCGTAGGAAGGGTCTTCTATGATGTCGCTGATACCGCCGATGTCCGACGCGACGCAGGCCTTGCCTGCGGCCATCGCTTCCAAAAGAGCTATCCCCAGCCCTTCTTTCACCGACGGAAATACAAATACGTCCATTATCGCCAAAAGCTTCGGAGTATCGACATAGGACGGCGCGAAATAGACCGAATCTCTGATGCTAAGGGCCTTGGCCAGGTTTTCCAGGGCAAGCTTCTCCGGGCCGTCGCCTACGATGAGGCATTGCGCTCCGCCTGTCCCCGCTATGATATCGGGCATTGCCTGGACCAGGTATCTTTGCCCTTTTACCTGTGACAGCCTGCCTATGGTCCCTACAACAGGCGCATCTTTCAGGCCCAGCTCTCTCATTATATCGGCTTTATCTTCGTCGGAATATTTGCGGGTGAATTTATACTGGTCTACGCCGCTGTATATAAGGCGGATCCTGCCGTCGTCCACTCCGAGGTCTTCTTTCAAATGGCGCCTGACAGCATCGCTTATAGCTATCACCCGGCATCCCCAGGTATCGATCATCTTCCTTGACCTTACTTTAAAATAACCGTGGCATGTCGTAACATACGGTACACCCGTAAGGAGCGATGCCAGTAAACCTGCGACCTGGGAAACTCTCGTGTGAGCGTGGATAATATCTATCCTCTCTCTGCGCACTATATTTGCCAGGCGAAAGGCAGATAAAATAACTTTCGGGCCGAATTCGAATTTCGTCTTTATGTTAAGGCGCATATGCGGGATCTTGCGCAGCCGGAATTCCCCTTCGAGATTACCGCCGCCCGATGCCACGACTACACCCACGCCTTTGGCCGCAAGGGCCTCCGAAAGGCTCAGGATGTAATTCGCTATGCCGCCTATATTAATGTGCGTCGTTACTTGTAATATTTTCAATTTTCACCTCTTCTTTAAGGTACGGACGCATGGCCGCAAGCACTTCATCGACCGTTATCTTTCTCATGCACGCGAAATTCTTCACGCAGGCGGGACTGTAGCACGGGCTGCATTTCAATTCATCCTTTTTGCTTATCACTATGCATCCTTCGAACTGCACGGCATGGCGCGCAGGATCCGTCGGGCCGAAGAGCGCGACGCACGGCGTACCCATGGCCGCGGCTATGTGCATCGGCGCCGAATCGGGCGTCAGATAGACTTTAAAATGCTTCATCAGGGCCGCGAGCTCCAGTATGCCTGTCCTGCCCGCGGCAATAAGCGGCTTCGCTTTACTCGCTTTAGCTATCGCCTGGGCGAAACCGATATCCTCTTCCGCGCCTGTCAGCACCGCCCTGACATTGAATCCTTCGGCAAGGGCGTCGCATAATTCTGCGATGTTGGCGATCGGCCAATTTTTCGTAACCCACCTGGCGGATGCCCTGACATTTATCCCCACAAGTCCTGCGGACGGTTTCATCCATCCGTCTGTCAGAAGTTTTTCGGCCTGCTCTTCTTCTGCTTCGGACGGCCAGAGCCCCAGACATTTATTCTCAGGTTTTATGCCGGCCATCCTGAGGGTCCTGAACTGGTGTTCTATCGGGTCCAGGTGGGGCGCGTCATCCCTGATCTTTTTATTGAGCAAAAACGATAATTTTTTATTGTCATAACCGTAACGGAGCTGCGCAAAGCTTAAGGCCGCCAGGATATGGCTCTTCTTCGAATTCTGCAGGTCTATCACGATATCGAAGCATGAACGGCGCAGCTCTTTGCCGAGCGTCCACAGGCCGGAAAGGCCGCGATGTTTTCCTTTAAAATCGCACACTATCCTCTCGTTAATGTACGGGCACCGGTCCAGGACTTCCCTGGCCTGGACGCCGACCAGCACCTTTATATTGGCCTTAGGATACTTCTGGCGTATTGCCCGCAAAGAAGGCACGCTTAGAATCACATCTCCTATCGCGCTTATTTTTATAACGAGAATGTTCAAAGTCTCGGCCGCCTCTTCATAAACGGCGATAGTTTTGTCCATCATCTTATTCAGATTAAAATACACCTCAACGTGCTTCTTCGACTCCAGCGCTATATTTTTCCACAGTTCCCTGTCCTTATGCAGTTCGAATATTTTTTCGGCCATCTCTTTCGGGTTCTGCGGGTGGCAGAGAAGGCCCGTCTTCCTGTCCTCGATTATATCCACTACCCCGCCCACCTGGGTCGCGACCACCGGCACGCCGGAAGCCTGCGCCTCGATAATGACCCTGCCGAAAGCTTCCGGCGTAGTCGTGGCCGACACGAGCACGTCCAGCCCGCGCATTATATTCGGCACGTCGTGAGTTGCCGGCAGGAATTCGATCGTGCTGATAAGGCCGAGCCTGCGTATGAGCAGCTCCAGGTCTTCCTTGTATTTTGACTTGGGAGCGCTGCCGACTATTATAGCTTTCAGGTTAGGGATCTTCCGGCTTAAGATCGAAACAGCCCTTATGAAATCCGTATGCCCTTTGAGCGGCGTTATGCGGGATACCATCCCGACAACGAACCATTCCGAGCGGCGCGACGCCGGATCCCTGAAGGTGAACCTGCCGAGATCGACGCCGCGGGGTATGAGGCGTATCCTGTCGTACGGAACGTTAAAATTATTCACCATATGCTTCGCCATTATATTGGAAGCAACGATAACATACTTACCCCACCCCATGGCTTCGCTCATGATATGCTTCTTGTAATAGCCGTGGGCCGTAGTTATGAACGCCCTGCCCGATGCCTTGCAGGCAAAATACGCTATTATGGCAGGGACGCGCGAACGCGCATGGACTATGTCGATATCTTCCTTGCGGATTATCTCGCGCACTTCTTTTATCATCCGCACGATGGTCACGAGAGATTTTTTACCGACGGGCAGATTGTAATGGCGCGCGCCTACGGAATCGAGCTCGCGGACAAGCCTGCCGCCGCCCGATAAGGTTATGGCTTTATGGCCGCGGCCGGTAAGATACTTCGCCAGGTCGACCGTCCCGGTCTCGACCCCGCCCACATCCAGTGATGGCAATATCTGCAGTATATTCATAAATTTTATATCAGCCGCCTCAGGCCCTCGAAGATACGCTCCATGTCCTTAGGCGGTTTGACGGGTGAATTATCGCTCCACGCTTTTGCGAGCGCTGACGTAAGGGCTGACGATTCGGTTATCGTAATATAGCCTTCTTTAGCCAGGCTCGCCAGCGCGCGCTCATGCTTTGCCGCGCCATCGCTTTTTTTAGACAATCTGAACACAACGACTTTTTTCCCGGCGGCGATCGCTTCGGATATCATCGATATGGATTCTTCCGACACTACCGCGACTTTAGATAGCGCAAGCATCCCTCCCACCGTAAAATCGAGATTCTTTTCGTTCGCTATGACCAGGCATTTGCACTTCGGATCGTTCTTTAACCTGCTCTTTAATATGTTTTCTGTCTCGGGCGATGTCCTCCGCGATGTAGTGGCGAGTATCGACGCGCCGGACCTGTCGCAGAATTCCGACACACCTTCTATGGCCGAATTCACTATATCCTGCGTCATGGAAAATTCCGGATTATCGCCTCCTATAAATAAGGAAACCGCCTCTTTGATCTTGGCCTGTATATGATTTTCAAGCTCGCGGCCGTCATTGGCCGTCTTTTCGCTGTCGATCAGATTAGGAGCAAGGTCGGTCACGACCACATTCTTTGCCTTACGCGGATTATCGTGGCGCGGAATTACGGCGAGTTTAAATTTACGCAAAGTAAGCGGCGCAAGCGAAGGCTTCATTATAACTACATTCTTCGCGTCGTTCTCTTTGGACATAAAAATATTCACGGGCATGGCGGCCGACCCGCACGATATCACGAACTCAGAATACGTCTTCATGAGCGCATCGTAAGAACTTTTCTCGAGGCAAAATTCCATGATGCCCATGCGCCCCTGGCAGCGCCAGCTTGCGAAGATCGAAGCCGCCGTAAGTATCGCCTTGGAAAATTTATTCTTATATTTCACTTCGACTACCTTTATATCGGTGTCTTCGGCCCTGAACCCCTGGGTCATCCTCGCCCTGCGCAGCTCTTTGGCTACGGCCAAAGACTGGTTCAGGTGCCCCGCCTTCCCGTCGCTCAGGACGAGGGCCGTTCTCACGGGCGTAGACTTCCACCTCTTGTGAAGCCACAGCCACTGGTCGGGGTATTGCCTGACATATTTCTCGAGGAGCCCGGCGAATCTCTGCAGGTTCTCCTTTATGTCGTCGGGGCTTTGCGTTTTTCGGAAATCTATATACTCTTCCAGGAAAAGTTTATGGTAAGGCCCGCCGGTCCGCACGATGAAATTCGGCAGGATGAGCGAATCCGTATGCTTGGCGATCTCGAAGGGCCCGGAGTGGTGCGATGTCGGCCGCCCGAAGAAGTCGACGAACATGCCTTTTTTGCCCGCGTCCTGGTCCGACAGTACGCCCACGATATTTTTTGCGCGCAAGGCCTTCAATATATTTTTGACGTCCATCCCTTTTCTTATGACTTTGCAGCCGTTCGACTCGCGCAGTTGATTCAGGAGCTCGTTCATCCGTTTCATCTTCTGTTCCCGCGCGAGGACGAGTATCGGGAATCCCTCGACCGAGCTTACAAGGCTGGAGAGCTCCCAGTCGCCGAAGTGCGCGGTCAGGAGCACGGTGCCTCTGCCCGAGCGCGCGGCATTGCGTATACGGTCCATGTTCACGACCTCGACATACTTGTCGACGTACTTGCGATTTACCTTCGTCAGGTTCAGCACTTCGACGAACGTCTGGACCATGTTGCGGTATACCCTTTTGGTGATCCGGCGCAGTTCTGCCGGCGTCTTTTCCGCGGCGAATGCCGCCTTCAGGTTCGCGTACGCGATCGTCCGCCTCTTTTTATTTATGAAGAAGACGAGGTCGCCGGCGCGCCGGCCGAGCCATAAAGACGCGCTTATGGGCACGACGCTGAATATTTTATTCAGTATCCTAACGAGTATATAAGCTGCGTAATCTATCAACTAAAAGCTCCTTCCCCGAAACCACTTCCATCTTTATAACAAGCACCATAACTGGGTAGCTTGCGAACGACAACGACATCCTGCGCAATTTGACCTCGTCCTTTTCGGTAGTTAAGATAAAATCGAACTTCCGTTCGTTGCATCGTTTCACTATCCGGGCGGCGTCCGCTTCTTCGTAATTGTAATGGTCGGCAAATATTATGTGCTCGGCAATGTCCGCGCCGAGAGATCCGGCAGTATCGGCAAAGTAACCCGGGTCTCCTATGCTCGATAGGAGGACGGCCCTCTTGCCTTTAAGGAATTCCAGAGGCCGTTCTTTACGTTCTTTCAGGTCGTTTATACAGGACGGCTTGTGGACAGCTTCGAGAAACACCAGGCCGCCGTTTATATCTTTAAGCTCCTTCTTTATCCCGTCGAGATCCGCCGTTTTTTTATCGACCTTCGTAAACACTACCGCCGATGCGCGCTTAAGCGACTCTTTAGGCTCTCTCAATACGCCTCTGGGAAAAAGCGAGCCGTTGCCGAAAGGATTGCGCGAGTCTATCAGCACTATGTCGATATTACGGGCGAGCTCCCAATGCTGGAAACCGTCGTCCAAAACCGCCGTATCGCTGCCGTAAAGTTTTATCGCCTTATGGGCCGAGCGGGCCCTGTCCTCGCCGACCATGATCGGCGTATCATAAAGCTTTCGCTTGAGCATGGTCTGCTCGTCCCAGCCGTAACCGCGGATAAGGACGCTCGCCTTCTTGTGGAATTCTTTTTCAAGCATATCGCAAAGCCAGATGACGAAAGGCGTCTTCCCCGTACCGCCGAGGGTGATATTGCCCACTGAAATTATTTTAAGCGGGACTTTTTCGGACCTGAATATCCCCAGTTTATACAATAGCCGCCTGCATATAAGGCCGAAGCCGTATGCGAGCGAGATTACGTAGAGTAAAAATTTTACCGGCTCGTATGCCGCCCCGTTACGCTTGTCCGTCATAAGCGAATAGAAAAATTCACGCATTATAAGAACCTCGCCATTTCATTTAAGACGCGCTCGGTCGCACCGCGGTTCGCGCTGACGACTTCTTTAGCGCATGCGCCGATCCGGGCCCGGCGGTCTTTATCCGCCAGTATGTTATAAAGGACAGGGGTCAGATCGCCCCTGCTTCCGACACGTATCGCGGCGTCCTTGGCCAGGAACGCCTCCGCGATATTCTTGAAATTGAACATATACGGCCCGAACAGCACCGGCTTGCCGTAAACGGCAGGCTCTATCGGGTTCTGGCCCCCGTGTTTTACAAGGCTGCCGCCGATAAAAACTACGGAAGCGATCGAATAAAAATCATTCAGGCGGCCTATCGTATCGAGAACAAAGACCTGCAAAGCGCCGGGAGCGATGGGCCGGGATCCCGATAATCTGACCGGCTCGAATCCCGCTTCCCTTATGATCTCAGCCACCTCATCCGCGCGCTCTATATGCCTCGGGGCTATCAATAATTTGAGTCCGGGAAATTTTTTGACGAGCGCCCGGTACGCCGCAACCAGAGCCTCTTCTTCGCCCGGATGGGTCGATCCTGCCACGAGAAGCTCGTCAGGCTCTCTAAGATCAAGCTGTTTTCGCGTATCGCCACCCGAAACCTGCGCCGGCTTGACCCGGACGTCGAACTTCATATTGCCCGTGACTTTTACTTTTTCCGGCACAGCGCCCATCTTTATTATCCTGTCGGCGTCTGTTTTAGACTGCATACACAGTGAATTTATGCCTTTGACTATTTTGCACAGGAACGGCCGGGCCATTTCATATTTTCCGAATGAGCGGTCGGATATCCTTCCGTTTATAAGGACTGCGGGTATCGCATTGCGCTCGATAGTTTTCAGAAAATTCGGCCATATCTCCGTCTCGACCATAACGAATAACTTCGGTCTTATGAGACGTATAACTTTTTTAACAACAAAAGAAAAATCGAGCGGGAAATATATTATCACAGCGTCTTTGGCAAATAGTTTCCTTGCCAGCTCATTGCCCGTCTTTGTTATCGTCGAAAATATTATCGGGTTATCCGGGAATCTCTCTTTAATGAGCGGGACAAGGCTCCTGCAAAGCGCGACCTCTCCCACGCTCACCGCCTGTATCCATACCGCGTTTTTCGCTTTCTCCAGCGCCGCGCGCTTGGCTTCCGTGTAAACACCGAAACGCTCGAGAAAATCGGCGTGCAGCTTGCCTTTGAATATCAAAGTCGGCAGATAGAAGACCGAAAATATCGCGAATCCTATGTCGTAGAGCATCATTCTTCTTTCAGTGGAATCATATACTTAGTAATAAACTTCTCTATGTAGCTTGTCATTTCTTCTTTAGCCATTGGAGGGCTTCCAGCAACCCAAACTGCGAAGTTATACAATACCTGCGTATCAGCTTCTATCCATTTCCCGTTTTTATACATAGTATACATCAGCGTCACCATGGCTATACGCTTGTTGCCGTTCTGAAAAGGATGGTTCTTCACCATAAGGTAAAAAAGTATGCTTGCTTTCTCCACAAAAGATGGGTAGAGATCTTTGCCCGCAAAAGTTTGCATCGGCACCAATAAGCAACTCTCTAAAACATTGGGAAACCTTGTGGCAAAATCCGGGATAGGCTCATCGAATGACAGCCTTTCTCTAGCCAAACTAAAGATAATATGCTCTATTTCATGTAATGTTAATATCTGCACTATTCTTTACCAAGTTTTTTTAAAACTTCCCCATACTCTTGGACCGTTTTTCTTACCGCTTTTTCAATAATTTTTTTATCTTCGTCTCTTAGCGGCCTTCCCTTAACATTCCTTGCTTTCTTATCTATGGCATTCGTCGGGATAGCATAACTTCTACCGATCTTTATAGCCTTTATATCGCCCTTTTTCACTTTCTTATAAACCGCAATCCTGCTTATACCTAATCTCTTAGCTAATTCTGCAATCGATATGTACTTAGAATTTTCCATAACATACTCCTATGTAACAAGTTAAATACGTTAATCAATATGAAATTAGTTAACAACTGTTAACTACACATATAAGTTAACAATTGTTAACTAAACTATAGCATAAAATAGGATTTGTGTCAAGTATCGAAGTTGCGTTACACGAAAAATTTTAAATCTTAATTATTACCAATAACACCAATAAAGTCTTTGCTGGTGTAATATGTTTTTGCATCTTCGTCATATTCCAGCATACCAGCATAGTACGCTACTCTACGTTTCTTGCCAAACCACTGTAATATTGAATACTTAACCTCAATTCCTAATGTTATCCTATTCTTTTTAACAGGGTCTATTTCAGGCCCATAAAGATATGTTATCCCTTTTTTTGGAGCTAAATAAAATTGTTCTACCTTGGGCTCACCTATAATTTTGCGCCATTCATCTGGAGGAGTTATCTCTCTTGTCCCATCCAATATTTTCCACTTTATCTCAGAAATCACTATCTTTTTATTACCTACATTCGCAATACCTATATTAAATTGTCCATATAAAGGCGATATGCATGTAGGATTAGGCTGTAAAAGTCTAAAAGATAATGGCGCTATATGAACGTTTGAATCTACTAAATGTTCATTAGACTTTTCATTTGGGGTATCGAATTCTATTATCGGGCATGTTTTAATATCCACTTTTCCAACGCTAAAACTACTCGGGAGAGAAATAGATTTTACGCGTTGTCCTTGACCTATGGCTACTATAATACCGAGAACTATAACCACCGAAATTATTATAATAACCAATTTTACAATATTCAGGGATGGTTTATCCTTTGTCTTATAATTCTCGGTTTTTTTCTTCATACAATTACTCATCTTTTATTTAACAAAGCTTCTTCATCGAAAAATTTTTCGTCCATTGCAAGAATGTGATGTGGCGAAGTGGTGAGCAAGGCCTTAAATTTGCCCGGCAGGGTCCGGGCAAATTTACGGAGTGCGATTTTTACATGGTTAAAAA
>JAQUSB010000009.1 GCA_028715345.1 Candidatus Omnitrophota bacterium | reverse complement strand
AGGCGGTAAACTTGAAGGCATAGAAGGCCTGGGTTACAGGGAAGGCGGCCGCATATGCGTAAATGGCGACCGAGTTTTTGTCGAGAACCTCGACGATATCTACCAGAGCAGGGATTTCGGATGGGATCTCGTGAAAGACAAAGTGAATTTCAGGCAGGTCCCGTATTTCATCAACCTATACACGAGCAGGGGATGCCATTTCAGCTGCTCGTTCTGCTACCTGATGGACATAAAAGAGATGAAGCCGAGCCTGCGCTACAGGCGGCGTTCCCCGGAAAACGTGATAAGGGAGATAGAGTACCTGAACAAAAATTTCGGGATAAACGTATTCACTTTCGGCGACGACGACTTCCTGTATAATATCAAAGAGATTTACCCGCTCCTGGAATATTTCAGAAAGAATAAATTATATATCGAGCACTTCTGGACAAATATCAATAACCTGTCGCCGGAAAATATCGAACTCCTGAAAGGCATATGCCAGACGGTATGTTATTCCGTCGAGGCTACCTCTCCGAAACTGCAGAAAGTATTGAATAAATATATCCCCACGGAAAAGGTATTGAAAGTGAATAAGCTCCTGCGCGATGTCGGGATAAACGTCGTCCATAATTTCCTCTTCGGTATTCCCACCGAGAAGGACGAGGACACCAAGCAGAATATAGACCTGATGAAAGCGATAAAAAAAGTGAACCCGTATTTCAGGGCCAATTGTTATATCTTAAGCCCCATACCGGGGACCCCTATTTTCGAATTCGGCAAGAAGCTCTCCGGGAAGGATATACAATGGACGTTCACCGACCTCGGCAATTACCATTTCAGGTATATGAACGAGAGCGCGGCGAAGTTCAGGCCTTACCTGAGCGCGGAAGACAACGCGTTCTATGAAAGGGTCACGGTCCTGGCAAATGAATTGTTCACGGAGATAAACGCGCCCGCTACCGAGGCGCAGAAGGCGGAGATCGCAGGTTCGAAAAGGCTCAGTTTTGTGTTCGGCGACCTGGACGAGATACGGCATCCGGATACCAAGAAGAAAAAATATATACTCAACGAAGTCATCGCCGCGGCGGAAAAAAAGGAAGCGCTGCCGCAGATAACGCCGTTTTAAATAAATGTTTTAAGTAAATGAGGAGATGTGCATGTTCGATATAGATAAGCCGCTGGTCGGTAAGGAAGAGATAGACGCCCTGATAGAATGCGTCAACGACGGGTCGATCGCGCAGGGAAAGCTCGTCCACAAGTTCGAAGAAGAATTCGCGAAATATTGCGGCATAAAATATTCATGCGCGGCCATGAACGGGACATCGGCCCTGCACCTGGCGCTTCTTGCCGTCGGGATAAAGCCGGGCGACGAGGTCCTCGTACCGTCGCTTACATTCGTCGCCTCAGTGAGCCCTATCTCGTATTGCGGCGCCACGCCGGTCTTCGTCGATTGCGACCCCGTTACGTGGTGCATGGATGCACACGACCTCGAAAAGAAGATAACCCCGAAGAGCAAAGCGGTGATCCCGGTCCATCTTTACGGTAATGCCTGCCGTATGGACGCTATAACCGCCGCGGCCAAAAAACACGGCCTTAAGATAGTGGAGGATTGCGCGGAGGCCCACGGCACAACGTATAAAAATAAGCAGGTGGGCGTCTTTTCCGACGTCTGCTTCTTCTCTTTCTATAAGAATAAGCATATGATGACGGGCGAGGGAGGCATGTGCCTTACGAACGACCGGCGCCTCATCGAAAAGATAGGCCTTTTGCGCAGCCACGGCAAAGAGAAATCGGAGAACTTGAGCGACGAAGATTTCGCGCAGAAGCAGTTCATAAGCTCCGAGATAGGCTACAACTACAGGATGACGGACCTCCAGGCTGCCGTCGGGCTTGCGCAGCTTAAAAAAGTGGAGACGTTCATTACCAGAAGGATCGGCTACGCGCGCCTTTACGGGGAACTGTTCAAAGGGACCAACCTGACGCTTCCCGGCTTCGATAAAGATGTAAGGCATACTTTCTGGGGATTCCCGGTGCTCCTGGCCTCCGACGAGGCTAAGGTGAGGGCGGTGATAGAGTTCAGGAAGCGCGGTATGCGATTAAGGTCTTTCTTTAACCCGTGCCACATGCAGCCTTTTTATAAAAAATATAAGAGCACCTGCCCGGTATCCGAAGATGTGAGCCGGAGAGGGGTATTATTACCGAACATCCATTCGATGAAAGAAGAAGATATACGGACGATAGCCAAATGGCTCAAAGAACTATTATAACCGGGGGCGAACAACAAATGAAGCGTATGAAAACATCCGCAATGAAAGTTGCTTTTACGAATACGTATAAGGACAAAACGATCCTTATCACGGGAGATACCGGCTTTAAAGGGTCGTGGCTCTCCATCTGGCTCACTTTATTGGGGGCAAATGTAATAGGGTATTCCGACCGTCTTCCGTCGAAGCCGTGCATGTTCGCTATATGCGGGATAGGTAAGCACGTGAAGCACGTAAAAGGGGACGTCAGGGATTACGATTCATTGAAGAAGGTATTCATAAAACATAAGCCCGACTTCGTTTTCCATCTTGCTTCACAGCCTATAGTGAGCAGGGCCTACCGCGATCCGAAGACGACTTTCGAGACGAATGTCCGCGGTACGGTAAATGTCCTGGAGTGCATGCGCCATTTTTTAAAGGATTCGGTCGGCGTTATAATAACGAGCGACAAATGCTATAAGAACAAGGAATGGAACTGGGGGTACAGGGAGACGGATGAGCTCGGAGGGAACGACCCGTACAGTTCTTCTAAAGCGTGCGCGGAATTGATCTGCCATTCTTATTACAGGTCTTTTTTTGACGGCCCCTCAAGCCATTGCAGGATAGCTACGGCCAGGGCGGGAAATGTCATAGGCGGAGGGGATTGGGCGGCGGACAGGATCGTCCCCGATTCCGTCAGGGCCTGGAGCAAAAAGGAGATGGTATATATAAGGAACCCCAAGGCCACGCGGCCGTGGCAGCATGTCCTGGAGCCTTTGAGCGGATACCTCTGGCTTGGGTCTTATCTTTCCAAGCACCCCAAACTGAACGGGGAGTCTTTCAATTTCGGACCCGACTATAAGGTGAGCGAATCGGTAAGCGAACTTATAAAGATGTTCTCGAAACATTTCAGTGACAGCAAATGGAAATGCCGCGACAGCCGCGGCGCTAACACGTCCAAAGAAAGCCAATTTTTAAAAGTGTCGTGCGATAAGGCGCTCAAGTTCCTTAACTGGTATGCCGTCCTGCCGTTCGGCGATACCATAAAGATGACGGCCGAATGGTATGAAGAATATTATAAAAATAAAAATAACGATATGCTGTATTTCACGATAACCCAGATAGAGCGTTATATTAAAGAAGCAAAGAGGCAGGGCCTTGCCTGGGCGAAAGATTAAAATATGATAAAAGGGGTCATCGTAGAAAAACTTAAGAAGATCGAGGATGAGCGCGGCAAAGTCATGCATATGCTCAGGCGCGACTCCCCGCTTTTCGGCGGTTTCGGGGAGATATATTTTTCGGTCACATATAAAGGCGTCGTTAAGGCGTGGAAGAAGCACGTGAAGATGACGCAGCATTTCGCGGTCCCGGCGGGTAAGATCAGGCTTGTAATATACGATGACAGGAAAGGGTCCGCGACAGAAGGCAAGATATATGAGCTGGAGACGGGCGAGGATAACTATTGCCTTATAAAGATCCCGCCTCTATTATGGTATGGTTTTCAGGGGCTGTCCAACGAGCCGGCGCTTATAGCCAATTGCGCGGACATACCTCACGATCCCGATGAGATAAAAAGGCTGGATCCTTCCGATACAACGATCCCGTATATATGGAACCGCTCGTAAGCGTCATAATGAACTGCAAAAACGGCGAAGAATACCTCCGGGAAGCCATAGACAGCGTTTACGCGCAGACCTATGGGAATTGGGAAATAATTTTCTGGGACAATGCCTCGACGGACGGCAGCGCCGCCATCGCGAAAAGCTTCGATAAAAGGCTGCGTTACTTTAAAAGTGACCGGGCGGCAGCGCTCGGCGCGGCCAGGAATTCGGCAATGGCCGAGGCGGGCGGGCAGTATCTCGCGTTTCTCGATTCCGACGACAAATGGCTACCAGAAAAGCTTAAAAAAGAGGTCGCCGCGCTTGAGGCGAGGCGCGACATCGACCTTGTTTACACTAACTATTACAGGATGATAATGCCCTCCTCCGGCAGGCTGGTATTGGGCCTTAAGGGCGCTCAGCCGGAAGGGGAAGTGTTCGGCCGCTTTTTATGCGATTACCCCGTAAATCTGCAGACGGTGATGCTGAGGACGGATGCCGTCAAAGGACCGGGTTTGAGATTCGACGACCGGCTCGAGGTTTCGGAGGAGTTCGACCTCTTCATGCGGATACTTTTTAAGTCGAAGGCGTTATACATCGACGAGCCGCTCTCGGTTTACAGGATGCACGGTGGAATGCTCAGCCTTAAGTCGCTGGATAAATATCCTGTCGAATTGGAATATATCCTGGGTAAATTGAAGCAGACGGACGCCTCTTTCGCGGATAAATACCCGTCGGAAACCAGGTACTATGAGGCGAAGATAGGTTATTGGTACGCCCGCGCCGGGATGGATAAAGGCGACCCGGTATCGGCCAGGTCAAAATTGAAGCCTCATAGATTTACCGGCATAAAGTTCTTTATTTTATATATCCTTACTTATTTCCCGCCCGTTATATGGAGATCGGTCCATCGTTATAAGGCCGAAGGCAGGCTCGGTTGGATAAGATAAGTTAACGATACATCGGAAAGGCCACATGTGCGGCATAACCGGATTCATAGACAGGTCGGCCGGCCAAAAAGCGGATGAGCTCGAGGCCGTAGTTTCGCGGATGGCCGGGACGATGAGCCACAGGGGCCCCGATGATAAAGGGGCGTGGGTCGACGTTTCCGCGGGCGTCGCGCTCGGGCACAGGCGGCTTTCGATCATCGATCTTTCCGTCGAGGGGCATCAGCCCATGGCCTCCGCCTGCGGCCGCTACGTCATCGTTTTTAACGGCGAGATATATAATTTTAAGCTCTTGCGCGGGGAGCTGGAACGCTCAGGACATAAATTTCGCAGCCATTCCGATACGGAAGTCATGCTGGCTGCAATAAGCCGTTACGGCCTCGAAGAGGCTGTGCGCAAATTTAACGGGATGTTCGCTTTTGCCGTCTGGGACAGGCAGGAACGGGCATTAAGCCTTGCGCGCGACAGGATGGGGGAGAAACCGCTCTATTACGGCTGGGCCGGCGATATTTTTTTATTCGCGTCCGAGCTAAAAGCTATCCGCGCTCACCCGAAATTCGAAAATAATATCGACAGGGATTCGCTCGCGCTCTACATGCGCTACAACTGCATACCGGCCCCTTACTCGATCTACAAAAATATCCGCAAACTTCCTCCTGCTTCGATCCTGAAGATCGACGCTGCGTTCATGAAAGATAAAAAAGCCGACGTGAAATATTACTGGTCCGTCCGTGATGCCGTAGAACGCGGGCGCGCGGATACGTTCAAGGGGTCGGCGGAAGAAGCGTCCGGCCGCCTGGACAACTTGCTGGGCGATTCGGTAAAACTGCGCATGGAATCCGATGTCCCGCTGGGTGTATTTCTTTCCGGCGGCATCGATTCTTCTTTAGTGACCGCGCTTATGCAGCGCCAGAGTCCGCAGCCTGTAAAAACTTTCACTATAGGGTTTAAAGAGCCCGGGTATAACGAGGCCGAGTCCGCGGCCCTTGTCGCGCGCCGCCTTGGGGCGGAGCATACCGAGTTTTACGTCAGCCCGTCCGAGGCGATGGCGGTCATACCGGGCCTTTCGGATATTTACGATGAGCCGTTCGCCGACTCTTCCCAGATACCCACTTTTCTCGTCTCGAAACTGACGAGAACGAAAGTGACGGTAAGCCTTTCCGGCGACGGAGGGGACGAGGTATTTGCCGGTTACAACAGGTATGTATGGGTCAAGAGCATATGGCGCAAGGTAGGATGGATGAATCATGGCTCAAGGAAGGCCCTGGCGGGGGTATTGACATCTGTACCGCCGGCAGGGTGGGAAAAATTGTTCGATAAGCTGGGGAATAAATTGCCGGGTAAGATGCGCCAGCGGACGCCCGGGGACAAGATTCACAAATTGGCCGATATGATGGCGGCGCCCAGCCGGTACGGCATGTATGAAAGGCTGGTTTCGCACTGGCCGGATCCGCAGTCGGTCGTCCCGGGTTCCTCCGAGCCGGCGACAATTATCACCGGCGCGGGCGCTCCGGTCCGGGGGCTCGGTTTTACCGAAGAGATGATGCTGAAGGATTCCATCTCGTACCTGCCGGACGATATACTTGTGAAGGTCGACAGGGCGAGTATGGCCGCGAGCCTTGAATCGAGGGCGCCGTTCCTGGATCACAGGGTCGTGGAATTCGCCTGGCAGCTGCCGCTTGCGATGAAGGCCAGGGGCGGAAAAGGGAAATGCATTTTAAGAGAGTTGTTGTATAAATACGTCCCGAGAGAGCTTGTCGACCGGCCGAAGATGGGGTTCGCGCTGCCGCTCGACGCATGGCTGAGAGGGCCTTTGAAAGAATGGGCGGGGGCGCTTCTCGACGAGTCGAGGATAAAAAGAGAAGGTTTTTTTGACCATCGTCCGGTCAGGCAGAAATGGGAAGAGCATCTTTCCGGCAAAAGGAACTGGCAGTATCTTCTCTGGGATGTGCTGATGTTCCAGGCATGGTACGACAGGTGGAAAAATAACGCATGAAAATAATATTCACTTCGAATATATCGTGGAGCATATTCAATTTCCGTAAAGGCTTGATGGAGGAATTGCGCAGCCGCGGCCACGAAGTCATCTTTTGCGCGACGCCCGACGAGTATACGGCAAAATTAGAGGCGCGGGGTTTCAGGTTCGTACCTATAAATGTGGACAGGAAAGGGACCAATTTTTTTAAAGACCTGGGCCTCATCATAAAGCTTTACAAAATATACAGGCGCGAAAAGCCGGGCCTTGTGTTCCATAATTCGATAAAGCCGAACACGTACGGTTCCATAGCCGCGAAACTGGCCGGCGTAAAATGCGTGAATACCGTCTCGGGGCTCGGATATATTTTTATACAGGAGAATATATATTTTCACCTCGTGAAATTTTTATATACGCTTGCCTGCGCTTTTTCCGAGAAGACATTTTTTCAGAACAAAGATGATATGGGGATATTTTTGAGCAAAAAGATCGTCAGGGAGGATAAGGCGGCGCTTGTAAAAGGTTCGGGCGTGGACGTGGAATTTTTCTCGTCCGGTTACTGTAAAAACAGGAAGAAAGAGCCGGGCGTTTTCCTTTTCAGTTTTATCGGAAGGATCCTGCGGGATAAGGGGATAACGGAATTTATCGACGCGGCGGTTATAGTTAAGAAGAAATATCCGTCCGCCCGTTTCAATATCATAGGAATGATAGATAAAGGAAACCCCGCCGCTGTCGGCGCGGCCGAAATAGACGACTGGCATAGGACAGGCATAGCGGAATATGGGGGAGAGGTTTCGGATGTCAGGCCTTTTATATGCGAGGCCGACTGCGTTGTCTTACCTTCCTATAGGGAGGGCACGCCGAAATCATTGCTGGAAGCGTCCGCCATGGAGAAGCCCATAATCACTACCGATGCCGCAGGCTGCAGGGAAGTCGTAGAGGATGGAGTGACCGGATTTGCGGTGCCTGTAAAAGACGCGGAAAGACTGGCAGCAGCAATGCAAAGGCTGATCGAGCTACCCGCAGGGGAAAGAGCCGCCATGGGCCGGTCCGGCAGAGGAAAAATAGTGAATGAATTCAGCGAAAAGCAGGTAATAAGCGCGTATTTACGTGAATTGAGCCTTTAAGATAGTATTAAGATAAAACATAATATTTTATTATCAAATCCTGCCAAAATATAATATAATATACAACCTAATGTGTATATTGCCTTTTGTAGCCATTTTCAGCCTATTTTTTACCGCTGCAATAGTCGCGCTGATCAGTCGATCGGGTTCAGGCATCAATTTATTGGACGTGCCTAACCATCGCAGTTCGCACTCTGTGCCTACTCCGCGAGGAGGCGGTATCGGGATAGTCCTGTCTTTTTTAACAGTAGGGATCGTTTGTACGAAAGCATACGCTTTTCTTGCGATATGCGCCGCTGCCGCATGGGTGGGTTTATTATCGGATATGTCCGACATATCCTCGGGAATAAGGCTAGTGCTGCACCTGGCGTTATCGTCGGCCATGTCTTTATTGGCTGTCAATGCCATACAGTTACCGGGAAGCGCTGCTGTCGTAGTATTTTTTATTCTTTCGATGATCTTCTTAACCGGCAGCGCAAATATATACAATTTCATGGACGGGATAAACGGCATTGCCGCGATCACGGCGATAACGGCATTCGGACTTTTGGCGGTCTTTGCGGCGTATAACGGGTACAGAGATTCGCCCCTTGTGGCGCTGGCTGTCTGCATAACATTTTCTTCCGCGGGGTTCCTGTATTTTAATATGCCGAAAGCTAAAATATTCCTCGGAGACGTCGGGGCCCTGTTTCTGGGATTTGCCTTCGCCGGTATGACGATATTGCTGTCTAAAAGTATCCCGGACTTCATATGCATGGCATCTTTCTTATTCACTTTTTACGCCGACGAAGTTATAACTATGTATATACGCATTAAAGACGGGCAGAGTTTATTCATTCCCCATAGGAGGCATTTCTACCAGATCCTTGCTAATGAGGCAGGGGTGCCGCACTGGAAGATATCCTGTTCTTACGCGGCGGCGCAGCTTTTTATAGGCGTAAGCGTCTTATTTATGAGGCCGCTTGGAGTGTGGGCTGTGGCGGGGGCGCTCTCTTTTTATTTTATCGCCTTTGTCGTCATGAATATACTGGTCCGCCGGAAATTGAGAGTGTGATCATGAGTATCGCAAAAGAGATGATCTTAAAATACCGCAGGCCGATAATAATCCTGTTCCACTTCTGCCTGATCGCGGCGGCTTATTTCTTTGCATTTGCTCTCCGTTTTGACCTGAACATACCGAAAGAATATATAACGATATTTTTCAAAACACTGCCTGTCCTGATAATAGCCAAGCTGGCGGTATTTTATTATTTCGGGATATTCGAAGGCCTCTGGCGGTACGTGGGTATGGACGACCTGTGGCAGATAATAAAAGCGAACTGCGCCGCCACGGCCGTATTTTTTGCCGGGGAAGTGCTCATGCACGGCCTGCAGGGATTCCCGCGCTCCGTATTTATAGTCGATTTTGTCATGTGCACCTCCATGATATCCGGCGTGCGGTTCTTTACGCGGCTCTTCCGCGAAAGGTACAAACCGGCCGGTTCCAAGAAACAGAAAAAAGTGGTGATCGTCGGGGCGGGGGAAGCCGGCATATTGGCCCTCAAAGAATACCGCAATAACCCGGGCGCGGGAGAGGTGGTGGGTTTCATAGACGATGATCCCGTGAAGCATAACGCCACCATTAGGGGCGTGAAGATACTGGGCGGGAGGATAAAGATAGGGGATATCATAGATAGGTACGGCGTGGAGGAGATAGTCCTTGCCATACCTTCGGCAAAAGGCGAAGTGGTAAGGGACATCCTCTCTTACTGTGAGATGCCGAACGTAAAAGTCAAAATAATCCCGGGGATACAGAAGATCCTGAACGGCGAACTGCAGGTAAAGCCTAGGGATGTGAAGCCTGAAGACCTTCTCGGCCGCGAGACCGTAGTCATAGATAAAAGCGAAATAAGCCATTATATCAAGGATAAAAAAGTGCTGGTCACCGGGGCGGGCGGGTCGATCGGTTCGGAGATATGCCGCCAGATAGTCCATTTCAAGCCGAAAGAGATAGTGCTCTTTGACCATAACGAGAACGACGTCTATTTTCTGGTAATAGAGTTCAAGACAAAATATCCCAAGATAAACGTAAAGACGGTCATAGGGGATATAGGCGACGTGGGGCTTCTCAAACAGACCTTCTCGCGTTACAGGCCCCAGATAGTTTTCCACGCCGCCGCCCATAAACACGTGCCGCTCATGGAGGAGAACCCGTCGGCAGCCGTAAAGAACAATGTCATAGGAAGCCGCAACCTTATTTACGCGGCAAATCACTACGGGGCGGAAAGGTTCGTCCTGATATCTACCGATAAAGCGGTGAACCCGATAAATGTCATGGGCATGTCCAAGCGCATAGCCGAGATGATACTGCAGGCGAAGTCGGCGACGAGCAAGACGAAGTTCATGGCGGTGCGGTTCGGGAACGTGATCGGTTCCGCCGGGAGCGCCATCCCGCTTTTCAAGAAGCAGATAGAGGAAGGCGGCCCGCTTACCATAACGCACCGCGAGGCCGAGAGGTATTTTATGAGCGTGAGCGAGGCGGCGCTATTGGTCCTGCAGGCCGGCGCCATAGGAAAAGGCGGGGAGCTGTTCATCCTCGATATGGGCGAGCAGATAAAGATGCTGGAGATAGCTAAGAACCTGGTGGCCCTTTCGGGCCTTGTCATATACAAGGATATCGACGTTAAATTCATAGGCCTCCGCCCGGGGGAGAAACTTTCAGAGGAACTTCTGCTCGATAAGGAAAAGGATAAGGTCACCAAGCACCAGAAGATATATATGAGCCGTTCGGAAAAATTCAACAGCGCGAAATTGCATTCAGAGGTCAAAGAACTGGCCCGCCTGGCGAACATAATGGATGATGCTAAGATCGTTTCAAAAATGAAAGAACTGGTCAATACATGAAGATAGACAAAGACAGAATCTGCCGGTTACTTGACAGGATAGCGGAGTTGTCGTTATATATCCTGGTCTTTACCCTGCCGTTCGCTAAATCCGTAATAGAGATAACGATAGTGACCGCGCTTATAGCCGTGGTATTGAAGAAAGCGCTGAAAAAAGATAAGCCGCTGGACTTCTCGGCCGTGAATGTATTGTTAGCCATATTCCTGATAGCATCAGCCTTATCGCTCATCAATACCGAGTTCATGAAATTGAGCCTTAGGGCACTTTTTTCGAAATCGCTCAAGTTCGCGGCCCTTTTCCTTATCGTTAAGGAGATAATAAATACAAGGAAGAAGCTCGAAGAGTTGTGCGTGATGGCCCTCATATCATGCGGGATCGTTATTTTGGACGGCCTCTTCCAATATTATATTTATCCTATAGACATTCTTCATTCTTATCCTGTATTCGCGCGCAGCCAATATTCGCTTGGCGCGCCGACGGCGTCGTTCCCTTTCCCGAACGACTATGCCGCCTGGCTGATAATGTTCATCTTCCCGGTGGGCATCTACGCTTTTTTCGCAAGAGGCGGGATCATTGCGAGCATAACAAATGCGGTGATCCTGATAGGCTTGCTTTACTCCCTGGTGCTGACAAATGTCAGGGGAGCCCTTGTAGGTTTCTTCACTTCTATAGGGCTTTTTTCGATGATCAGGTTAAAGAAGATAGGCGCGGTGTTGTTTTTAGTGTTATTGGCGGCTTTTTTCCTTATTAATATATCGCGTATTCCACAGGTCTTGAGCATGAAATCCATGGAGGACCGCGGGGTCATATGGCAGAATAGCTGGGAGATATTCAAGAAGCATCCTGTCATCGGCAACGGCCTGAATACTTTCTATGCGGAATATATGAAGATCCGAAACGATGAATATAGAGGCATACGCGGCAGTTATGCCCACAACTGTTATCTGCAGATGGCCTCCGATACAGGCATAACGGGACTTACGGCGTTCCTCGCGTTCATCGCCGCCGTTTTGATCAAAGGGTTCAGGGCGGCAAACCGCATGAAAGACCCGCTGTATTATTCCGTTGCTTTAGGCATAGCATTGGGTTTAGTCGCGTTCCTTATACATAGTTCCGTGGACACCAATCTGTATTCTCTTCCGCTGGCGGCGCTTTTCTGGATGTCCGCCGGCTTGCTCATGGCTGTGGCCGCAATATCCGAACAGGAAGGATGACAAATGGCAAAAACACTTGTTACCGGCGGGGCGGGATTTATAGGTTCGCATCTATCCGAAGCTCTTTTAAAGAACGGCGATAAAGTGACGGTGGTAGACGATCTCTCTACGGGACGGCTGAACAATATAAGCCGTTTTAGATCGAACAACCGGTTTTCATTTTATGAAGATACGATACTGAATAAGCGTTTGATGAAACGCCTTATAAAAGATTGCGATATCATATACCATCTCGCGGCCGCGGTGGGCGTCAAATATATAATAGAGCATCCGATAGACTCGATAAAGACCAATATAAAAGGAACGGATGTTGTTCTCGGCATGGCGTGCGAATTTGGCAATAAAAAGGTCATACTTGCTTCGACGTCCGAAATATACGGCAAGGACAGGCCGGGAAAGCATGTATTCAGCGAGGAGGATGACAGGCTCCTGGGTTCGACCACGAGATCGAGGTGGAGTTATTCGTGCGCGAAAGCCATCGATGAGTTTTTGGCGCTTGCTTATCGGCGCGAGAAAAGGTTACCCGTAATAATATGCAGGTTCTTCAATACCTGCGGCCCGAGGCAGACGGGGCGCTACGGGATGGTCGTCCCGAGATTTATCCGCCAGGCCTTATCGGGCGAACCGATCACCATTTACGGCGACGGGAAGCAGACGCGCTGTTTCGGCGATGTGAGTGACGCGGTAAGGGCTGTGCTCTTGCTGTCTAAAAACCCTAAAGCGTACGGCCGTGTATTCAATATAGGCAACCCGGAGAACAAAGTGACGATAAACGCCCTGGCCAAGAAGATACGGTCTATGACGCATTCGGCCTCCGCCATAAAACATATACCTTACGCGAAAGCCTATCGTGAAGGGTTCGAAGATATGCGCCACAGGGAGCCCGATATATCAAGGCTGAAGTCCGTTACCGGATTTAAACCGAATATCGGTATCGATGATATGCTGCTTAACATAATAAAAGGGTTCAAGTCGGATGATTAAAAAGAAGGATCCCAGGATATTGATAATAAACCCGTTTGGGATAGGCGATGTGATATTTTCCACGCCTATCGCGGAGATACTGCGGAAAAAATTCCCAGATAGTTTCATAGCGTACATCTGCAACAGGAGGTCTTTGGAGCTTCTCGGCAGCGATCCCAATTTGAACAGGGTATATGTGTATGAAAGAGACGAATATAAGGATATGTGGGAGCGCTCGAGGTTCCGGTATTTCAGAAGGATATTCTCCGCAGCCGGAGAATTAAAAAGACAAAAGTTCGATATACTGATAGACCTTTCACTGGCATACCAGTATACCCTGTTCGCCATGATCAGCGGAATAAAAAAGAGGATAGGCTTAAACTACAAGAACAGGGGGAGATTCCTCACCGACAGGATCGACATAAAAGGTTTCGATGAAAAGCACGTCGTCGATTATTACCTCGAAGTCCTAAAATTCCTGGGTATAGACACAGCGAAGGATAAAGTATCCGTAAAGATATACGTCCCGGCGCTGCTCGCCGGCCGGGCTGATGCGGTCTTGAACGATCTGGGCGTCAGGCGCGGAGACCTCCTCGTAGGTATAGTGCCCGGCTGCGGCGCAAGCTGGGGCGCGGACGCGGGATACAGAAGGTGGGACAAGAAAAGCTTTACCGTCCTGGCCGATAAACTGATAGAAAAATATAATGCCAGGATAATCCTATTCGGGAATAAGAAAGAAGCCGGTATATGCGCTGCCATCGCGGGCGCATCGAAAAACAAGATCATCGATCATTGCGGCAAGACCTCTATACCGGAAATGGCGGCCCTGATGTCCAGGTGCCGGCTCGTGATAAGTAATGACGGCGGGCCGCTGCATATGGCGGTCGGGCTGGGAGTGGATACGGTTTCGATATTCGGGCCGGTGGATGAGAAAATTTACGGCCCTTACTCCGACAGGGGAAAGCATATTGTGGTCTGCAAAAAAGATCTCGGTTGCAGGCCGTGTTATAAAAAATTTAAATATAAAAAATGCGAAGAACGGGCTTGCCTGAGCGGTATCTCAGCGGAAGACGTTTTCGCCGCGGCCGAAAGCGTCCTGAAAAAATGAAATGCGATATAATAATACCTGTCTGGAACCAGCTCGCTTCGACGAGAGAATGCGTCGAAGCTATCGTGAGGGCGACCGACTATCCTTACAGGCTTATAATAATAGATAACGGCAGCGATCTCGAAACGAAACGCTATCTGGAAAGTCTGAAGAAGACAGGCCCGTCCGGTACCGTTATTATCTGTAACGAGAAGAATCTCGGTTACGTGAAAGCCGTTAACCAGGGCTTACGAGTTTCGGATGCGCCGTATGTCTGCCTTATGAATAATGACACCGTGCCCGGAGCGGGCTGGCTCGGTAAATTGGTCTCGTTTGCCGAGAGGCATGAAGACGCAGGGCTCATGAACCCTCTCTGCAACGGGCACTCGGGTAAAACGGTGGATGCATATGCCTTAGAGGTGGCCGCTAACGGCGACGAGTATATGGAGATGAACCAGTGCTTCGGCTTTTGCACTCTCATCAAGCGTGAAGTAATAGATAAGATAGGCTTTTTGGACGAGGCCTTCGGCATCGGCGGGTATGATGATACCGATTATTCGATGAGGGCGGGCAATGCCGGGTACAGGTGCGTGTCCGTCCATTCCGCGTACGTCTACCACAAAGAACACGTTTCTTTCAAAGCGGCCGGGGTCAGGGACAGTTTCACCGTAAAGGGGCAGCAGGAGTATTTAAAGAAATGGCAGCGCCATCTGCGCATCGGCGTCGGTTTTTCTATGGGCGAAAGAGCCGGCGATGCCGAAGCGGGGAACGTCCTGAAGACGATACTCTATCTGGCGCGGCGGTGGTGCTGGATAAATTTCTGGGTATTCGGCGGACGACCGGATGCCAGGGGCAGGATAAAGTCTGCCGGCAAAAAGATAAATATGCCGCTGCACCAGAATATAAAATCGAATTTCATGCCCGGCGCGTTTCCGGCGCTTCAGCTTTTGTTGAGGTTATTGGAACGCTCTTTCGGTACGAAAAAAAGGAAAAAATACGACGCGGTATTTGTCGATACCCGCGGCGCGGAGGCTGTCTTGAGATTTTTCTATCCCATACACAGGACGGATGTTTTCCTCGTGGGGGCCGGGGACGATATGCTATCGAAGGCAGCCCGGGTCGTTGACGATATACTGGAAATAAAAAAATAAGGAAGGCCGAATGGAAAAAGTGCTGGTTACGGGAGGGGCGGGGTTCATAGGCTCTCATTTAGTCGACGAATTGGTAAAAAATAAATATAAGGTCAGGGTGCTGGATATTTTCGAAGAACAGGTGCACCGGGGGAAGAAGCCCGATTATTTGAACAAAAACGCCGAATATATAAAAGGAGACGTCCGCAGCCCCAAAGACCTTAAAAAAGCCCTGGACGGGGTGAACGAGGTATACCATCTTGCCGCCCAGGTCGGCGTGGGGCAATCGATGTACCAGGTCGAAAAATACATAGATCATAATACGCGCGCCACCGCCGTCCTGATGGAGCATATCATATCGAACAGGACAAGCCTTAATATACGCAAAGTAGTCGTCGCCAGTTCTATGAGCATATACGGCGAAGGGGCCTATAAATGCGATAAATGCGGCCCGTCCGAGCCGATAGAGCGCAGCGAAAAAGACCTGAAGAACAGGATATGGGAATATTCCTGCCCGAAATGTTCAGGCATATTGAAACCCGTCCCGACGGGGGAAGAGAAGACGCTCCGCTCGAATTCCATTTACGCCATTTCTAAAAAGGACCAGGAAGAGATAGTCCTTAATCTCGGCAAAGCGTATAAATTGCCCGTGACCGCCTTGAGATTCTTTAACGTTTACGGCCCGCGCCAGTCCCTGTCCAATCCCTACACGGGCGTCTGCGCGATATTTCAGTCGAGGATAAAAAATGACAACCCTGCGCTCATCTACGAAGACGGCTTACAGACCAGGGACTTCGTGAGCGTCAAAGACATTGCCGCGGCCAATATGCTTGTTATGAATTCGGCGGAAGCGGATTACCGGTATTTCAACGTGGGAAGCGGTAAGCCCGTGAGCATACTCGACATAGCGAATACGCTCAGCCGGTTATACGGGAAGGAGCCGCGCGTTACGATAAAGAACGAATACAGGATAGGCGATATCCGCCACTGCTTTGCCGATATATCGAAGATACGGAAGATCGGTTTCAAGCCGTCGGTCAGTTTCGACGACGGTATGCGGGAAATGGTCGAATGGGGAAAACGGGCGGAGTCGGTCGACATGGTAGGCGAGGCCGATAAGATGCTCGCGAAAATGAAGCTTAAAATATGACAGTGAGAAGATGCGACATAATACTGCCGACGTGCGGGCAGACAGAGCTCATAAAGAATTGCATCGAGAGCCTTATCGGGTCGTCCGATTATCCCTGCAGGCTGATAGCGATCGATAACGGTAATTCGGAAGAAGCGTCCGCTTACCTTAAGAAAATGGCGAAGTCGGGCAGGCTGGATATGATCCTGATAAAGCCCGAAGAGAACCTGGGCTGGGTCAAGTCTATAAATCACGGCCTCGAGTTTTCCAAAGATTCGGAATACGTGTCGTTCCAGAACGACGACACCGTATTTACCAAGGGCTGGATGGACGAGATCGCGGGTGTCTTCGAAAAAGACCCGGAGATCGGGATAGTGAACCCCGAATGGGAGAAGCCCGAAGGTATCGATATAAATAAATATGCGCTGGAGTTAAAACAGAAATACGGCGGACAAACCATAGACATGGACTGGTGCAGGGGGCACTGTTTTGTCGTTAAGCGCGAGCTGGTGCAGAAGATAGGCGGGTTCGACCCGGTATATATCCCGGTATATTACGACGACAGGGACTATTCACTGAAGGCGATCGAGGCCGGGTACAGGTGCGTGAAAGCTAAAGGCTCTTTTGTCGACCACGTCAGGAACGTGACGATGAAGAGCACCATGCAGCAGGAGAAGATAGCCGAGCTGATGGACCGTAACGGCAGGATATTTTATAAGAGGTGGGGCTATCCTCTGCGCATAGTATTTGTCCTGCGCGATGTATCCGGCTCT
Organism: Candidatus Omnitrophota bacterium; assembly: GCA_028715345.1. Classification (GTDB taxonomy): domain Bacteria; phylum Omnitrophota; class Gorgyraeia; order 2-01-FULL-45-10; family 2-01-FULL-45-10; genus FEN-1322. The sequence continues at coordinate 39,319 of JAQUSB010000009.1, read as the reverse complement.
AAAGAACTTCTCAAAAAGATGTGCATGGACCAGAATAAGGTGATCGTGATCACGCGCGATAAACAAAATGTCCCTTATGAGCATACAAATATGAAGGTATTGAAATTCGGCGGCGCATTGTTTAATATAGCCGCGTTATTTTATCTGGCGTCCAATAGAAGTAAAAAACAGCAGAAGAAGACGGACTTCGTATTCACTGCCGATAAGAGTTTCTATTCCTTTTCTAAACCGCTCGCGCGTTTTATTCCGGCGCAGATCGTATTCAATAACGATCCCGACTCCTTTGCGCCGGAGGCGTTGAAAATAGTGAGAGAAAAGAAATGCAAAGAGAAAAGCTGTCAGTAGTTATCCTGACTAAAAATGAAGCGGACATGGTTGCCAGGTGCCTGGAGAGCGTCAAATGGGCCGATGAGATCGTTATCGTGGATGACAATTCGAAAGATGATACGGTGGCGGTCGCAAAAAAATATACGGATAAAATAATAATAAATCCATTGAACGGCGATTTTACGAAACAGAGGAACATGGGGACAGACAATTCTTCCGGCGACTGGATCCTCCAGATGGACCAGGATGAATCCGTTACGCCGGAACTTAAATGTAAGATACTGGAGATACTCCGCGGCGGGACCGGACACGCGGCTTTCAGATTTAAAAGGTCGAACAATTTTTGCGGTAAATTCCTGGAATTCGGCGGGGAGAATTCACACAGGCCTATGCGTCTCTTTAAGAAGGGCAGGGCCCGTTTTACCGCGTCGGATATCAGGATGGACGAGGCATTGGAAGTGGATGGGTCTGTAGGCGATATAGATGCGGTCATGGAGCATTATAATTTTCCCGATATAAGCCGGTATGTAGTAAGGCAGGATTTTTACAGTACTCTGGAGGCGAAGGCCTTATTTAACAAGATCGGTATTATTCCCGAAAAGAAACTGCGCCGGGAATTGACGTTCGGCCCGGCGAAACTTTTTTTCAAGATGTATATAAAAAGGCAGGGATGCAAAGACGGCATACATGGCCTGGTCTTTGCCGTGCTTTCGGCGTGGAGGAGATTCCTCATATACGCGAAATACTGGGAATTGAATAAAGAACATTACGATAAGGGCGCAAGATGAATGTATTGGGTTTCGGCGGGCCGGGATTTTTGCATGATCCGGCCGCGGCTATAGTTATAGACGGAAAGGTCGTCGCGGCTGCCGAGGAAGAACGGTTCATAAGGGAAAAACACGCCGTAGGCAAGCCGTGTTTTAAATCGATAGAGTTCTGCCTGAAGCAGGCGGGTATCACGGCCGATGAAATAGACGCGGTCGCGTTCCCGTGGTCGTTCGATGTTTTGAATAAAAAGAAATGGCAATACGCTTTAAAAACGGCGCTGTCCGAACCTTCCCGCGCTTACAAGGCCGTCGCGAAATCGGGTAAACAATCCGTCAGGACCCGCGAGGCTGTCTTTGACCTCCTGAAGCATTTCGGCATTATCCTGCCGCCCGAAAAGATATTTTTTGTGGAACATCACCTGGCTCACGCTGCGAGCGCGTATCTGTTATCCGGCTATGACGAGGCGGCGGTCATGAGTATCGACGGCTCGGGTGAATTTACCTCGACCCTGTTCGCGGAAGGCAGGGGAGGGAAGATCAAAAAGATAAAAGAGATCGACCTTCCCGATTCCCTCGGCCGGTTCTATTCCACGATGACGGCATATCTCGGGTTCAACCCCAATGACGGGGAATACAAATTGATGGGCATGGCGCCGTACGGTGACCCGTCGAAGGCGGACTTATCGTTCGCCATATCCAGCGACGGCAGGGCTTTCAAGGTAAACCCCGATTACGTATGGCCTATACGCTCGCGCAGGTTCGATAAGAGCGCAATGATACCAAAAAAGCTGGTCGAGCGTTTCGGCCCGCCCAGGAAAGGCGACGGCCTGGAAGAGCCTTACATCCATATAGCGGCCGCTACCCAGAAGATATTCGAAGATATAATATTAAAGCTGATGGGATATCACCTGGGCGAGAGCCTTATGAAGACGGGCAATCTTGTGTTCGCCGGCGGGTGCGCGCTTAACGTTTCGCTCAACAGGAAACTTGTGGAAAACCCGCTCGTGAAGAATATCTTCGTCCAGCCGGCATCGCATGACGCCGGCACGCCGCTCGGAGCGGCGGTCTACGCCGCCAATTCACTCGGCGATAATATAAAGCCGATGAATGACGTCTACCTCGGCCCGTCTTATGCGAACGCGCAGATAGAGTCTGCGCTGAAGAGGGCGGATCTGGCGTATAAAAAGTCCGATTCCATAGAGGAAGAAGTGGCCGGGCTGCTCGCCGAAGGGCTGGTGGTGGGATGGTTCCAGGGCAGGATGGAATTCGGCCCGCGTGCTCTCGGCAACCGGTCGATATTGGGTAACCCCACCATCCCGGGCACGAGCGACCGCATAAACGAGATGGTGAAGTTCAGAGAGAAATGGAGGCCGTTCTGCCCTTCGATATTGCGCGAACATGCCGCAGAGATAATAGGCAGGGACATCGACGCGCCTTTTATGACGCTGAGTTTCCGCGTTACGAAAGAATGGAAAGACCGCATCCCCGAGGTTGTACACGTCGACGGCACGATGAGGCCGCAGACGGTCAGCCTGGGCGACAACCCGCGGTTTTACAAACTGATAAAGCTGTTTTTCGGCAAGACCGGCGTGCCGGTCCTCATAAATACGTCCCTTAACAGGAGAGGCGAGCCGATGGTCTGCTCTCCCGAAGACGCTGTCAATATGTACCTTGGCTCCGGGCTCGACTACCTGGCCATAGGTGATTTTTTAGCGGTGAGAAAGTAAAATATGAATTGCGATATAATCATACCTGTATGGAACCAGCTTAATTACACTAAAGAATGCATAGAATCCGTTTTTAAGAATACGCCGGGGGTGGATTACAAGCTGATAGTTATCGACAATGCCAGCGGCGACGAGACGAAAAATTATCTTGCGAACCTGATGAAGAATTTCCCGCGCTATGTTTCCGTAATAAGGAACGAGACGAACCTCGGGTTCATCAAAGCGGCCAATCAGGGTATAGCCGCTTCGAGAGCCCCGTATGTATGCATTTTGAATAACGATACGCTTGCCATGAAGAACTGGCTCAAAGAGATGATCGCCATAGCCGAATCCGCCAATGACATAGGATTGGTCAATCCATCCAGCAATAACCTCGGCCAGAAACCGGCTGCCGGCGAGCCTCTCGGAACATACGCAGCCAAAATAGCCGAGCGCCGCGGAGAATTTATCGAGCTGGGCGCAGCCATAGGGTTCTGCATGCTGATCAAGAGAAAAGTTATCGAGAAGATAGGTGTGCTCGACGAGATATACGGCATGGGGAATTTCGACGACACCGATCTCTCCAGGAGAGCGGTGCAGGCGGGCTACCGGTGCGTCAGGGCGTGCGGCGCTTATGTGTACCACAGGGAAAGCGCATCGTTCGGCAAGGTCAAAACCTTCGACGACGATTTCAGGAGGAATAAGGAAATATTCGAATTCAGGTGGGGCAAGCCTAAGAGGATCGCGTATATACTGGACACCGTCGATACGAACACGCTGAAGAAGATAAACGGCGATTCTATGGAGCTTGCCAGGGGCGGCAACTGGATATGGTATTTCGTAAAAGACCCTATAGTGACGCCCCGGCATTCCAACATAATAGTGAAGTATTTTCCGGGCGGATGGTTCTACATAAAGGCCGTTTTTAATATATTGAAGAAGAAAAAGAAATTCAGCCGGATAATGGTCGAGGAAGAGAATGCGGGTAAATTCCTGGCAAAACTGAGTTTTATACACAAGGCCGAAATAGGTTATTATTGATATTCACAAAATACGAAGGAGCGGTAATGGAAAAGATACCGGTTTCAGTGGTAGTGATAACCAAGAACGAAGAAGACAATATAGCCGAATGTTTAAAGAGCGTTTCCTGGGCCGACGAGATAGTGGTGCTCGACGACAACAGTACGGATAAGACCGTGGAAATAGCGGAGCAGTACACGGATAAAGTATCGTCCAGGAAGATGGACATAGAGGGGCGCCACAGGAATTACGCGTATTCGCTGGCGAAGAACAGGTGGGTCCTGTCGCTCGATGCCGATGAGCGCGTCAGCCCGGAGCTTGAAACCGAATTGAGGGAGCTTTTCAAGGCCGGGATGAAGGATAAGGCCTATTCGATGCCGATAAAAAATTTCATAGGGAAGCGATGGATAAGATACGGCGGCTGGTATCCGGCGCCCAAGGTGCGCCTGTTCGACAAGGATCATTTCAAATACGAAGAGGCCGAAGTGCACCCCAGGGCTTTCATAGACGGCACCTGCGGCCGCCTGACGAAAGACATACTCCATTATTCCTACAGGGATTTTCACGAATTTTTCCAGAGCCTGAACAACCAGACGACGCTCGAGGCGCGAAAATGGTTCAAGGAGAAGCGCAAAATAAATTTCCTGAAGATGTGGAGAAAGGCCGTGAGCAGATTTTTAAAAGCCTATATACAGAAGCAGGGGTATAAGGACGGGCTTTTGGGATTTACGGTCTCATACTCCGGCGGGCTATATCAATTCCTGAGCTATATAAAGTATAAGGAGATGGTGAATAACGGAGAGAACAAATGAACGATATGACCCTGTCGGTAGTGATGCCGGTATATAATGAAAAAAAGTTCGTGCTGGGCATCATAAATAAAGTGCTCGGCCTGGATATGGTAAAAGAGCTTGTGGTAGTCGACGACTGCTCCACCGACGGGACGCGCGAGCTGCTTAAAAACGCCGGGTTCGACGGCAGGGTAAAGATATTTTACCATGACAGGAATATGGGAAAAGGCGCCGCCCTCAGGACGGGGTTCGGGAAAGTGACGAAGGATATCGTCGTGATACAGGACGCCGATCTCGAATACGACCCGAACGAGTTCAGGGAAATGATAAAGCCTATTGCGGAAGGCGCGGCCGACGTCGTCTACGGGTCGAGGCTCGCGGGCGGGAAGCCCCAGAGGGTTTACATGTTCTGGCACAGGGTAGGCAATGACCTCCTGTCGTTTTTGACGAACCTTCTTTATAATTCCACCTTAAGCGATATGGAAACCTGCTACAAGATGTTCAAAAAGAGCGTAATAGATGATATCAGGATACGATCGAACGATTTTTCGGTCGAGCCGGAGCTTACCGCCAAGATATTGAAGAATAAAGCGCTGAGGGTCTATGAGGTGCCGATATCTTATTACGGCAGGACATACGCGGAAGGCAAAAAGATATCCTGGAAGCACGGTTTCGGGGCCCTGTGGGCGCTTTTAAAATTCAGGTTCATGGATTAATGACTGCCAATAGGAACGAAAAAATATTCGTAATATTCTTTATCGCCTGGATCGCGATATGGTTCAATTTTTTATTGCGCGACCTTATAAAGGGCAGACAATTTAAAGAGTATAAAGCGCTTTTGTCCAGGGACGCTGCGGGAAAGAGGTCATGGGCGTACGGGGACAAATTATACGAGTTCCTGAAGTTCTGCGAAAAGTCTTTGCCGCCGGGAGCTTCATACGACCTGACGGGGATAGAATATCTGTCCATAGATTACAGGCGGGCGATATATTATCTGTACCCGCATTTCAAGGAAGATAAAGCCGAATACGTGCTCGTTTTCGATAAACCCGGGTATAAACAGGACGGTTATGTCCTCTTTAAGGAACTCGACCCGTCCAGGTTTATCTTAAAAAGGATATGATGACAGGGGATTTACTGAATATTCTCGGTTTCATTCTGGCGACTTCATTCGCGGGATTTAATATTATTATCGCGTACGACAGGAAAGATAATTTAAGCGAAATGGAGATGGCGGGGCTGTCTTATCTTTTCGGTATAGGCGCTATAGCGGTCGAGATGTTCATAATGGGGCTGGCCGGTATCAAATTCACGGCAGTTTACATACTTCTGCCGTGGGTTTTACTGGCCATTGTTAATATACCGCGTTTCAAGGCGAGGTTCGGCAAAAAGAATCCTGCCGCTGCGGCCCGGTGCGGTGAGGCATGTTCAAACAGGCCTTTTTACGGAATAGCGGGGAAGATCGCCGCGGCCTTACTCGTCTTCGTTATCTGCTATGCGTTTTTCGTGGCGCTTGTCAGGCCCGTGGAATCGTATGATGCGGTAGCGATCTGGTCGCTTAAAGCAAAGATCCTTTACCTGGACAAAACAGTAACACCCGATTTTTTGAATATAATAAAAACAAAATTTCACGGCGCTCATTCCGATTATCCTTTGCTGTTACCGTTTTCGCAAGTCTGGTTTTATACGTTCACAAACAATTTTAACGATATTCTCGTAAAAGTGTTGTTTCCGTCGGGCTTTTTAGCTTTTCTGGCCGTTTTCTACATGTTTTTGAAAAAAGCCGGTATCGACCGTGCCCTTGCCGTTATTTTTACTTTTTTTCTTGCCTCGATAAGGCAATTTTTCAACTACTCGACGAATGGTTATGCCGATATGCAGGTGGCTGTATATATTTCGGTTACATTTTTAGCGTTTTTTTTATGGGCCAGGAAAAAAGAGCCCGCCTATTTTTGGACAGCGCTGTTTTCCTGCCTTTTCGCTATCTGGACTAAAAATGAGGGGATGGTAACCCTGCTCGGTTTTATTCTGGTATCGTGCATTTATATTTTTGAACGGCTTAAGATCGGAACGGGCCGGATATCCGGGCATAGAAAAATGATCTTCTCGATCATATGCCTGACGGCATTATTTATCGCGTGGGAATTTTTTAAACGGCACGCAGGTTTACGCGATGACGTCGTGAATTCGAAAGTATTTGCAGGGTATGATATATCCGGCATATTCAGCCGGGCGGCCTCTATTTTGTATGAATACCAGCGGCAGATTTTCGGGGTAAAATACTGGGATCTCGCGTGGATAGCTTTTATATTGATCGCAGCGGCCGGGTTCAAAAGATTATTCTCAGGCGAGGTCAAGTATATAACGATCCCGATCTTTTTTACATTGGCCTGTTATACAGCCATTTATTTTATAACGCCTAACAGTATAGACTGGCAATTGCGGACAACGGCCAGCAGGCTGCTTATACACATATTACCGCTTGCTATGTTTTACATGGCGTTTGAAGCAGGGCTTTTGCTCAATAAACCGCCGGAAAGCAGATAGGCTTAAAATATGGCTTTTGCAGTTACGAGGGGGTCGGGTTTATTGGAGAGATTTCTCGCCGGACAGAGACATAAGGTGGCGAGTTATCTTCTTTCCGCGCAGAATGATAAAAACCGGATCCTGGACGTAGGGTGCGGGGCATACCCTCTCTTTTTAGTGAATTCGAATTTCCGTGAAAAGTACGGGCTGGACAAGATAGCCCCGCAACTTTCGGAAGATATCTCGGGGCAAAAGATAAGCATTGTTAATCATGATATCGAAGGAGGAAAGCCGTTCCCGTTCGAAAGCAATTATTTCAATGCGGTGACTATGCTTGCGGTGATAGAACATATCGAACCCCGCGGCCTGCCGCGGCTTTTCCAGGAAGTTTATCGCGTATTGGCGCCCGGGGGAACGGCAGTCATGACATTCCCGGCCGCCTGGATGGGAAAGTTATTGAAGGCCATGGCAAGATTGAGGCTCGTCAGCTCCGTCGAGATCGGTGAGCACAAGAATATGCTGTGGCCGCCCAGGGTCATTTCGCTTTTGCAGGAAGCCGGTTTTGCGAAAGGGAAGGCGCGATACGGATTTTTTGAGATATTCATGAACAGCTGGGTTGCCGTTAAAAAATAGAGAGAAATGGATAAAATAATATTCATAGACAGGGACGGCGTTATAAATAAGGATCCGGGCGGCTGGACGGAGCATAATTACGTCACCAGGTGGGAGGATTTTCATTTCCTGCCCGGCGCCAAGGAGGCGCTGAAGCTTCTTAACGATAACGGCTACGATATAATCATGATCTCGAACCAGGGCGGAGTGAGTAAGCGATGTTTTTCTCAGGAAGCGCTGGATAAAATAACAGATAATATGCTGCGCGAAATAGAAGCTTCGGGAGCGAAGATAAAAAAGGTGTATTACTGCGTTCATCACGACAAGGACAATTGCGCCTGCCGTAAACCTAAAACAGGTTTGTTCTCGCGCGCAGAAAAAGAGCTCGGCATAAAGAGCGCGGGCGCCTACTTCATAGGCGACGGGAAGACGGATGTCCAGGCAGGCAGGTCGATGGGCCTGAAAACGGTGCTTGTTTTAAGCGGCAAAACGGCGCTTGAGGATATCGAGGGATGGGAAATAAAACCGGACCATATCGTTAAGGACCTGCAGGAAGCGGTTAAGATTGTGATCAACGATGTAGGTCACCCTTAAGGGTGACCTACATCTGTGGATAAGTTTTATTAACAAGGAGTTGGTACATGAGGATCCTCATAACCGGCGGGGCCGGGATGGTAGGAAGCCATACTGCGGAATATTACGCCAGGAGGCAGGAAGAGGTAATAATCCTCGACAACCTGATGCGCTCGAGGCTTTTCGAATATGACAGGAAGAGCGTAGAGTACAACTGGAATTATTTAAAGCAGTACAGGAATATAAAGCGCATAAAAGGCGATGTCAGGAACGAGCGCGATGTCCTGTCCGCCATAGGTAAAGGGGTGGACCTTTGCGTCCATACCGCCGGGCAGCCCGGAGTGGGATTGTCGGTCAAAGAGCCGATGGAGGATTTCAGTATCAACGCTTACGGGACGCTTAACGTCCTGGAGTGCCTAAGGCAGAGGTCTAAGAGCGCCTGCTTCATATATTGCTCGACGAATAAAGTCTTCGGCGAGAATGTCGATAAGATAAAACTGTCGGAACTGGAAAAGAGGTATGTTTTCGACGGTGTGCCGGGCGTAAAAGAAGATATGCCTATAGACCTGACCGGACATACGCCTTACGGGGCGAGTAAATATACCGGCGATATCTATACGCAGGAATATGCGCGCATTTACGGCATGAAGACGGCGGTATTCAGGATGAGCTGCATTTACGGCATCAGGCAGTTCGGTTTCGAGGACCAGGGATGGGTGGCCCATTTTGTCATATCGAATCTGCTTAAAAAGCCTATCACGATCTACGGCAACGGAAAACAGGTAAGGGATATCCTTTATGTAGAGGACTTAGTAGCCGCATACGACAGGTTTTTTAAAAGCGGGATCGGGCATAACGTGTATAATATAGGAGGCGGGGGCGAAAATACGACATCGCTATTGGAATTGATCGATGCGATAGAGGCCGAGACGGGCGTCAGGATGTCGTATAAGTTCGGCGATTGGCGGCCGAGCGACCAGAAAGTTTATATATCGGACATATCCAAAGTTTCGAAGGAATTGGGATGGCAGCCTAAAATAACGCCGTCCTACGGTGTGAAATTACTGACAGGCTGGGTGAAGGACAACATAGGAGTTTTTAAATGAAAAAAAAGATATTGGTTCTGTACGCGACGGCGGGCATAGGGCACAAGAAGGCTTCGATGGCTGTAAAGGCGGCGTTCGATGAGCTGAAATTCGACGATGCCGAAGTGATCCTGGCGGACGCGCTCGATTATACAAATCATTTTTTCAAATGGTCTTATCTCGAAACGTATCTTCTCATGGTCAATAAATTACCGACCTTATGGGGAAGTTCATATTACTTCACCGATAATTTTTATGTGAATATCGCGGTATCGAAACTGCGCAGGCTCAATAACTGGCTGAATTCGGGGAAGCTGACGAAGTACCTTACCGACGAGAAGCCGGATGTCGTGATATCGACTCATTTCTTCGCCAGCGAAGTCATATCTAACCTGAAGAGCTCCGGCAAAGTGAACTGTAAACTGATAACGGTCGTAACCGACTACAGGCTCCATTCGTGGTGGGTGGCCGACAAGACCGATGTGTATGTGGTCGCGGGGCAGGATACGCGCGATGATCTCTTGAAATGGAAAGTCCCGTCCGAAAAGATACGGATCCTCGGCATCCCCATAGAACCGGTCTTCACGAAGAAGCTCGATAAGGCGAAGATACTTCAGGCAGCCGGTCTTAGGAGCGGTATCTTTACGGTGCTGGTAATAGGCGGCGGGTTCGGCGTCGGGCCTATCGAAGAGATCATAAAGTCGGTCGGGAGCATAGCGAACCCGATCCAGATAATAACGATATGCGGCCACAACGAGGACCTGGTAAAAAAACTGGAGGCGCTCAAGCCTTCTCTTAAGGCGAATATAAAAGTCTGCGGGTTCGTCAATAATGTTTACGAATATATGGACGTGGCCGATGTCCTTATTTCGAAGTCGGGCGGCATAACGGTCTCCGAGAGCCTGGCGAAAGAGCTGCCGATGGTGATAATAGCGCCGATCATCGGACAGGAGACGAGAAACAGCGATTACCTGATAGAGCACGGCGCCGCGGTAAAGATAGGGAAAGCCGCTGATATTAAGGAAGTCATCGAGTACCTGTCCGTCCATCCCGAGAGGATGTCGGCCATGAAAGAAGCGATACGCGCCATAAAAAAGCCCGATGCGGCTTATGATGTGGCGAAACTGGCGATCCAAATATGCGAAAAGAAGAGTTAAATTCTATAGTGGCGTCGGTCAGGGCATACCTGGACCTGGAGCGGGAATCCGGGGTGGAAGAATACTATTTTGCCTCGGATGAGGCCGTAGCCGCCGCCTGCGCCGACAGGCCTGCAGCTGTGCCGCAAGGCCTCGACGAGCTAAAAAAAGAAGTCCTCGCCTGCCGGGAATGCGACCTATGCCAAACGAGGACTAATGTCGTATTCGGAGCCGGCAATCCCAAAGCGAAACTCATGTTCGTAGGTGAAGCTCCCGGTGAGCAGGAAGATAAACAGGGCCTGCCGTTCGTCGGGCGTGCGGGGCAGCTCCTTACAAAGATAATAGAAGCGATGGGCCTTAAGAGAGAAGATGTCTATATCGCGAATATATTGAAATGCCGGCCGCCGAATAACCGTGCGCCTCTTCCTGCGGAAATAATAGCGTGCCGGAATAACGTCAAACGCCAGGTAGAGATGATAAACCCGCGCGTGATATGCACCCTCGGGAAATTCGCAAGCCAGACGTTCCTTAATACCGAAACCCCGATCTCGGCTTTGAGAGGAATATTCCGCGAATACAACGGTATAAAAGTAATGCCCACTTTTCATCCCGCCTATCTTTTGAGAAATCCCGACGATAAAAAGATCGTGTGGGGCGATATGAAGAAAGTAATGAAAGAGCTCGAGTGATGGCGAGATTTGCGCAAGTTGCGGTAGCCCTGCCTATAGACAGGACCTTTCACTATTCGATCCCCGATAATTTAGCGGAAGAGATAAAGATAGGCAAACGTGTCTTTGTTTCTTTTCAGAACAGGGCCGTGGTCGGCTACGTCGTCGGTTTGAGCGATGAATCCGACGTGAAAGATGTGAAGCCCCTCGTCTCCATGATAGATAAAGAGCCTGTTTTGAGCGAAGAGATGCTGAAGCTTACAAAATGGGTCAAAGATAATTATTGCTGCTCGTGGGGCGAGGCGATAGCGGCAGTCATACCCGCAGGCATAAAAAAAGGCAGAGAAGCTATAGGCTCGAGGCTGAAGGCATCGGAGCCTCCGGCCGAAACATTTCCGCGATCTACGCCGCACGACCTTATGGAAGAACAGTCGCGCGCCCTCAAATCAGTGACAGGCTCCGTCGATAAACATGAGTACAGGACATTTCTGCTTCACGGCATAACGGCGAGCGGCAAAACCGAAGTTTATATGCAGGCGATCGAGCATGTCCTGAGATCCGGCCGGCAGGCGATAGTGCTTGTGCCGGAAATATCCCTGACCCCGCAGACTATAGAGCGCTTCTCGTCGCGTTTCGGCGGCCATGTCGCGGTCATACATTCACGGCTTACCCCGGCCAAAAAATTCTTGGAATGGAAGAGGATAAAGGACGGCAAAGCCAATATCGTAGTGGGGGCGCGTTCGGCCGTATTCGCGCCCGTCAAAAACCTCGGGCTCATAATAATAGACGAGGAGCACGAGACCTCTTACAAGCAGGACGACGTCCCGCGATATCACGCCCGGGACGTTGCCGAAGAGCGCGCCAGGCTCAACAGCTGTCCCCTGATACTTGGGACCGCTACGCCGTCCTGCGAAGCGTATCACAAGGCCCTGTCGGGCGAGTATAAGCTCATCAAGCTTACGAAGAGGATAGACGAGCGCCTTCTGCCGAAAGCGAAGATCGTGGATATGCGGATGGAACTCGCTACAAGAAAGCGGATCACCATCTTTTCAAAAGTCTTCCTGGATGCGGTGGCAAATACGCTGAAAGCCGGGAAACAGGCGATAATATTCCTGAACCGACGCGGTTTTTCCACGTTCGTTAACTGCAAGAAATGCGGTTATGTGGTGAAATGTAAAAGATGCGATACCGTCTTAGTTTATCATTTCGAAACGAAAAAGCTTTTGTGCCATTACTGCAATTACACTGCCAATGCGCCCGACATCTGCCCGAGCTGCAAATCGGACTACATAAAATATCTGGGCCTGGGCACAGAAAAAGTAGAATCCGAGATAAGCCACAGCTTTCCTCACGCGAAGATAGCGAGGATGGATTCGGACACCACCGAAAAGAGAGGCTCGCACGACAGGATACTCGGACAGTTCAAGACGGGCGGGGTGAATCTTCTCGTCGGGACGCAGATGATAGCCAAAGGGCTCGATTTCCCCGAAGTTACGCTCGTAGGGGTCGTTTCGGCGGACGTGAGCCTGAACATCCCGGATTTCAGGGCGAGCGAGCGGACGTTCAACCTGCTGACGCAGGTAGGCGGCAGGGCCGGCAGGGGTGAGGACGGGGGAGAGGTCATAATACAGACATACACTCCGGGCCATTACGCGATACTTTGCGCCGCCAAACACGATTACGAAAAATTTTATCACGAAGAGATCATTGCCCGCAAAGAACTGCAATATCCTCCTTTCATAAACCTGACTAAGGTGACTGTCCGCGCGAGAAACGATGCCCTGGCCGCCAAAGTTGCGGGGGAATTGAAGCAGGCGATAGCCCGCCAGGCGCCGTCTATGCTTATATCAGGGCCCGCGCCCGCGCCGATATTGAGGATGAGGGGCTACTACAGGTATAATATCATACTGAAGAACAAGGACCGGCCGGCCATATGCGAGCTGTTAAAAAAAGTGCTCGGCGCTTTCAGAAAGCCGTACGGCGTATTGATAGCCGTTGACGTCGACCCGGTATCTATGTAGAATGAGGATAGTAAAATTTTTCGCAACGCCATATTTCTAAACATACGCTTAGCGACGAAAAATTTTTAGTTTCGTTCGGAGGAATTCCCGTAGGGATTCGTGCCGAGCGGGGCGTTAAAATTTCGAGGCAGCGTACGAGAAATTTTACCGAGCGCAATTTTCACATGGCTGAAAATTGCGCGTCCCAGCGAGGCACAATCCCGAAAGGGAATTCCTCGGTGACTATAGCGAAAAATTTTGAGGAGTTTATGAACATCGTGTTTTTCGGCACATCGGAGTTTGCGCTGCCGTCGATCGAAGCGCTTATAAAAGCCGGCCACAGGATACTCGCTGTCGTTACGCAGCCGGACAGGCCGCGCGGCAGGGATCTTAAGCTTTCGCCTCCGCCGGCGAAGGTCCTCGCCCTGACAAAAGGCATCCCGGTCTTCCAGCCCGCCGACGCATCGGACGCGGGATCCGCGGATCACTTAAAGAAGCTGGGCGCAGACCTCTTCGTCGTGATATCGTTCGGGCAGATATTGAAGAACAGCATACTCTCCATCCCTAAATTATGCGCCGTGAATGTCCACGGTTCGCTCCTGCCGAAATACCGCGGGGCGGCGCCTACAAATTGGGCGATAATAAACGGGGACGAAAAGAGCGGCGTCACCGTGATAAAGATGAACGAAAAGATGGACGAGGGGGACATAGTATTAAAGCGCGAGATCGCAGTGGATGAAGGCGATACGAATGTCACCCTGACGGATAAGTTATCCGGCCTGGGCGCCGAAGCCCTTATCGAAGCGATCGGCCTTATCGCCGCCGGCAAAATGGAACCGGAGAAGCAGGACGGCGCAAAAGCGACATACGCGCCGAAACTGAAAAAAGAGGACGGCCTGATCGACTGGAACGAGAGCGCGGCCAAGATCCATAATAAAGTCCGCGGCTTTGTACCGTGGCCCGGGGCGTATACTTACTACGACGGCAAGATACTGAAGGTATTAAAGACGGAATTATCGTCCGCGCCGGCCGAAGGCGCAGGAAGCGGCCAGGTCGCCGATATAATTAAAGGAAAAGGGATCATAGTCAATACGGGTAACGGCATGATAGCCATACAATATCTGCAGTTAGAAGGCAAAAAACCTCTCGACGCCGATTCTTTTATACGCGGCCACCGGATAGCGAGGGGCTACAAGTTCTCCGCGGGGCGGCTAAATTCCTTTAAATAAAATCCCCTCTATGATATAATTCCACAATATGCCGAAAAAAATAGCGCCTAAAGAACTTATCCAGCAGGATTTTCACAATCTCAAGACCCAGGAAAGGCTATGCACCATACCGAGGATCGAAGAGCTCGTCTTCATGCAGTCGATAGAAGGCAGAGCGCATAACGGCGCGGGTATTTTCAACAAGCGTTCGTTCGTCAATACCACGATGGAGGACATCGTGAGTGCTCTCGGACGTTCCGCCAAAGTGGTGAAGAATAAACGGCAGGAGCTGATCGATGAGATAGTCGAATATGTGGACAGCGTATTTGCCGACGATCCGCGTGACAGGCTTGTGACGCGGAACGGCAGGCCGCTTTTAGGCATACCTCAATTCAAAGAGCGCACCGTAAATTATCATGACGTTTTAAAAGGGCTGTATCTGGGGGGCTTGAGGGACGATCCGGATATAAGAAAAAAGACGCAAGGCTTGTACAGCATAAACATAGGCTACGGCAAATGCTATCTTGTAAATACGAAGATAATGGAAGAGATGGGGCTTGACGCCGAGCAGCTGGCCCACCAGGAGAACGAAGACAGGATAAATTATTTCAGATCATGCGGCCTGATAGCCGAAGACGTCAAATTGAAGCACAGCGCCGCCAAATATATGAAGTGGCTTTACATACGCCACCACGTCGGGCCGGGGCAATCGGATGACGGCGCCATAGTGGCGAGCGGGCTCTTGTACAGCGTCGATGTCGCTCTGGGCGTTTTCCTGTCCGACGCCATAGATACTCTCGAAAAATATGTGAGCGTATACAGGGACCAGGACAAAGAGCTTTCCCTTTACATAAAGGAAAATTATCCGTTCCTCGATCTCGATGAAAAGGATGCGTATGAATTGGCCTACCTTGCCGCGATCCCTGCCGAGAGGGTGGATGAGATACCTGACAGCTCTTTACGGTATCTTTTGGCGATAGACCAGGAGACCGGGCAATCGACGCTCGAGACGCACCTCAATTTTATCGAAGGCAAGCCGTTCGTGCCTATCGCCATAAGCTATAAAAGGATACTCATCTCCAAGCTTTACGATTTTGTCAGAGAAAAGCTGAAGAGCATAAATAAAGAAGTGGTGCTGAAGATACCCGAGGCGATAGTGCGGGAGCTCGATTCTTCGGTCACCAAGGTAATGCAGAGGAAGTTCATCACGGTCAGCCCGCAGACTTCGCTGAAATCGGCGCTTGCAAAGGTCGAGGCGAGAAAGGGCGAGCTTATAATAGTGAAAGACGAGAACGGGAATATCCTGGGCGTTGTCAATCCCAGCGATTTCCTTGTATTTCTGAAGGACAGGAGTTAGTGATATGCCTGAATTAAGGCGAGATCCGGTCGTAGGAAGATGGGTCATAATATCGACCGAGAGGGCCAAGCGGCCGGATCAATTCGGCCAGGCCGCGGCGCAAAACGAAGATCTCGGAGAGGGCGAGAAGTGCCCGTTCTGCGAAGGCAATGAAAGCATGACCCCTCCGGAGATAACCGCGATAAGGCATCGCGGCACCCGCCCGAACGCTCCAGGCTGGGAAGTGCGCGTCATACCGAGCATCTCGCCGCTTTTACAGATAGAAGGCAGCCTCGACCGGCACGGCCACGGTATGTACGATCTGATGTACGCGCGCGGCGCGCACGAGATAATCGTAGAATCCCCCAAACATATTAAGGAAGCCGACCTGTCGAAGGAGCAAGCTATCAAAAGTTTCAATATGATCCTGGACAGGGTGCAGGACCTAGAAAAGGACAAAGATATAAAGTATGTTCTTGTGTTCAAAAATTACGGGGAAGCTGCCGGCGGCGGCCATATTAAACACGCCAGGACGCAGGTCATCGGCACGCCGGTAAACCTAAAAAGGGTCAAAGAGGAACTTGCCGGCTGCAGGGTCTATTACGGGCACAGGGAGAGATGTCTCTTCTGCGATATGGTGAAACAGGAACTCAAGGCGGGGAAGCGTGTCATGGCGGAAACAAAGCATTTTGTGGCGCTGGCGGCATTCGCGTCGCGTTTTCCTTTCGAGACGTGGATCATACCAAAGCAGCATTCCTGCGATTTTTACAAGATGGAAAGGGAAAAAGTACCCGACCTGGCGGAGATCATAATGACGTTATCTGCCAGGATGCGTAAAGTCATCGGCGACTTTCCGTTTAATTTTGTCCTGCACACGGCCCCGTTCAGGCGCGACGCCGGGAAACGAGGATACTGGGAGACGATCGAACACGATTACCATTGGCATTTTGAACTGTTGCCTATACTTACTCGGGTAGCCGGGTTCGAGTGGGGCAGCGGATTTTACATAAACCCTCTGCCGCCCGAAGACGCATGCAAGTCGGTGACGGAGGCCAAGATTTGATCTATGAATGAATTGATACGCGAACCTATAACTGCCAGGTGGATAATAGTCCCGATGGATAAGACCGTGGAGGTCTCCGACCTCATAACGGAACAGGTCCCGAAAACAAAAGGCAATTGCCCTTTCTGTTACGGAGGCGAAGTCCTGACCCCGCCGGAGATTTCGGCATACAGAAAGTCGGGAGGGCCGAACACCCCGAACTGGTCTGTCAGGGTCGTGCCGAATAAATTCCCGGCGCTCCGGATAGAAGGCGAGCTCGAGCGCCAGGGCGTCGGAGTATTCGACCTGATGAACGGCGTCGGCGCGCATGAAGTCATAGTGGATACGCCCGACCATTTCAGGGATATGGCGGACCTGACGTATGCGGAGTGCGAAGAGGTCATATGGGCTTACCGGGCCAGATCGCTCGACCTGAAGAAAGACAAAAGATTCAAATACATACTCATATTCAAGAATTACGGCAGATCAGCCGGGGCCTCGCTGGAACATCCGCACAGCCAGCTCATCGCTCTGCCTATAGTGCCGAAGAGAGTGCACGAAGAGATGGAAGGCGCTGCCAAATATTACGATTATAAAGAGAGGTGCGTATTCTGCGACATGGTGCGGGAAGAGCTGGAAGAAAAAGAGAGAATAATATATAATGATGACAGGTTCCTGGCTTTCTGCCCTTACGTATCCCGCTTCGCTTACGAGATATGGATATTACCGAAGAAGCACGCGTCCGATTTCGCCAATATAGACAGGGACAGCGTCGCGTCTTTTGCCAGGGCGTTGAGAGATTCGCTGGCAAAATTAAAAGGGCTCTTGAAAGATCCCTCATATAATTTTATAATACATACATCGCCGATAAACGGGCATGAAAGGGAAGATTACCACTGGCACGTGGAGATAATGCCGAAACTTTCGAAGGTGGCGGGTTTCGAATGGGGCAGCGGATTTTATGTGAATCCCGTGCTTCCCGATGTCGCGGCCAAGAATTTATCGGGCGTTGTTATCCCGGAAAAATGAAAAAGGAAGTAAAACAACAAAGAAAGGCAGGGCAGTAGAAATGGCAGTCAAGGTAGGTATCAATGGTTTCGGAAGGATAGGCAGGATGGTCGGGAGGGCTATCCTCGAGAGGAATTCAAGCCAGATAGAGCTTGTCGCCGTTAACGACATCACCGACGCGAAAACGCTGGCGCATCTTTTGAAATATGATTCCGTTCACGGCCGGTTCCCGGGCGGGGATGTCAAGGCGGGCGCCGATTCGATTATCGTCAACGGTAAAGAGATAAAAGTATTGGCAAAGAAAGATCCGGGGGAGCTGCCGTGGAAAGATCTCGGAGTAGAGATAGTGGTGGAATCGACCGGCTTATTCACGATAAAGAACGACGGCGTGAATAAGAAGGGTAAAGAGGTAAAAGGCGCGGTAAATCACATCACCAGGGGCGGCGCGAAGAAGGTCATCATCTCCGCCCCGGCTCAGGGCGAAGATATCACGATAGTTATGGGCGTCAACGAAGATAAATACGATCCGAAGAATCATTCGGTCGTTTCCAATGCTTCGTGCACGACCAACTGTCTTGGGCCCGTAGCGAAGGTGTTGAATGACGCGTTCGGCATCGAGAAGGGGCTCATGACCACCATCCATGCCTATACGAACGACCAGAGAGTGCAGGACCTTCCTCACGCGGATCCCCGCAGGGCAAGGGCCGCTGCGATCTCGATGATACCGACCTCGACAGGAGCCGCGAAAGCTATAGGGCTGGTATTACCCGAGCTTAAAGGCAAGCTAGACGGTTTCTCGATGCGCGTGCCTGTAGCGAACGTATCCGTAGTGGACCTCACGTGCCTTTTAAAGAAGACCGCGACAGCCGAAGAGATCAATAAAGCTCTCAAGGCCGCTTCGCAGGGCAAACTGAAGGGCATAATGGATTATACCGAAGACGACGTCGTATCCGTCGACTTCAACCATTACCCGGCTTCGGCGACCGTAGACTCGAAGATGACGAAAGTCCTCGAGAATAATTTCGCCAAAGTCATCGCATGGTACGACAACGAGTGGGGCTATTCGAGCAGGGTCGTGGACCTTATCGAATATATGATCAAAAAAGGTTTGTAAAAAGGGGGACAGATACCTATTTTCTAATGGTTTAAAAAATAGGTATCTGTCCCTATTTTTTACTTGACAAAATGATACTATTGTGGTATCTTTTATCCATATGAAGCTCCTGACGCGCAATACGGATTACGGGATAAGGGCGCTGGCGTTTATCGTAAAAGAGGAAGGCAGGGTAGTCGCCGTGCCGGAACTTGTAAAAGCCCTCAAGGTGCCGAGGCCGTTTTTGAGGAAAATATTACAGCGCCTGGTAAAGAAAGGTTTTATAAAGTCCTATAAAGGGGTGGGCGGCGGGTTCAGGCCGGCGCTTCCCGCTGATAATATATATATAGTGGAAGTCGCGAAGGCTTTTCAGGGTCCGGTCACCCTGAACGAATGTTTATTAAAAAAAGATCTATGTCCGAACAGGAAAGTCTGCCCTCTGAAACGGAAGATAGACAGAATAGAAAAACATGTCGTCTCGGAGCTGGGTAAGATAACGATAGCCGAGTTATTGAAAGGTTAAGCATGGCCAAGAGAAATATAGTGAAGATAGATGAGAAAAAATGCAACGGCTGCGGTTTGTGCGTGCCCAATTGCGCAGAAGGCGCTATAAAGATCGCAGGCGGCAAGGCGAGACTTGTAAGCGACGTCCTCTGTGACGGGCTTGGTGCTTGCCTCGGCCATTGCCCTCAGGGTGCGATCACTATAGAGGAGAGGGAGGCCGTCGATTTCGATGAAACAAAAGCCGGGAAGAAGCATGCCCATATGCATTCCGGGTGCCCCGGCTCTAAAATGATGAGCTCCGGAGGCGAAGCACCTTTATCCAATTGGCCGGTCCAGATAAAATTGATACCGGCGAACGCGCCTTATTTTAAAGATGCGGATATTTTGATAGCCGCGGATTGCGTGCCTTTCGCCTATCCGGATTTCCACGAAAAATTATTAAAAGGCAAAATCCTGATGGTGGGGTGCCCGAAACTTGACGACCTGCGGTTATATAAAGAAAAGATAACCGAGATCATAAAAAATAATACGATAAAAGCGATAACATACGCGCGCATGGAAGTGCCGTGCTGTTCGGGGTTAGTCACAGCGGCCAAAGAAGCTATCGCCGCTTCCGGTAAAGACGTGCCGTTCGAAGAAACGGTCATAAGCATAAAAGGGGCGTGCCTGAAATGATATTCAGTTGTCCGGGATCAGCCAGATTCAAACAGCCGGAGCCGCGGTCGGTAAGCTGTCCGTCTTGCGGCAGGGACGTGGAAGTGTGGACGGACGAAACCTCGGCTGAATGCCAAAATTGCAAAATTAAAGTTACGCGGGATATGGGGCAGAGTTGTTTTGACTGGTGCGCATATGCAAAGATATGCGCGGGGTATAAGATCATGTATGTAAAATAAAGGGAGGGACCATATGTTTTGCTATCAATGTGAACAAACGGCCGGCGGATCCGGATGCACTAAAGTCGGGGTGTGCGGTAAGAACGAGGATATACAGAGCCTTCAGGATATACTGCTATTCGGGCTAAAAGGCATAGCCGCTTACGCGTTCCACGCGCGGGAACTGGGCGCAAGAGATGAAGAAGTCGACGCGTTTATGCACGAGGCTCTTTTCAAGACGATAACGAATGTCAGCTTTGACCTGGGCCAGCACCTCGATATGGTCTTACGGTGCGGTAAGATGAACCTTAGGGTCATGGAACTCCTCGATAAAGCGCATACGGACAGGTTCGGCAAACCCTCTCCCGTCGAAGTCGATACCGGCACCAGGGCAGGTCCCGGCATATTGATCACAGGCCACGACCTCCTCGACCTGTATGAGTTATTGAAACAGACCGAAGGGACGGGCATAAACGTCTATACGCATTCGGAGATGCTTCCCGCCCACGGGTATCCGGAGCTTAAGAAATTCAAGCACCTTGCCGGTAATTACGGCGGCGCCTGGCAGGAGCAGAAGAAAGAGTTCAATGCTTTCAGCGGAGCGATACTGGCGACCACGAACTGTGTTTTGATACCGCCCGCAAATTCATACCTCGACCGGCTTTACACGACAGGCGTAACCGGCATTCCGGGCGCGGTGCACGTGACGAACAGGGATTTTTCAGGTGTTATTAAACGCGCCAAATCGCTGCCGCCTTTGCCGGAAGCGCCGGGCAAAAAGATAATGACCGGATTTCATCACACGTTCATCTTAAGCATAGCGGATAAGATAGTAGGCGCCGTAAAGAGCGGTAAGATAAAACATTTCTTTCTTATAGGCGGATGCGACGGCGCGAAGCCGGGAAGAAATTATTACACGGAATTTGCCGAAATGGTGCCGAAAGATTGTGTTATACTTACCTTAGCATGCGGTAAATACCGTTTCAACAAACTCGACTTCGGCCAGATAGACGGCATCCCGCGGCTTATAGACGTCGGGCAGTGCAACAACGCATATTCGGCCATACAGGTAGCGATCGCGCTTGCCGGAGCGTTCAAATGCGGTGTCAATGAGCTGCCGCTGTCGCTTGTGCTGTCATGGTTCGAGCAGAAGGCGGTCGCGATACTCCTGACGCTCCTGGCCCTCGACATCAAAGGGATAAGGGTCGGCCCGACTGCGCCGGCATTTATCACTCCGGGTGTATTCAAGGTATTGCAGGATAAATTTGACCTGAAACTTATAACGACTCCCGAAAAAGATCTGAAAGACATATTGAAAAAGTGAGGGGGTGATCTAAAATGAGAGGCATAATCAGGTATATGCTGCGCCCTATTGCGCACTGCAAAGAAGGATGCAGTATTTAGCCCTGGGCATGGCTCAAAACTGCCCAACCTTTTAGATTATGTGCTATACTAAAAAAGAGGGTACGCCATGAAGAAACTATTACATATAATAGCGTCACCAAGAGGCGAAGATTCGAGAACTCTTAAAGTAAGCCGCGTTTTTCTGGACAATTTCAGGAAAAGATATCCTGCCTGTAACATAGAAGAACTTAAATTATTCGAGGAGAAGCTCCAGCCTCTCACGGTAAAGATAGTTTCCGGCAAATACGTGCTCCTGGGCGGCGGTGATCTCGCCGGGGAATTAAAGGCCGCGTGGAATAATGTAGAAATATATATAAAACAATTCTTGTCGGCAGATGCCTATCTTGTCAGCACGCCTATGTGGAATTTCGGCATACCGTATAAATTGAAACATTACATCGACATAATCGTCCAGCCTAAATATTTATTCAGATATACTTCTACGGGCGCGGTAGAAGGGCTGGCAAAAAATAAGAAGATGATCGTTGTCACGAGCCGCGGAGGCGATTATTCTCCCGGCAGCCCTTCCGCAAGCTATGATTTTCAGATGCCGTATTTGCGCGCGATATTCGGCATGTGCGGGATAACCGATATTACTTTTGTGAACGCACAGCCTATGGACACAGGTAAAGATACAGCAGAAAAGGCTATAACGAAGGCGAAAGAGGAAGCCAGACGCGCGGCGGATTCATTTTAACGGCTGCGGACAATCGAAAGAGGTGAAGAATGCCGAAGAAAGTGACATTTAAAGGCAGTCCTATGACGCTGGTCGGTAGAATGCTAAAAGTCGGCGTCCCGGCGCCTGATTTCAAAGTGGTCGATCCCGATATGAAAGATGTAGCGCTTTCCGATCTCAAAGGTAAAATAAAGGTAGTAACGTTTTTTCTTTCTCTCGATACGCCGGTTTGCGACCTGCAGGTCAAAGAATTCAATAAGCGCGCGTCCACGCTTTCTTCGGACGTCGTTATCCTGGGGCTCAGTAAAGACCTGCCGTTTGCCCAGAAAAGGTTCTGCCTCGAGAACGAGATAAAGAGCATCCGGGTCCTTTCCAATTATAAAGATTCATCTTTCGGCATAAATTACGGCCTCCTCGTAAAAGAGCTCAATCTCCTGGCACGGGGCGTTTTGATCATAGATAAGAACGATATTTTAAGATATTTCAGGGTGGCGGAAGAATTGACGGCCCCGCCCGATTACGATGATGCGCTGAAAAATCTCGAGAGTATCCTTAAGGGGCCGGCTCCTGCAGCCAAAAAAGAGGAGCTGCCTTCTAAATGCAAGCCGTGCGAGGCAGGCACGCCGCCGATGGCAAAAGAGCTGGTGGATAAACTTCTGGCCCAGTATCGCGGCTGGCAGCTTGTCGAGGACAAAAAAATAATAAAAGAATTTAAATTCAAGGATTTCGCGGAAGCGAAATATTTCGTCGACACGGTATCTGTTATTGCCGAAGCGCAGGGCCATCATCCGACGGTAGTCTTGTCCTGGGGCAAGGTTAAGATCACCCTCACGACCCATGCGGCCGGAGGCCTTAGCGAGAACGATTTTATAATAGCGAAGATAATTGACGAACTCCAATAATCGGGTTAAAATACCCGTAGCCTAAGGAAAGGAAACCATATGGATAAATACAAGTGCCTGGTTTGCGGTTACATTTATGATCCGGCGAAAGGTGACCCGGACAATGGAGTGCCGGCGGGGACAAGTTTCGATAAGGTTCCTGCCGATTGGGTGTGCCCGGAGTGCGGCGCGCCTAAAAGCGAATTCGAAAAAATATAACTAAGGAGGTAGAAATTGAAGGCAAAAGTCGATCCCGATATATGCATAGGCTGCGGGCTTTGCGTAAGCACCTGCCCTGAAGTCTTTGAAATGAAAGACGACAAAGCCGTGGTGAAGGGCGCGTCGGTTCCGAAAGAAGCCGAAGAGACATGCCAGAAGGCATGCGATGACTGCCCGGTTACGGCTATAGTCGTAACCAAATAATATATGAACGAGCTGTCTATTCTTATAGGCGGTAAGGCCGGATTCGGGATAGACCGATCCGGCCTTCTTATTGCTAATATCCTGGGGCGGATGGGGTATCGTATATATATTTACCGCGATTACCCTTCGATCATCCGCGGCGGACACACGTTTTCCATAATACGCGCATCTGAACGAAAGGTCGCCTGCCATAAGAATAAGACAGAAGCCCTGCTCGCGCTCAATCAGGAAACATTGGACCTGCATAAGGACAAGTTAACCGGAAATTCGGTCGTGATTTACGATTCGGATTCGGTGAAAGCAGATAATTTACCGCCTGCCGTTAAAAGCATCGGCATACCCGCCGGGACAATAATAAAAGAAGAGAATGCGCCGGAGATAATGCGTAATTCATGCCTCGTCGGCGCCCTGTGTAAAGCCGAGAGGGTCCCATGGGATATCCTCGACAAAGAATTCCGGGATGATTTTAAAAAATATATCGACATAAATCTGAAGATCGCGCGGCGCGGCTATGACAGCGCGCAGGAATCATATACGGTAGCGCCTTTAAACCAAAAGGTATTGCCGCTTGTGACGGGAAATGAAGCGACGAGCCGGGGGCTGATAAAAGGGGGCCTGAAAACCTACATCTCTTATCCTATGACGCCGACTTCGCCGATACTGCATTACATGGCCGCCGTAGCGGATCGGTTTTCGCTGAAAGTCGTCCACCCCGAGAGCGAGATATCGGTGATACTGATGGCTCTGGGCGCAAGTTATTGCGGGGACCGGGTCGCGGTGGGCACGTCGGGCGGAGGCTTCTGCCTGATGACGGAGGGCCTGAGTTTTTCGGCAATGGCCGAGCTGCCCGTGGTCATAGTGCTGGGGCAGAGGCCCGGGCCTTCGACGGGGCTTCCCACTTACAGCTGCCAGACGGAACTGCACTTTGCTCTCAATGCCGGGCAGGGAGAGTTCGCCCGGCTGGTCGTTGCTCCGGGCGACGCCGAAGAGGCGCATCAGCTATCGCAGATCGCTCTCGACCTTGCGTGGAAATACCAGGTGCCGGCGATCATCCTCACCGACAAAGATCTCGGCGAAGGCACTTACAGTTTCGATGAAGGATCGCTCCCTGAAGTCCGCCGCGCGGAAATACATGCGTGGGACGGCAGGTCGCCTTATAAGAGATACCTTGATACCGAGACCGGCGTGTCACCGCTCGCTTTTGTCCCGCAAAAGGGTAACGTGATCAAAATAAACAGCTACGAGCACGACGAATCGGGCTTGACGACAGAGAGCCCGATTTTAACCAAAAAGATGCAGGATAAGCGCCTGCGAAAAGAAAAATACCTTGCCGAAGAACTCGCCGGTTACGAAACGGTTAAAATATACGGGAATAAAAATTCCGAAACCGCCATTTTGTGCTGGGGATCGAATAAGGGGGTTTGCGTCGAAGCTGCGGAAAAATTGAACCTGAAAGTCGTTCAGCCGCTCTATATGTCGCCGTTCCCCGCTATGCAATTGGAGGCGGCGATAAAGGGCGTCAAAAAACTTATAGCCGTAGAATCGAACGCCGAGGCACAGCTCGTGAAGCTTATTAATTTATACGGCCTTGGGGTAGATGAAACTGTATTGAAATACGACGGCCGGCCTTTTGCGCTGGACGAATTGGAAGCGCGGCTTCGGGAGGCGGGCGTATGATAGATCTGAACACGACAGCGGTAAATACGTGGTGCCCCGGCTGCGGTAATTTTGCCATACTTACGGCAATGAAGGCCGCCTTGAGCTCATTGGCAGAAGAGGGGCTGCCTATAGAGAATGTTGTGATAGTTTCCGGCATCGGGTGCCACGCGAAGATAGCCGATTATATAAATGTCAACAGTTTCTACTCTCTGCATGGCCGCGTCTTCCCGCCGGCCACAGGGATAAAGCTCGCGAAGCCCGAACTTACCGTCATAGGCCACGCCGGGGACGGCGACGCGTACGGCGAAGGGCTGGAACACCTGATCTTTGCCGCGAAGCGAAATGTCAATATGACCGCGATCATTCACAATAACCGCGTATACGGCCTGACGACGGGGCAATACACCCCGACATCTCCTCTTGGGTTCAAAGGGCGCTCTACGCCGTCGGGAACGCGGGAGGCGCCTATAAATCCTCTCGATCTGATGCTCGCGAGCGGGGCGACATTTTTGGCGCGCGGGACATCGCATGGCCTGGAATTATTGAAGAAGATATTCAAAGAAGCGATACTTCATAAAGGTTTTGCGCTCGTCGACGTCCTGCAGGTTTGCGTTACCTATTATAATATGTACGAATATTACGATAAGCGTGTTTACGAGCTTAAGGACCATAACCCGGGCGATCACGATCAGGCCGAAAAGAAGATCCGTGAATGGGACTACAATAAAGACGCCCCGATAGCGCTCGGCGTATTTTATAAAAAAGACGCGCCGACTTTCGAAGAAGGATTTAAACGTGGATCCTAATGTCCTGCATAATTTAAGTTACGGGATGTATATAGTATCTTCCCATAAGGGCGATGCGCTGAACGGCCAGATCGCCAATTCGGTATTCCAGATAACGAGCGAGCCGGTTACGATCGCTATCAGTATAAATAAGAATAACCTGACGCATGAATATATAGATTGCAGCTGCCGTTTCACGATATCCGTTCTTAACGAAGAGACGCCGTTTGTCTTTATAGGCAAATTCGGCTTCAAGACCGGCAGGAAAGAAGAAAAGTTCAAAGACGTTAATTTCAAAAAATTACCGTCGGGATGTCCGGTCGTTTTGGATAATTCCATCTGCTATATCGAGGCGGAAGTTGCTGGCAAGCTCGACTGCGGAACGCATACCATATTTTTAGGCAAAATGACAGGATCGGAAATGTTGGGTACGGGCAAGCCCATGACATATGACTATTATCATGTCGTCAAAAAAGGCACTACACCGCGCTCCGCGCCTACTTTCATAAAAGGAGAAAAATAATGAAGCCGCTTGAAATTAAAAAAGGGATATACTGGGTCGGCGTGATCGATTGGAATATGAGAAGTTTCCACGGACACACTTATACGACAAAACGGGGCACTACTTACAACGCGTATCTCATAGTCGATGAGAAGATAGCGCTTATCGATACCGTATATGGGCCGTTCGCGAACGAACTCGTAGAACGTATCCGCGAGATAGTACCGCCCGAAAAGATCGATTACGTTATCGCAAATCACGTCGAGACCGACCACTCCGGAGCGATGCCGGCCCTTATGAAACTTTGCCCGAAAGCAAAAGTTTACGGCACACAGAAATGCAAAGAAGGTTTATACAGGAATTATTACGAGAACTGGGATTTCCAGGTAGTGAAGACCGGCGATACGCTGAAGCTCGGCAAAAAGACACTTACCTTTATAGAAGCGCCGATGATACATTGGCCTGACAGCATGTTCACTTATTGCAGGGAGGAAGAGCTCCTTATGCCGAACGACGCGTTTGGCCAGCACTACGCGACGAGCGCGCGTTTCGACGACGAAGTCGACCAGTGCGAACTCATGGAAGAGGCGAAGAAATATTACGCGAACATCCTCTGGCCGCTCAGCTCGATGATAGCGCGGAAGCTCGAAGAGCTCCAGAAGATGAGCCTGCCTATAAATATGATAGCCCCGAGCCACGGCATAATCTGGCGCAAGGACCCGATGAAGATCGTAAATGCATATGCAGGATGGGCAAAGAACACGATCGCGCCCAAAGTGGTCATGGTCTACGAAACTATGTGGGGGTCAACGGAGAAGATGGCCAGGAAGATAGCAGAAGGCATAAGCGATGCCGGTGTTGACGTGAAGATCTGCGATATAGCGGCGACCGACAGGACGGAAGTCGTTACCGATATGCTCGACGCTAAGGGTTTTCTCATCGGCTCGTCTACGCACGATAACGATATGCTCCCGACGATAGCGGGATTTTTGGAGTTTTTAAAAGGGCTCAAGGCGAAGAACAGAGTTGCCGGCGTGTTCGGCTCGTTCGGCTGGGCGGGCGGCGCGGTAGCGGAGATGGAAAAAGTGCTGGTCGAAGGCGGCATCGGCGCCGCAATACCGTCGATATCTTGTAAATCTGTTCCGGATGAGAACGATCTGAAGGCTTGTTACCAGTTCGGGAAAGATTTTGCCGGTAAAGTAGTATAAAATGGTATAATGTAACAAAATAAAAAAAGGGGGGTATCATGGGAAAGAAGTCAAGGGAGATAGTAGAAATAGACCTGAAAGATCTGATCAAAGACCTTAACAAGGCATATTGCGACGAATGGCTCGCATTTTACGCGTGGCATTATATGTCGGTCGCCGTTGAGGGAATGGGTTACGAGGACATGTCGGAATTTCTCGGTAAGATCGCTAAAGACGAACTCGAGCACGCGACGGAACTCGCGGAGCGCATAATCGAGCTGGGCGGCATGCCGATAAATACTCTCGGAGAGGTGGAAAAAGGCGGGAACGCGCCGTATCCCGGGGTGATGAAGAACCTGTCCGATTACAAGGAGATAATAAAGATAGTGACCGAAGCCGAAGCAGGCGCTATCGATGTTTACAATAAGCTGGCCAAGAAGACGTTCGGCAAAGATCACGACACTTATCAGCTCGCATGCCACATCATGGGCGAGGAGATAGGGCACGAAGAGATGTTCGAAAATCTTATCGAGAAGAAATAACCTGTAGCGCAAACTATTAATAGGGGCAGGGCTACTTCTGCCCCTATTTTAGCGAGGTGACTTATGGCAGAGATCAAAGACCTGTTCCAGTCCGCGGATTGGAAACAAGAGAAGCATGTACCTGTAATAGACGCGCCTCAAAGCGCGAAGAAGGGCGAGTTCTTCAAGATATCCGTTTCTGTAGGGAAAGAGATACCGCACCCCAATACCACCGCCCACCATATCAGGTGGATAACGGTATTTTTCCAGCCGGACGGCGAGAAGTTCCCTTACCAGATAGGCAGGATAGAATTTTCATCGCACGGGGAATCGACGCTCGGGGCCGACACGAGCACAGTATTTACTCATTCGGAAGCGGCTGTCGCGATGAAGACCGATAAGCCCGGCACCATAATGGCGTCGTCTTACTGCAATATACACGGCTTATGGCAGAGTTCTGCCAAGATAGAGATAAAATAGCGCCGTGCTTAACGTAGATTCGATATTTTTCGATATCGACGGCACTTTGATCGACGCCAGAAGCGATATCGTTAACGCGATGAATTATGCTCTTGCCCAGCTGGGCCTGGCGCAAAAGTCTTTCGACGAGATCGTCTCGTATGTGGGCACCGGCGTAAGCGACCTCGTCGCTAAAAGTATCGGCATAGATGACAGCGCCCTTATAGAAAAGGGCGTCGATCTGTACAGCGGATATTATATGAAACACCCGGCGGATAGCGCGAAACTTTATCCGCATGCCGGGGAAGTGCTCGACTACTTCAAAAACAAAAAAAAATTCATCCTGACCAACAGGTATTCGAAATTCGCGGATGCCGTCTTAAGATCGCTCGGCATAAGAGAATATTTTGACGACATAGTCGGCGGTGATGACGAAGGTTGTATAAAGCCTTCCGCGTGCGTTCTCGATCCGGTCATTGCTAAATTTAAGATAGAAAAGTCGAAGTCCATCATAGTCGGCGATATGGCGATAGACATAATGACAGGCAATAACTCCGGCATAAAGACCTGCTGGATAAGGCATGGGCTCGGCAAACCAGAAGAGGTCGAGCCGCTTAGACCGGATTTTATAATAGATGACCTTATAGAGCTTAAGAAGATCATTTTATAAAAGGGGGTTCTATGGCTAAGAGCGTTGTGATCTATAGCACGACTACATGCCCTTTCTGCATCAGGGCGAAGCAATATTTAAAGGATAACAATATCCAGTTCCAGGATATAGATGTTTCCGAGAATCACGAAAAAGCCCAGGAAATGATAAAGAAGTCCGGCCAGATGGGCGTCCCTGTCATTGAGATCGACGGCCAGATAATAGTCGGGTTCGATAAAGAGAAGATCAAAGAAGTCCTGGGGTTATAAATGGTCTACGACCTTATTATAATAGGCGCCGGCCCGGCGGGGATCACCGCGGCCGTGTACGCCGCCCGCAAAAGGATGAATTTCATCGTCATCACAAATGACATCGGCGGCCAGACCGGCTGGAGCGGCGAGATAGAGAATTACACGGGATACCAGTTCATAACCGGCCCGGATCTCGTCAATAAGTTCGAAGAACATATGCGGCAGTATAACGTTATCGTGAAAGAGAACGAGCAGGCGGAGGAAGTAAAAAGGGCCGGAGATAATATTAAGGTAAAGACCTCTAAAGGCGAATACGAAGCAAAGAGCCTTATAATCGCTTCGGGAAAAGTTTCCCGCCAGCTCGGCGTTCCCGGGGAAAAAGAATTCAAGAATAAAGGCCTGACCTATTGCGCCACCTGCGACGGCCCGCTCTTTTCAGGTAAGAATGTCGCTGTAATAGGCGGCGGCAATTCCGCGCTCGACGCGGCGCTCCAGCTTGTTAAAATAGCCAAACACGTCTATGTTATAAATATAACTTCCTCGCTGGGCGGGGACGCGGTAATGCGCGAAAAAGTCGAGGCAAACGACAAGGCCACGGTCCTTAATGATTCGCAGGTTACGGCGATATACGGCGATAAATTCGTGAACGGCATAGGTATCAAGCGCGCCGGGAAAGAAGAGAAGATAGCGGCCGAAGGTGTATTCGTGGAGATAGGCCTTCTGCCGAATTCGTCTTTTGCCGGAGAGGTAGAACGTAATGAACGCGGTGAGATCAAAATAAATGTTAAGAACGAAACGAATATACCGGGCGTATTCGCGGCAGGTGACGTTACGGATGTCCCCGATAAGCAGATAGTGATAGCCGCCGGAGAAGGTTCCAAAGCCGCGCTCCAGGCCTTTAAATATTTGAACAAGATAAGATGAAACCCGCCAAAGAACTGATCTCGGCATATAAGAAACTGAAGCCCGAAATAAAAAAGCGCCTGGCAGAGTTCAGCGCCATACACCGCTCGTCGGACGAGAAGATATTCTCGGAGATGTGCTACTGCATATTGACGGCAAATGCCAACGCGCTTAAATGTAACGAGGCCATAAACGAACTTGAGAAGAAAGGTTTTATTTTAAAAGGCGAACCCAGGCATATCAGGCCGGTAATAAAAGGTAAAGCGCGTTTCCATAATAAGAAAGCCGAATATATAGTGGAAGCGCGGAAACTTTTCGAGCGAGGCGGCAGGATTGATATAAAGAGCAGGCTGGATCCCCGGGATATATTGAATGTAAGGGAATGGCTGGTCGGGAATATAAAAGGCTTCGGGTATAAAGAGGCGAGCCATTTTTTGCGTAATATAGGTTTGGGTAAAGATATCGCGATACTCGACAGGCACATCCTCAAAAACCTGCAGAAATACGGTGTTATCGAAAAGATACCGCCTTCTTTAGGATCAAGGCGTATTTACCTTGAGATAGAAAAGAAGATGAAGGGTTTTTCCATAAGAACGGGCATCCCGCTCGAAGATATGGACCTTCTATTCTGGTCCCTCCAGACAGGCTTCGTATTTAAGTAAAATGGGACAGATACCCATTTTTATTTTAGAAATAGGTATCTGTCCCTATTTCGAAAGGGATTGACAAAGGATGCCGACGGTATTATAATCATAACTCTTTAAAGCAGTAGGGCAGGTTTAAACCTGCCCTACATAATCCGGAGAATCAGTATGGCAAAAATGACTATTAAAGATGTCGACTTGAAGGGCAAGAGGGCCCTTATCAGGGTCGATTTCAACGTTCCCCTCGATGATAACCTGAATATAACCGACGATATAAGGATAAAGGCAGCGTTACCCACGATAAAGTACGCGCTCGATAAAGGCGCAAAAGTTATCCTGATGAGCCATCTTGGCAGGCCGGACGGGCAGGTAAAAGAAGAGCTGCGCCTTTCGCCCGTGGCCAAGCGCCTGCGAGAGCTTTTGGGTAAACCCGTTACCGCGCTCAAAGATTGCGTCGGCCCCGATGTGAAGAAGGCGGTATCCGAGATGAAGGCGGGGGATGTGATCTTGCTCGAGAACTTAAGGTTCCACGCCGAAGAGGAGAAGAACGACCCGGGCTTTGCTAAGGAATTGGCCTCCCCCGGGGACGTCTTTATAAATGACGCGTTCGGCACGGCCCACAGGGCGCACGCTTCTACGGAAGGTGTGACCCATTATCTGCCGTCTGTGGCGGGATTTTTGTTGGGCAAAGAGATAGAATATTTAGGCAACGCGGTCGATAATCCCAAAAGGCCTTTTGTCGCGATCCTCGGCGGCGCCAAGGTAAAAGACAAGATAAAGGTCATAGATAACCTGTTGAATAAAGTCGACGCGCTTATTATAGGCGGCGGCATGGCCTACACGTTCCTCAAAGTACAAGGCAAGACGATCGGTTCGTCGAAGTTGGATAAAGACGGCCTCGAGACGGCAAAGCAGGCGCTCGATAAGGCCGCGAAAAAGAAGATACCGATACTTCTGCCTGTCGACCACGTGATAGCCGATAAATTCGACGCGAACGCCGATACGAAACTCGTGGTTGACAATATACCGGACGGCTGGATGGCGCTGGATATAGGGCCGAAGACGATCGAATTGTTCGAAAATAAACTTAAAACCGCGAAGACGATAGTCTGGAACGGGCCGATGGGAGTGTTCGAGATGGATAAATTCGCCAAAGGCACAAAAGATATCGCCGAATATATCGCGGGCCTTAAAGGTGTCACGTCTGTAATAGGCGGCGGCGACACCGCGGCTGCTATGTCGAAATTCAATGTAGAGGATAAGATGACGCATATCTCGACGGGCGGCGGGGCGTCGCTCGAGTATCTCGAAGGACGCGGCCTGCCGGGTATAGATGCGCTTAGCGATAAGAAGGGCGGATGCTGCTGCTCGTGCGGAGGCAAAAAATAATCATGAGACGAGTTATCATTGCCGGCAACTGGAAGATGAACAAGAATATAGCGGAATCCATAGACCTCGCTAACACGGTAAAGAGGTCTTTATACGACGTCGAGAGCGTAGAGATAGTCCTTTGCCCGCCTTTCACGTCTTTAAGCGATGTAAACGAGGTCTTGATAGAATCGAATATAGGCCTGGGCGCTCAGGATGTTTATTGGGAAAAAGAAGGCGCTTTTACCGGCGAAGTATCCTGTTCCATGTTAAAGAGCGCCGGATGTAAATATTGCATAGTCGGCCATTCGGAAAGAAGGCAATTTTTCGGCGAGACGAACGAGACGGTAAATAAAAAGGCCAAGGCGCTCTTGGCGAACAGCCTGAAACCGATAGTCTGTGTGGGCGAGAAATTGGAAGACAGGAAGGCCGATAAGACATTCCAGGTAGTGAAAGATCATGTGGTCAATTCTCTGGCCGGGCTTACAAAAGAGGATATGGCCAATGTAGTAGTAGCGTATGAACCTGTTTGGGCTATAGGCACGGGCGTTAACGCGACCAAAGAACAGGCCCAGGAAGTCCATAAATACATACGCGGCCTCCTTAAAGAGATGTTCGATGAAGCGACTGCCGATTCCGTGAGGATACAATACGGCGGCAGCGTTAAGCCTGATAATATAAAAGAGCTGATACAACAGGAAGACGTGGACGGCGCGCTTGTGGGCGGGGCCAGCTTGAAGGCGGATCCATTTGCCCAGATAGTGCGCGGTTGTTTATAATGAGGAGATGAGATCAATATGTTATACGGGTTAGTTATCGCAATACATGTAATAGCATCTTTAGTGTTGATAGCCGTCATCCTGCTCCAGGCAGGAAGGGGCGGTGGTTTAAGCGAAACGTTCGGGGGAGGCTCTACCCAGACCCTTTTCGGGACGAAGACGTCGGTATTTCTGACCAGGGCGACGGCAGTATCGGCGGTCGTTTATATAATGACATGCCTGACGCTGGCTGTAATGACAAGCCATAGGGGCAAATCGCTCGTTATGCAGGGCGCTTTAAAAGGCCCGGTGACGACCCAGGGCGCCGCGGGTATACCCCAGCCTTCGATACCGATGCCTATGAACGAAGACGTAGAATTCTAATACACGATGAAATGAATAAAAACCTGACAGACAGAAAAAAGATACCGCTCATCATGGCGGTATTTTTTTTATCGTCTGCCTTTCTGTTTGCCGCTACTCAGGACGCGGGTGAGCCTTCATACGGAGACGCTATCGTGGTCAGCTCCATAAGCGACGCGCGGACACTCGTCCCGATACTCGCATCGGACACAGCCTCGAGCGATATCTGCGGCATGGTATTTAACGGGCTCGTCAAATACGATAAGAACGTGCGTATAGTGGGCGAGCTGGCCGAGAGCTGGGAAATACTGGAAGGCGGCCTTGTCATAATTTTTCACCTTAAGAAAAATGTGAAATGGCACGACGGCGCGCCGTTCACTTCCAAAGACGTTCTTTTCACCTACGATAAACTGATCGATCCGAAAGTCCGGACTCCTTACAGCGGGGACTTTGAGCGGATAAAGTCTTTAGAGACGCCGGATGCCCATACCGTCAAAGTGACTTATAAAGAACCTTTCGCTCCGTCGCTTTCGAGCTGGGGTATGTGGATAATGCCCGAGCACTTATTAAAGAACGAGGACCTCAACAAGACTTCGTTCGGCCGTAACCCGGTGGGGACGGGGCCGTACAAATTCAAGTCCTGGAAGACGGGAGAGAAGATAGAGCTTATTTCGAACCGCGATTATTTCGACGGAAGGCCTTACATAGACAGGTATATTTTCCGCATCATTCCCGACGATGCTACGATATTTCTCGAGCTCCAGACGCAAGGTGTAGACCTTTCTACGCTTTCACCTTTGCAATATACGCGCCAGACGGGCAATAATTTCTTCCGCGAACATTATAATAAATTCAGGTACCCGAGCTTCGGTTATACCTATCTGGGCTACAATCTTACGGACCCGAAATTTCGTGACGTCAGGGTACGGCAGGCCATAAATTACGCGATAAATAAAGAGGAGATAGTTAAAGCCATATTCTTCGGGCTTGCCGAAGTTACGACGGGGCCTTTTATGAAAGATTCGTGGGCATACAATAGAGACGTGAAGGGCGCGCCTTATGATATTGCGCGGGCCGGAGAGCTTTTACGCGGCGCGGGGTGGTTGGATACCGACGGCGACGGATGGATCGATAAAAGCGGCAAACCTTTTGAATTTACCGTCCTGGTGAACCAGGGCAACGGCGAACGCCTGCGCGCGGCCGAAATGATACAGAAGTACATGGAAGACATCGGCATAAAGATGAAGATACGCATCGTCGAGTGGAGCGCGATGCTGAATGAATTTATCGACAAGCGCCGTTTCGAGGCGGTCCTTATGGGCTGGTTCCTGTCGCGCGACCCGGATAATTACGATATATGGCATTCGTCGAAGACGCGGCAGGGAGAGTTCAATTTTGCCGGGTATAAAAATGAGGAAGTCGATAAGCTTCTCCTGGAAGGGCGGCGCACTTTCGATGAGTCGAAGCGCGCAGCTATATACCACAGGATACACGAGCTCATCTATGCGGACCAGCCGTACACGTTCCTTTATTCGTCGGATATACTGCCGATAGTGAATTCGCGTTTCCGTAATGTCGAATCTTCGCCCATCGGCATCGGTTATAATTTCATAAAGTGGTACGTGCCGAAGTCGGAACAAAAGTACAGGTAAAGATCTATGCTGACTTATTTAGCGAAAAGATTGGCGGGGTTGGTCCCGGTATTTTTCGGGATCACGCTCATTTCGTTTTTCGTGATCCACCTGGCGCCGGGCAAGCCGACCGATATCCAGACGAGCCTGAACCCTAAGGTTTCGTATGAGGCGAGAGCGCGACTTGAGAAATTGTACGGCCTCGATAAACCGGTCTATATCCGGTATATCGATTGGCTCAGGCGCGTCGTGGTCTTCGATTTCGGGCGCTCTTACGTCGACGACAGGCCCGTTTCGGAAAAGATCGCCGAGCGGATCCCGATAACGCTCCTCATAAATATATTGTCGATGGTATTGATATTGTTCATAGGTATACCGATGGGCGTTTTATCGGCTGTACGGCGGGGATCGTTTCTCGACAAGTCTACCACAGTTATTGCGTTTACGGGATTTTCGGTGCCGGAATTCTGGCTTGCGTTACTTTTGATGAGTTTATTTTCGATCACCCTTGGATGGCTGCCGATATCGGGCATAAAATCTCTCGACTTCGAATACTATTCTCTGGGCGCCAAGATATTGGATGTCGCCAGGCACCTGATACTGCCGGTCGCGATCGCGGCTTTCGGAAGCCTCGCCGGTATCTCCAGATATATGAGGAGCGCGATGGTCGGCGTGATACACCAGGACTATATCAGGACGGCGCGGGCGAAAGGGCTTAAAGGATCGCAGGTGATATATAAACACGCGCTCAAGAACGCGATCCTGCCCGTGATAACCATACTCGGGCTGTCTGTGCCGGGGTTGATAGGCGGCAGCGTAATATTCGAATCGATATTCGCTATTCCCGGTATGGGCAGGTTGTTTTACGAATCGGTAATGGCGCGCGATTATCCCACGATAATGGGAATACTCACTATAGGCGCTTTTCTTACTTTATTGGGCAATCTCCTGGCCGACATAGCGTATTCTTACGCCGATCCGCGGATACGGGTCACGGAGGGCGAATGAAGAGCTTCCTTAAAAATAAGATGGTTCTCGCGTCGTCGATATTCATAATAGTGATATTAGCTTTCGCGCTCTTCGCGCCATTCATCGCGAAACAGGATCCGTCGGCGATAGACACGAACGCCATCTTAAGCGGCCCGTCGGCTGCCCATATATTAGGGACAGATACCCTCGGCCGCGATATATTCTCGCGGATAGTTTATGGGTCGCGGATATCGCTATCCATCGGTTTTATCGCGGTAGGCATCGCGGTCATCATCGGCCTCTTCTTCGGCTCCGTTGCGGGCTACTACGGTGGGAAGATCGACACCGTGATAATGCGGTTCGTCGACATCATGCTCTGCTTCCCGACATTCTTCCTCATCCTCGCCGTCATCGCCATCCTTGAGCCGTCGATCGTCAATATCATGATCGTCATCGGGCTGACGAGCTGGATGGGGGTCGCGCGGCTGGTGAGGGCCGAGATACTGACCCTGAAAGAGCGCGACTTCGTAGCGGCTGCGCGCGTCATGGGCGCCGGCGACGCGTGGATAATCGCGCGCCATCTCATCCCGAACGCGATCGGTCCCGTATTCGTCAGCGCGACACTGGGGATCGGCGGGGCGATCCTCACCGAGTCGGCATTGAGCTTCCTCGGTATAGGCGTCCAGCCGCCGACGCCAAGCTGGGGGAACATACTGATGGACGGCAAATCGACGCTCGGCGTGGCGTGGTGGCTCACGGTATTTCCCGGACTATTCATATTGTTTACGGTGCTTTCGTATAATTTGCTGAGCGAAGGTTTGCGCGATATGCTTGAACCGAAATTGCGAGATGATCGGAAATGAAGATATTGCAGGTAAATGATCTCAAAGTTTGCTTCGAAACCGGCACGGGTCCTGTCAGGGTGGTCGACGGCGTCGGTTTCGAGATAGAGAAGAACAAATGTTTCGGCCTCGTCGGAGAATCCGGCTCCGGCAAGACGATGACCGCGCTGTCGGTTTTAAAATTGATCCCGGAGGGCGGTTCGATAGGATCCGGCAGTATCCTGTTTAACGGGACGGATCTCGTTAGGTGCGATGAGAAAATTATGCGCTCATTGCGGGGCTCCAAGATATCGATCGTATTTCAGGACCCGTCATCCGCGCTGAATCCCGTATTCACTATCGGATATCAGGTTGCCGAAGCGATCCTCGCCCATCGGAATATAGGAAAAGCCAGGGCGGGCGAAATTGCGCTCGAGTACCTTAAGAAAGTCCATATACCCGACCCTGTGAAAATATTCCATGACTATCCGCACCAGCTCTCCGGCGGGACGAAGCAGCGTATAGGTATAGCGATGGCTCTTGTAAATTCACCGGAACTATTGATCCTCGACGAGCCGACGACGGCGCTCGATGTCACGATACAGGCCCGGATACTCGATCTTCTCGAGGAGATAAAGGAGAAAGAAAAGCTTTCGATGCTTTTCATAAGCCACGACTTCGGGATAATCGCGCGCATGTGCGATGAGGTCGGCGTAATGTGTAAAGGGAAAATGGTAGAACGCGGCACGAAAGACGCTATTATACGCAGCCCCAAAAACGATTACACGATATCCCTGCTGGGATCGGTAAAGGCGTTTGCATGAACATATTAAAGTGCGAAAATATCGTAAAAACTTTCCGGGTGCGGCGGGGCCCCTTAAGGCAGGGGCGCGGCGCGGTCAGGGCAGTGGACGGCGTTTCGCTATCGATAGAAAAAGGCGAGACCTTCGGCCTTGTCGGAGAATCAGGTTCGGGCAAGACGACTTTGGGTAAGGTCATCCTGGGTATCATTAAGCCGGATTCGGGCACCGTCGAGCTTGCGACCGGAAAACCGCAGGTGATATTCCAGGATCCTTACAATTCACTCGACCCGAAGATGCGGGTGCGCGATATCGTGGCCGAGGGGTTGGTAGTAAATAATGGCAGGGCAGGTTTAAACCTGCCCTACTGCAGTGGTGTGGATATCCGGAAAAAGGTTGAGCAGGTTACCGATCTGGTCGGGCTGCCAAAGACCGCAGCCGATAAATACCCGCACCAGTTTTCGGGAGGGGAGAGGCAGAGAATAGCGATAGCGCGCGCAGTCATAACGGATCCGGAATTTATCGTGTGCGACGAACCGGTCTCGAGTCTCGATGTCACCATTCAGCTGCAAATATTGAACCTTTTGAAAGAGATACAGAAGGAACTGGGCATAACATATTTATTCATAAGCCACGATCTTAGGGTCATAAAATATATGTGCGACAGAGTCGCGGTAATGAAACAGGGCAAAATAGTGGAAGAGGGAACGACCGAAACTTTGTATTCGGAACCGTCGACTGAGTACACGAAATTATTGCTCTCATCCATCCCGAAAATATAAAATTATGAACCTTCGCATGAAGATTAAAAAGATAGCGGTATTATTGAAGAAAACATACGGCGGCCGTGAGCCGTTCGCGGAAGACGACCCTGTAGACGTTCTCATCCGCACGGTGCTGTCGCAGAATACTACCGATAAGAATTCGCTCAAAGCGTTCGCGGCGCTTAAAAGTAAATTCAGGTCGTGGGACGCCTGCCTCGCCTCCCCGAAGACAAAGATCGCCGCTACCATAAAGCATGCCGGACTTGCCAACATCAAGGCAAATCGTATTAAATATATTCTCGCCGAAATTAAAAGGCGCGAAGATAAAATAACGCTATCCTTCCTTAATATATTTACGGTCCGCGATGGGCTCGAATATCTCGAATCTCTGAAAGGCGTGGGGCCAAAGACGGCGGCATGCGTATTATTGTTCGGTTTCGGTAAGCCCGTGATGCCGGTCGACACGCATATTTTCAGGGTAACAAAGAGATTGGGCCTTATAAGCGATAAAACCGACATAGAAGCGGCCCATAAAATTTTGACTGAAATTACGCCAAAGCACTTGATATACGAGCTCCATTTAGGTATAATAGAACACGGTCGAAAGACGTGTAAGGCGCAAACCCC
>JAQUSB010000055.1 GCA_028715345.1 Candidatus Omnitrophota bacterium | reverse complement strand
CCGCTTCTGTTTATTGCTATAGATATCTCGCGGGATACGTCGAGTATCGCGGTCCCCGACAAGCCGTACTTCGCAAAAAGGACTTCACCCTGCGCCTGGCCAAGCATTTTCCCGCCCAGAGAAGCTTTTGCCGAAGCCGATATCTTCTGACCCTGGAGAATGTGGCATAGCGGGTCTTTGGCGACGAGCGCGACCGCGCAAGGGACGGGTTTTACTATCGTGTGGCCGAATTGCTCCGCAAATTTGTAGCAGCTGCCGTCGGAGCCGAGCGCGGGATACGACCTGCCGCCGCCGGCTATTATGAGCGAGCCTGCCGATACTTTACGGCCGGACTTCGAAGTCATAATAAAACCGCTTTTGGCATCCGTTATGTTCGCGGCCTCAAAGCTATGTGTGATGTCGATACGCAGGCGGCTCAATTCTATCTCCAGCACCTTCAATACCGATGAGGACTGATTCGTTACGGGAAATATCCTGCCATCGTCCGAATACGTCCGGAGGCCGAGGTTGGCGAAAAGATCGAGGATATCGTTTTTGCTGAATTTAGTAAATACGCTTTTTACGAGAGTTCTTGCGGATGGATTATAGAAAGATTCGATAATGTTTTCGTTCAAAAGATTGCATCTGCCGTTGCCTGAGGCGAGTATCTTCTTGCCTATCTTAGGGAGCCTTTCGCAGATGACGACGGACTTGCCGGCGCGCTTCGCCGCGATCGCCGCGGCTATGCCGGAAGCCCCGCCTCCCAATACAGCAACATCGAAATTATCGGATACACCCAATCAAGCTCTCCCCAGATACTGGCCGGTGCGCGTATCTATCATTATCGTCTCGCCTTCGTCGATAAATAGCGGCACGTTCACCGTGATCCCGGTCTCCAGCTTCGCAGGTTTCATCGCCCTGCCGGACGTATCGCCTTTCGCGCCGGGAGCGGACTCGGTTATCTTCAACGCCACACTCACAGGCATTTCGATAGTCACAGGCCTATGCTCGTGGTAAAGAAGCGATACCTCGAGATTTTCTTTGAGATAATCTTTCGCGGAACCCACCATCTCATCGCTTATCGTAAGAGTCTCGTAGGTCTCCATATCCATGAAATGGAAGCCGGAATGGTCCCTGTATAAGTATTGCACTTTTTTCGATTCGAGGTCGGCCCTGTCGACGGAATCCGTCGGACTGTAGCGCTTATTGAGGGTCTGCCCCGTCAATATATTTTTTATTATGGCCTGGTATATGGCGCGTAAATTCCCCGGCGTCCTATGCTCCATTTCCGTGACGATGAAAAAATCATTGCCGTCTTTGATTATCATTCCTTTTTTCAATTCCGATGCCTTCACTTCAATATCCCCCTTAATTTACTGTACGCTTACTTTGATCGTGTCTTCCTTAACATTTTTCTTCTTCTGTAAAACTATCTCCAAAACGCCTTCTTTGTAGGTGGCTTTTATGTTTTTACCTTCGCACTCGGCTGGAAGTTCCAGTACCCGCTCAAAACTGCCGCTCATGCGCTCCTGCCTCACTATGCCCTGGCTCGTCTTTTCTTCAAACGTTTCCCTCGAACCGGATATCTTCAAGAGCTTATTCTTTTCCAGCGTGATATTTATCTTATCCTTAGTCATCCCGGGCAGATCGGCTTTGACCGTGACTTCCCTGTCGCTCTCCGTGACATCTAATCGCACGTCCTGGCCGAAAATACCGGCACCGCCTTTACCGGCGTCTGCATACGGGCCGATGACGTCTTTCATGAATTTATCCATTTCATGGCGCATCCGGACGAGTTTGGCGCGCATTTGATCGAAGTTCTGGTAATCCTGCTCGGTAGGGCCTGTTTCCGCCCATGCCAGATTTGTGATAACTATCGAAAAAATAATACAGCTGACAGCTTTTTTCATAAGTCACCTCGCTATTATAATGTTAATAGGATAAACCAAATATAGGGAAATTTCAAGCTAAATGGTGCGGTGAGCTACTGTTTCTTGAACGCGACCATGAGGCCGAACGGCAATTTTCGGGCAGGCAATTCCTTGGGAAAAGGCGGGAATGGCGACGCCTGCCGCAGGCTCAGGACCGTAATGTCGATCAGGCCTCTATCTGTAGTAGATCTATCGAGATCGACATCGATCCTGGAAAGAGTCCCGTCGCAATTGAGCACGAACGACATATCGACATTGCCGTCGCGAAATTTATATCTGTAATTATACTTTAATTTTTGTACTATCTTCTCCCGCACTACCTTGTAATAATCCTCGTACTCTTTAGCGTGCTCTTTGTATATTATCTCGTACGACTTCATGTCTTCCTGGATGCTGAACCCGTCCGCCGCCACGTCCCTCGCGACAGGGACCATCTGGGCGGATAATCCCTGCGCGAAAAGACATATTGCAAAAAGACTTAGTATTATAATATAGGTTCGTCGCATTTAAAATTTATACTCCACTCCAAGTGTAACATTTCTCCCCGGCGAAGTAAAATAATAAGGCGTGGTGCCGTATAAAGCGCCGTACGAAGAATATTTTTCATCCAGTAGGTTATATATGGCTATGTAACCGCGAAGGCCGTATTTGTAATAAGAAAATTTCAGGTCGTGCGTCGTGTATGTCTTCAGTTTCGGCATGGAATTCGACTGGTCGCTTATGAAATATTGCGGTCCTACGATATTAGCCAGGTAATCGATCCTGAAACAGTCGCGAAACGTATAATTTATGCCGCACGCTATCTTATCGCGCGCTATGCCCGGTATATCGTTACCCGCGAACGGGCCTCCTACAAAAAACGCTTTCTGGTAGGTGTATCGGGCGAAAGCGTCGATATTATCCATAGGGCATAAATGCGCTTCCAGCTCCATCCCGTTTCGGACGGTGGTGTCATACACCGAATTGGCGTAAGTGAGGGGGTTAAAAAATAGTTCGTGTTTAATGTAATCAAAAAAGTAGTCGATGTTTACTTTGAAATATTTTAACAATCCCTCTTTGACGCCTACCTCGAAATGGTTACCCGTTTGCGGCACGAGATCCATATTCAGCCCCTGTCCGGGTATGAGAGTCCCGGCATATACATAGTCGCCGCTGAACCATTCATCCACAGCCGGGAACCTGAACGAGCGGCTGTAGTTTGCGTAAACGGACGATCTTTCGGCATATTTATAGTTCACGCCCGCCTCTAGGGCAAATTCGGTCATCTCTTTGCGCGTCAACGACTTCGTCCCTTCTTCCTGGTCAAATTTAAAATATGCCCACTCGATCCTGCCGCCGCCGTTTACGCTGAGTTCCGGCGTTATATTTAACGTATCTTCGGCGTATGTACCTATGGTCCTTTTCTCGATTATGACTTCCGTTCTTGCCCCACCGGACGCATCCGATACGGCGTCCCTATAGGCATAGTAGTCGATCCCGGCCAGTAGTTTATTTGCCATCGCAAGTATGTCGTTCTCTATCGATATTTTCGGCGTAAAACCGAAAGTATTCGTATGGTCGTTCCTTTTCGTATCGCCTCCGGTATAATAAAATGTCG
The DNA here is from genome assembly GCA_028715345.1 of Candidatus Omnitrophota bacterium. GTDB lineage: Bacteria > Omnitrophota > Gorgyraeia > 2-01-FULL-45-10 > 2-01-FULL-45-10 > FEN-1322. The sequence goes on along the minus strand of JAQUSB010000055.1, from coordinate 369 downwards.
AGGCCAGCCTCCTACCGCGAACTATAACGTCACCTGAAAATTTCACTTTACCTTTGCTCGAAGCATACTCGGCATCCGGCCCCGCCATGACATAATAATCTTCCGTCCGCCCCCTATTATCGGGGCTTGTACTGCCCCCGCGCCCCAAGGTGCCTATATTGGCCGGGGAAAGAGCTCCGGGTAGTCCGTACCAGTCCTTGTGGTATCCGCCCTCAGAGCGTATGCGCAAATAAGGAGCGGGCTTTATAATTACCGACGCCGTCGCATCCACCGTTTCCAGCGCGTTATTTGTCCTGAAACCATCGGTGGAAGACTGGGAGAAATCGGCATAGTAATCGAGAAAATCGGAGCCGCCTTCTATGGCAGTAT